>JBBAAN010000015.1:0-44435 GCA_041658225.1 Actinomycetota bacterium
CGAGCGCCAGTACTGCGTGCAGATTGCCTTCCCTGAGGTCAACATCGGCTCGCAGATCCCCATGCTGCTCACCGCCGCCATCGGCAACATCTCCATGGGCGGCAAGATCAAGCTCGTCGACCTCTACCTGCCCAAGAAGTTCGTGGACGGGTTCAAGGGCCCGAGGTTCGGCATCGCGGGCGTGCGCAAGCTCCTGGGCGTCGAGGGCCGGCCGCTCCTTAACAACATGATCAAGCCCTGCACCGGCTACAGCCTAGAGGTCGGCACGGAGCTGTTCCGTGAGGCCGCCCTCGGCGGTTGCGACATCATCAAGGACGACGAACTGATCGCCGACGCCTCCTTCAACTCCTGCCTCGGCCGCGTCAAGGCCTACATGGAGGTCGAGAAGCAGGTCTTCGAGGAGACGGGCGAGCACACCCTGTACACCTGCAACATCTCCGACAGCGTTCCCAAGGTTCTCGAGAACGCCAAGAAGGCCGTCGAGCTTGGCGTCAACGGGCTGATGATCAACTACCTCGCCGTCGGGCTTCCCGTCATGCAGGCGCTGGCCGAGGACGACTCCATCAACGTGCCGATCCTCGCCCACATGGACCTGGCGGGCGCCTTCTACATGCCGGGCTGGCACGGAATGGGCTCACACCTGATTCTGGGCAAGCTGCCTCGCCTCGCGGGCGCCGACATCGTGGTCTTCCCCGCTCCCTACGGCAAGGCTCAGGTGCTCCAGGAGAGGTTCATGCAGGTCGCTCGCAACCTGACCTTCCCCATGTACAACATGGCCCCCGCGTGGCCGATGCCGTCCGGTGGTGTCACTCCCTCCATGGTTTCCAACGCCGTTCGTGACCTCGGCCCAGATATCGTCATCGGCACCGGCGGCGCCATCCACGGCCACCCTCAAGGCCCGAGGGCCGGGTCGCAGGCATTCCGTCAGGCGATCGACGCGGCCGTCTCCGGCGTCTCTCTGGAGGAAGCCGCCAAGCAGCACGGCGAGCTCGGCAGTGCCGTTGCCGCCTGGCAAGACGCCTTCAAGATCCTCGGCAAGTAGACGCGGACTCGCGAGCCAGACCAAGAGACGCCCTGGGGTTTGAATCCCAGGGCGTCTCTTCTGGGAGCAGGGGGATAGGCGTGAGCGCAGAGACACAGGAACCGGTTCGCGGCGCGCGAGAAGGCAAGTACATCCTCGCCCACGACGTGGGGACCTCCGGCAACAAGGCCGCGCTCGTCGACCTGCGGGGAAGGGTCGTCGGTAAGAGCATCCACCCCTACGAAACCCACTATCCCAAGAGCGACTGGGCCGAGCAGGAACCCGAGGACTGGTGGCGGGCCATCGCCGCCTCCACGCGAGAAGTTCTCGAGCGAACCGGCATCTCGGGTAAGGACGTCGCCTGCATGACCTTCAGCTTCCAGATGCTCGGCATCGTTCCCATGAGCGCCGAGGCCAAGCCCCTGCGCCCGGCGATCATCTGGATCGACAACCGCGCCTCGGAGGAAGCCCGCAAGGTCATGCGACGCCTCGGCGGACCCAAGACGTTCGCGATGGCGGCCGGCGCCGAGATCAGCGGCAAGGACGGCATCCCAAAGCTGCTGTGGCTCAAGAAGCACGAGCCGGACGTCTACTCGAAGATGGCCTGCTTCCTGGACGTGGGCGGCTACCTGATCGCGCGAAGCACCGGCCGGATGGTCATGGACTGGTCGGGCGCGTCGGCCTTCGGGTTCAAACTCAAGAAGAAGAGATGGATGTCCGGGATGATGCGCTACTTCGGCATCGACCCGTCCAAACTGCCATCGTTGGTCCGATCGATCGACGTCGTCGGGGGTCTCACCGCACAGGCGGCCTCCGAGTGCGGTCTGCCCGAGGGGACCCCGGTCGTGGCAGGCGCGGGCGATGTGCCCTCGGCCTCGGTCGGCTCCGGTGCGGTGCGCGAAGGGGACGGGCACCTGTACCTCGGCACATCGGGCTGGGTCGCAGTTGTGACGAAGAGCAGCCCCACCGGCAAGCACGGCATCGCCGTCATTCAGTCGGCGGACCCCAGCCACAACATCATCCTGGCCGAGATGGAGACCGCCGGTGCGTGTGTCGAGTGGGCCGCCAAGGAGTTGTACGGCGAGGTGGAGAAGCGCGATGGCCGCGACGCCGCGTTCGCGCTGATGAACGCCGATGCCGCCCAGGCCCCCGCCGGATCCAACTACCTGCTCTTCACTCCCTGGATGTACGGAGAGCGCTCCCCCGTCCACGACGAGTTCGTGCGCTCGACGTTCGTCAACCTGAGCCTGGACCACACCCGGGCACACATGATGCGCTCCGTCTACGAGGGCGTCTCCTACAACGTGCGGTGGGTCACCGAGATCCTCGAGCGCGACTTCGGCGCGAAGTTGCCGACTCTGAGAGTGATCGGAGGCGGCGCGAAGAGCAGGCCTTGGATGCAGATCATGGCCGACGTCACCCAGCGGCGCGTCGAGACCGTGCAGGAGACGCAAGAGGCCGGCGCGGTCGGCGCGGCGCTCTGCGCTGCCGTGGGCCTGGGGCTCCACCCCGACTTCGAGTCGCTTGCCTCGGCGGTCAAGCCGGCGGAGGTCTTCCAGCCGAGCCCCGACCACGTCGCTGTCTACGACACTCTCTTCGCGGCGTACAAGGAAACCTACGCCCGGCTGAAGCCCCTGTATCACAAGCTCAACAGCCGCCGCTTCGAACAGGCCTAGAGTCCTCCATCGCCCCTGACGGGACTCGCGTTTGTCGCGGCTACGACATGGAGGTTGTCTCCCGGATACGGGAAAGCAGCGAGGCGCATGCTATGATGCGTGCCTGGATGGCGAGTTGCCGTCCATGAGGTTTCAGTTCTCCCTCCTTCTTTATGACGGTATCGGGTGAGTTGAGCCCTCCCCATTCCGTCGGCGGCCCATGAGCCGCGAAGGAGGCTGCGTGTCCGAATCCACCTTCCTCGATCTTGGCGTGTCCGCGCCCGTTGTCGAGGCCCTAGCCAGACGCTCCATCCACTCCCCGTTCGCCATCCAGACCTTGGCGCTGCCCGATGCGCTGGCGGGACGGGACGTGCTTGCCTGCTCCCAGACGGGCTCGGGCAAGACCATCGCCTTCGGCATCCCCATCGTTGAGCGCGTGAACCCTGTCAAGGCCAGGATCTCAGCACTGGTGCTTGTGCCCACTCGCGAGCTGGCCTCGCAGGTGGCCGAGGAACTGGCCGATCTGGCCAGGGCCAAGGGCCTCAACGTTGCCGCGGTCTACGGTGGGGTCCCCATCCCAGACCAGGCACGCCGCGCCGCTCGCGCCCACATCCTGGTCGCGACGCCGGGCCGGCTGGAGGACCTGGCGAACCGGGGTTCGGTCAGGCTCGACAGCGTTCGCGTGCTAGTCCTGGACGAGGCCGACCGCATGCTCGACATGGGCTTCCAACCTCAGGTCGACCGCATCGTGGCGCGCCTGCCGAAGGAGCGCCAGACGATGTTCTTCTCCGCCACTCTTGACGGCGCGGTGGCCGGCATGGCTCGCAACTACACCTCCGACCCGTGCCGCCACGAGATCGCCTCCTCCACTCACACCGTGGACGAGGCCGAGCACCGTTTCGTGCCGGTTCCCAACGGCGACAAGGTCGAGGCCCTCTTGCGCCTGCTCGGTGAGAAGCGCGAACTGGCCCTGATCTTCGTGCGTACCAAGCGTGGGGCCGACCGCCTGGTCGAGAAGCTCACCGCGAAAGGCGTTGGTGCGGCGGCCATGCACGGCGGCATGACCCAGTCTGCCCGCGAGCGCGCCCTGTCGCGCTTCTCCTCCGGCAGGATCGACGCCCTGGTCGCCACCGATGTCGCGGCACGTGGACTGGACCTGGACTCGATCTCCCACGTGATCAATTTCGACCCGCCCGAGGACGACAGGGCCTACGTGCACCGTGTGGGCCGAACGGCCCGCGCCGGGCGCACCGGCACGGGCGTGACGCTGGTGCTGCCCGACCAAGCCGGTGACGTCAGCCGGATCGCCGCTCGCCTGCAGCTCCACGAGGAGTTCGAGCAGGAAGGCATGAAGGTCGCCCCACCGAGAGTGGTCTTCCGCACTCACACCGGCCGACGCTCCATGTTCGGCAAGCGCCCGCCTAGCCGAAGGGTCTAGACGGGCGGCCGTCTCGACTGCCAAGGGGTTCCCGCAGACATGGGATACGGGCTGGGCAATTGCACCGCGAATTGCCCAGAACACGGGGCCCTTGTGGGCACGGAACGCGGACGGCGGGTAGAGTAGTGGCCGACCACAACGCCAAGGAGACTCTAGTGGGCAAGCAGAAACACGACAGCGGCCACAAGAAGCAGGAGCAGCGGCTGAAGGAAAAGAAGGAAAAGCGCGCGGCCGCGGCCGCGGGCCGCGGAGGGCGTGCCGGCTTCGGCCGGGGCGGCGGAGGCCGCGGGCGCTAGTCGTCTGAGCCCCCCCCACAGCCGGACACACATCCCGCTTGACCTTGGCCGCGCACCCGACCCGCTTTGGGTCCAGTGCGCCATCGAATGCTTAGCTTGGAGCCGCTCGCGAAGCGTAAGGAAGGTATCGGCACAGCCATGCCATCCCGGTCTCGCCTCCAGGTTCTGCCCCTCACTCCCGGGCGTTGGGAGGACTTCTCGAAGTTGTTCGGGCCCAACGGCGCGTGCGGCGGTTGCTGGTGCATGTGGTGGCGGGAGACCCAAGCTGAGTTCTCTCGCCTGCTGGGCGAGGGCAACCGCAAGGCCATGAAGGCCATCGTCGACGAAAGCGGGGTCCCGGGTTTGCTCGGCTATCTCGACGGTGAGCCGGTTGGCTGGTGCTCGGTCGCGCCTCGCGGGGAGTTCGGCAGGCTAAACCGCTCACCCACGCTCAGAGCCGTGGACACCCGGCCAGTGTGGTCGATCCCCTGTTTCTTCGTCGACCGCCACCACCGAAACCAAGGCGTGGCAAGCGCTTTGCTGAGTGGGGCCGTGCGCTACGCGAAGAAGCGGGGGGCGAAGATCGTCGAGGGCTACCCCATGGATCCAGACTCTGGACGGGTTGACAGCTCAACCGCCTACGTCGGGATCGCCTCGATGTTCCGCAAGGTCGGATTCGAGGAAGTGGCTCGCCGTTCGAAGCCACGCCCGATCATGCGTCTTTCGCTCGCCTCAAGACCGCGGGTCGCAAAGTAGACTGTGGCCATGAGCGAGCCCGCGGCAATCCGGACCGAGAACCTGACCAAGTTCTACGGCAAGAACCGGGGACTGCTGGACCTCAATCTCGAGGTTCGCCCCGGTGAGGTCTTCGGCTTCCTCGGGCCGAACGGCGCCGGAAAGACCACGACTATTCGCCTGCTGCTCGACTTGATCCGCCCCACACGAGGTGAAGCCCGGGTGCTCGGCATCAACCCGCGCACTTCGCCCGAGGAGGTCCATCGGCGCACGGGCTACCTGCCCGGCGAGCTGGCGCTCTACGAGCAACTCACCGGCAAGGAAGTGTTGACGTTCTGCGCCAGCATGCGCGGCGGGATCGACTGGGCGTACGTGCGCCAGTTGTGCGAGCGGCTGGATATCGACCTTTCCCGGCACATGTCCGAGCTGTCCAGGGGCAACAAGCAGAAGATCGGGGTGCTGCTCGCTTTCTTCCACCGTCCCGAATTGCTGATCCTCGACGAGCCCACCAGTAGCCTGGACCCGCTCGTGCAGCAAGAGGTCCATCACCTCTTCAGGGAAGCCACGGAAGAAGGCCGAACAATCTTCCTCTCCTCCCACGTGCTGAGCGAAGTGGAGCGCGTCGCCGACCGGGTGGGCATCATCCGGGACGGGACCCTGGTGGCCGTTGAGTCCATGAAGACACTCAAGGACCGCGCCCTGCGCCGCGTGGAAGTCACCTTCGCGCAGGCCGTGCCCACCGATTCGTTCGCCGGCCTGCCCGGTGTGCGCTCGGTTCAGGACAACGGTACGGTGCTGCGCCTGGCGGTGGAGGGATCGATGGACGCACTCGTCAAGGCTCTGGGTCGCCACGAGGTCGAGAGCCTGACCAGTCATGAGGCCGACCTCGAGGAGATCTTCCTCTCCTACTACGGCGTCACCGGAGACGAAGATGCTACGTAGCCTCTTCGGCAAGACCTTGCATGAGCGAGGCAAGTCGCTCTTCTGGTGGTGCCTCGGGGTGGGGCTGACGGTGATCATGTTCATCGCCGTCTACCCCTCGGTCGCGCACATGCCCAACATCGACAAATTCCTGGAGGCCTATCCGGAGGCGATGCGTAAGATCTTCGGCATACAGGACTTCGGCTCGGGCCCCGGGTACTTGAACAGCGAGATGATGTCCATGGTGGCGCCGATCATCTTCCTCGTCTTCGCCATCGGCTTCGGCGGCGGCGCCACCAGCACCGAGGAGGAGCGCAAGACAATCGACCTGCTGGCGACACTGCCCATCTCTCGCGTGCGGATAGTGGTGGAGAAGGCTCTCGCCATGCTCGCCGGCGCCCTGATGATCGGCATCGTGATGTTCGCCTGCGTCTGGCTTGGGGGACCCCTGGCGGGACTCCACGTGAGCACTGCTAACCTGGCCGGCGCCATGCTCAGTCAGGTACTGCTGGGACTGGCCTTCGGCTACCTGGCCATGGCGCTGGGCTGCCTCACCGGCAAGCGCGCCTTCGGGGTGGGCGCGGCTTCGGGAGTCGCCGTTGCCTGCTTCGTCCTCTACTCCCTGGGCACCCTGACCGACGCCTTCTACCGCAAGAGCACCCTCTTCTACCAGGCCGTCGGCTACCAGCCGCTCAGCCACGGCCTGGATCTATCACAGGCCGCCATTCTCGCCGGCTTCGCCGCGCTTGCCTTCGTGGCGGCCGTGGTGGCATTCAAACGACGCGACCTGGCGACCTAGACGCGGGCCGTCAGACGTCTCCCGGCGATCGCCGCGGACCCCAACAGAGCCAGTAGGGCCAAAGCGGCGTACGCGGATCCACCGGTGGCCGGCAGGCGGCTACTTACCGCTCCCACAGCCGACGGCAACGACGCGGCGTGAACGCAAGCCGGTGCAGGCCGCTGGCTGAACGCCTCGGTGAGCACGCGGCCCTGGTACTGAGCCGCCTTACCCGCAAAGGTCCCGGGGTCGCTCACACCCAGCAACCACGCGGCGGTCGGAGCCACATCCACCGTCTCGCTCTGCTCGGGCAACTTTGTGGTGTCATCCATGGGGTTGACGACCGAGGGCTGCGAGGCGGCAACAGTCTGCTTCTTCACGATCGGCGCACCGCCGGAGATGGCGAAGAAGCTGTGCCGGGTGAGGAAGTGGCCGTGGTTGCCGGGCAGCGGGTTGGAGCTGTCGGAGGGGTCGGAGAAACGCCATCCCTGCTTGGAGAACGCAATGAGATCGCCGGTCCGCTCCAGGTTGAGATGCCAGGCCGGATGAGCCCCCTCGAAGGTGTTGGCGTCGCCGCCGTCGAGCGCGTTGGGCAACCGATACCAGGCGCCGTCCACTCCCTCGGTCGCCAGCGCGATCTCGCGCATCTTCTTCAGCCGCTGCGCGGCCGCGGGATCAGACTGGTTCTTGAGGTAGACCGAGTCGGACCCACCGTTTTGCACGATCACGTACGAGCCGGCAAGCAAGGCATCCGCATCGAAAGCGCTGGACAGCCGCACGTAGTCCTGAGGCAGCCCCCAATCCATGCCGTGGTCGGAGAGCAGGACCAGCACGGTGGAATCCCACATCCCTTGGTCCTTCAGGCCTTGTACGATCCGGCCGACCTGCACGTCGGTGTCCTCGGTCACGGCCTGGCGGACGACGGGAACGCCCGTCGCACCTGTGGCATCGATGTGCCCCGCGCGATCGACGTCTCCCAGGTTGATGAACAGCAGCGACGGCTTGTCGGCGAGAGCATCAACTGCCGCCTGTGCTGTGGCAACATCCGGCGCATGGTTGCTGACCGGGATGATCGGAGACGGCTCCCACAGGTTGCCCGCATCCACCTTGCCGTCGCCGTCGGCGTCACCCGAGAAGATGCCGTGCAGGTATGTCTTGGATAGCACCGCCGCGGTTGCCAGTGAGGGGCACTGGCGGCGAATGCTCGTGAAGAGCGTCTCCGCGGTGAGGAACTTCGGGTCGCTTGCCTCAACCGACTCAGACGCGGCGGAGCGGTCCCAGAAGTTGTTGAGCGGTATTCCGTTTCGATCCGGGTAGCCGCCGGTCATCATGGCCACGTGGTTGACAATGGTTTCGGCCACCAGTACCGAGCGAGACTCCGCGTAGACCGTGCCCGACTCGGCCAGCGCCGCCATGTTGGGAGTGGTGGCCCCCACCTCGGGTGGATTGAGGCCGTCCACCACCAACACCACGACGTGCGCCGGCGCCGGTGCGGCGGCGACAGGCGCCACGACGACCGGCGCACCCACGAAGGCGAAGGAGAGAGCGGCCGCTCCCGCGACAACCAGCAGCGGGCGCACCCGCGAAGTTGAGCTTGACCGCCTATGCAAAGTTCCTCCCTCCGGCCGAATGCTTCCGCAGCGTCCCCCGCGTCGCGACTGCCGCAGCCAAGACCAGCAGGGCGATCAGGGCCCCCGCTGCACCCGTCGCCGGCAACCGGCGCCCACCCTGCGCAAGCGAGCCCGGCGAAGCCGCCCCCAGACCACATGCTTCCGCGTTCCCCCTGGCGCCGGTCAAGCTCGCCGGCACGGGGTCTCCACTGGCCAGGTGGTGCTCCTGGACGTTTGCCAGCACGGGGATGTTGGGGTTGCCGGCCTCCAGAGCCCCCTCATGGCGCAAGCGCAGGATCTCCTGAAGCATCTCCCCGCCCTCGTCTATCCCGAGATCCAAGTCCAGCGACAGCTCTGCCGCACTGCGCAGTTTGGAGTTGGCAGCCTGGCTGGGCTCGGGGTTGATTTCGGGGGTGATGCGTGAGGGCAGGCTCGTGTATCGCGGCTCTGCCTGGGGAGTGGACTGGAACAGGTCATTCATCGCGGTGGCCGTCAGTTCGTGTGTGGAAAGAGGCGGGACGCCCAGGATCAGGTCCATCGTCTTCAAGGTGGACATGTTGTCGTAGTGGACTTTCGAGACGTAGCCGTGCTTGGCGTAGGGGCTGATGACGAGCTGGATGGTGCGATGGGCGTCCACGTGATCCTGCCCGTCCTGCGGGTCGTCCTCGGTGATGAAGATCGCCATGTCGTCCCAAAAACTCGAGTGCGACAGCCCCTCCACCATCCGCCCCAGCGCCGTGTCGTTGTCGGCAACCATGGTTTCGGGAGTGGGCTTGCCGGGCGCCGCGCCGTGGGTGTGGTCGGCCGTCATCCAGAGGAACACGAACTGCGGCATCTGGCCCGTCTGATTGAACAACTCCAGTTCCCGCAGGAAGTCGTCCGCCCTGTCGTTGTCCGTCGACTCATACGCCATGTCGTGGACCTGCGTCGGGTAAGTGAGGCTCATGTTCCCGTACAGGTGCTGGATGCCGGGTATGAGTGAAGCGGGGCGGCCCGGGTCCCCCGTGCCTCCAGGCGTGAGAATCGTGGGTGAGACCCCCACCAGCCAGACCGCCTCGCCGTAGATTCGAAATGTCTTGCCCGCCCTGGCCAGGTTGTTCCAGATCGCCCCCTCCTCCGGGAAGTTCTCGGGAGCCGTGACGAACTTGTTGCCCTCCAACTTGTTGGCGTTCCAGGCGGTCACGTGCACCTTCTGGTCGAACTCGTTGGACTGACCGGTGTCGATCCAGAAGTGACCGTCGTATGAATCCTGTCCGTTGTCGTAGAAGTTCTGGGCGTGGGCGAACGACCTGGCCATGGCGTGGTGGTTCGGCGTCACCTTCTCCGCATACCAGGCCAGCCGCTCGTCGCGCTCGGTGCCGGCAAGATCCCCGAAGACCTGGTCGTAGGTGCGGTTCTCCTTGAGGATGAAGACCACATGCTTGATCTTCTCGGAAGGTCCCTGTCCGTAGGCAGCCGGGATCACTCCGCTCTTCACGTCCGAGGCGGCGACCAGTCCGTTGTTCTCGTCCACCTTGCGACTGAGCTCACTCAGCGAGCCGCATGCCCCGGGCAGGTCGATGACCGACACGGTCCCAAAGATCCTGTTTCCTATATACGCGACGTTGCCGACATCGAACTTCTCGGTGTCTGCCACCTCCACACCATTGGGCCCCGGCCCCAGTCCCTTGGCGTTGGCCACGTACATGCGATTGCCGTCAGGAGAGATCGCGACCGCCGCCGGGTACCACCCCGTGGGAATACGACCGCGAATGGACCCGCTGTCCGGGTCCACCACGGCGATCGCGTCTCGTCCCCCCTCAGCCACAAAGAGGGCCTCGCCCTTGGGCGACCACGCCATGGCGTTGGGTTGGGATCCCGTGGGACCCCCCTGGACCGCCCGGAAGGAGATCGTCCGCCTGACCTCTCCGGTCACCGCGTCCAGCAGCACGACTATGTCGTTGTTGGAGGCGCTGACGGCCAGGGTCTTGCCGTCGGGCGAGACGGCCATGGATGAGGGCAGACTGCCGGAAAGCACGTCCCAGCCGTTCACGGGCGAGCCGATACTGATCTTCTTGTCCACCTTGGGGTTCGCGGGGTCGGAGAGATCGAAGGACCAGACCGAGGAGGAGTTGGAGGTGTTGTAGCCGGCCTCGGTCAAAGGCGGCGGCTCCACGGGCAACTCCCGCGTCGCATCATTGGCGTCGGCGTTGTACATGCCCCAGTTGGACAGGTAGGCGCGCTTGCCGTCGGGTGAGACGGCCACCGTGTACGGGAAATGGCCGACATCCAGCCGGGCCACCCGAGCCTTGGATTGAGTGTCGACCACGCTCATGGAGTTGCCCGAGAAACCCGCGACGTAGAGGTAGCGGCCGGCCGGATGCAGGGCCATTCCCCAGGGGAAGTCCGCCGAGTCCAGGTCGATCGTCTTTCCCGTGTCCTTGAGAGTGCTCCCGGAGACGCTCAACACCCGCACCTTGCCGGTCGCTCCCTCCGATATGTAGACCTCTCGGCTGTCGGTGCTCTCGGCGATCCCATACTGAAGGGAGTCGTTTCGCACCCGCGTCTTGGCCAGGGTCGCGGTGTCGATGACGGTGAGGAAGCGGTTGTAGCCCTCCTCGCGCGGATCGTCGTCTCCGCCCTCGCTGGACACGTACAGCCGCTTGCCGTCACGAGACAGGAAGGCATTCAGGGGGAGCAGGTCGACCGGGATGGTGGTCCCGACTGGCGTCACGAAACGTCCGCTGGGCAGCACGGCGGTGCCGTTGGCACGCGGGCCGGTCGCCAGCAGGCCGGCCGGAGAGCGCATGGGAGTGCCCATTGTCGGCCGGGACGTTCCCGCCTGCGCTCCCAGCCCGGAAACGAGCACGAGTGCGGACGCGACCACCATGAGGGTTAGACCCCGGCTTCTAGGTCTGCGCATCGCCCATCCCCTTCCGGTCGATGGGACACAGCGGCCCGGTTGCGCTGGGCTGTGCCCCGGCTAACCCGATCCTCCTCGATTCCCGACGGCATGCTATCAGTGCCGCATGACCTGCCGGCGAGAATGGATTCGCCGCCTACCGCGTCGATACCTTCCGGGGCACGATGCCCGGGGAGGACGACGGGACTCATCGCCTCACCAACGCGAATAACCACGCCCACAGACACCGATACCAAGGACGCCCACTGTCGCAATAGCCTCGCCGATGCGCCGCAGGCGGGTGCAGCCCGGCGGTCCGCTCGCCGGCAGGCGCGCTGACCCTGGTCTTGGAGGCTTCCCCGTAGGACACTGCTCATCGAAGTGCGGCGAATGCGTGAACAGACACGCGCCACGGGGGATCGGACGCTCGTGGCCGAGCAGGGACGTGCGGCATGGCTCATCCAATCATTCACTGGGAGATCGGCGGACCTGATCTCGGCAAGCTCAAGTTGTTCTACTCCGAGTTGTTCGGTTGGACCATGACCCCGGGCGGCCCCAACTACATGCTGGTTCAGGGAGAGCAGGGCAGTGTCGGGGGAGGCCTGATGCAATCCCCCGAGGGTGTCCCAGCCTATGTGACCGTCTACGTGCAGGTGGATGACCTGGACGCCTCGCTGGCCCGCGCGGCCGAGCTTGGAGGCAAGGTACTCATGGGCCCCATGCCCATCCCCGGCGTGGGAGCGATGGCGATGTTCCAGGACGTCCAGGGCAACGCGGTCGGCATGATGACGCTCTCCTCGGTCAGCGCCTAGCCCGCGCACCTGGTAGCCTCGCCCGACCGGCTTCTGGCCCATCTCTTTGGGAAGGAGTCCTGGCCCGCCACGGCGAACATATGGGGCGTACTGCCACCACATCCGAAATTCCTGAATCGGGGGGGTTCTCATGCGAAACGGTATCCGCCACGCCGCTGCCTTCCGGGCGCTGATCGCCGCCCTGTCGGTCACAGCCCTGGTCGCACTTGGGGCCACGACCCCCACGCCTGCCCGCCTGGACGCCCGATCCGTTTCCGCGGCATCCGCAAGCTTGGCCGCGCCGGCCGCGCCGGCGGGAGGCGGGAACCAGACCGCCTCAACATCAGGAGGAAACTCGGCCGGCTCGGGGGCGACCACCAACCCGCCGGCCAGAGCCGACGTCGTCGAGCCCACCGCGACCAACCCCACCCTCGTCGAGACGCGTGCCGGGTACGGACTCACCTTTGAGACCGACCTCGCCGGGACCTACGCCGTCGACCAGCGCCTCGCCCAGGACGGCAAATGGTCCCCCGTGCACGACAAGGCCGCCAGCGGCACGGCGAGTCCCGGTCGCACATCCATCACCCTGCCCGCCCCGAAGCAGCCCGGCACCTACGATTTGAGGCTGCGCTTCCTCACCGATGAGCGCCTGCAGTCCCAGGACGAGGAGCCCGGTTCGCTCATCGTCTGCCCGCCCACGGGCAGCCGGCCCGCCCAGGTGGCCATCACCGGCCCCACTGCCGACCAACCCGCGATACTCACTCAAGGCGCGCCCTCATCCTTGAGCTTCACCACGGACACCCCCGGTAGATATGAGATCGCCTACCGCTCGACGAGTCCGGTTGCCACAGGCGCCTGGAGCGACTTCCCCGACGGCAAGGGTATCGTCACCACGGCGGGCTCCCGGACTGCGGCGCTGACCGCGCCGGGAGATCCCGGCACCTACGACCTGCGACTGACCTTCACCACGCCTGCGGGAAAGGTCTCCGACGCAGCTCAGGCAAGCGCGCTGATTGTCACTCTGTCCGGTGCCACCGACTCCCAGCGCTGCGATCCCATCGACCCAACCCACTGCTTGTTGCCGTTCCCCAGTAACGTCTTCACCGCCGCCGACCCCGGCACAACCACCGGCCGGCGCGTGAACTTGAACGTGCTCTCCACGCCGCGAAACGCCGCCGGCAAGCCGATCGATCCCACCGAGTGGAACCGCAACGACGGTTTCTCACCGGGAGCCATGCTCCTCACCTTCGTGTCCGGTCTCGACCTGCATCAGACCTGGGGCACGACGTCTCTGCCCGAGCGCTACCGTGACCAGGTGAGCAACCTCGCTCTGTCGCTCGAGCCGGATGCACCGATGGTGATCCTCAATACCCGCACCGGCGAGCGCCATCCGTTCTGGTCGGAGCTGGACAGCCACGCCGGCACTGCCGCCGACAAGCGGCTCTTGATCATCAGGCCCGCGGTCAACTTCGAGGAAGGCACTCGATACGTGGTGGCCCTGCGCAACTTGAGCCGCGCGGATGGTTCGACGATCGGCGCGGGGGAGGCATTCGCCAACTACCGGGACGTGGGCGCGGCCAACCTCCTCGATCCCGACTTCGAGGCCAGGCGCCCGGCGATGGAGCGCATCTTCTCCGACCTCGCCGCGACGGGGATGAAGCGCCAGTCGCTCTGCCTCGCCTGGGACTTCACCGTGGCAAGCGAGCGCAACCTCTCGGAGCGCATGCTGCACATCCGCGATGATGCCTTCGCCGGCCTCGGCGACACCAACCTCGCCGACGTCAAGGTGGCCGGCAGCTCTCCGGCCTTCACCGTGGACACGGTCACCGACTTCACCCAGGCCGAGAACCGAGCCACCGCCCGGCGCATCGAGGGCACGGTCACCGTGCCCAACTACCTCACCCCGCAGGCATCCATCGAGTTGGGCGTTCCCCAACCGATTCCGGACCCGATCGGCGAGACACTGCCGGTGGCGCTGCCGGGCTCGCGCCTGAACTACCTCGGCTCGACCGACGGTCTCCCCGTGCAAAGTCAGGCGCAGCCCGACCTCCAGGTGCCGTACGTGTGCGACATCCCTCACGGCGCCGCTTCCACACCGGCCCGCCCAACTCTCTACGGCCACGGGCTCTTGGGCGATATGGGAGAGGCCACCGGGAGCAGCACGGAGGACATGCGCCTTCGCGGATTCGCCATGTGCGCAACCAACTGGATCGGCATGGCGCTCGAGGACCTCGCAAACGTTGGCGTGATATTGGCCGACCTGTCCAACTTCGGATCATTGGCCGATCGCGGCCAGCAAGGGTTCCTGAACTTCCTCTTCCTCGGCCGGGCGCTCATCCACCCGCAGGGCCTGGTCATCGATCCCGCGTTTCGCACGCCGGAGGGCAAGCCGCTGATCGACACGAGCCGGCTCTTCTATGACGGCAACAGCCAGGGGGGAATTATGGGTGGGGCCCTGACGGCCCTATCGGTGGATTTCACCACGGCCGTTCTCGGGGTGACCGGCATGAACTACTCGACACTGCTGCAGCGCAGCACCGACTGGGAAGGTGCCTATGGGATGGTGCTCTACGCCACCTACCCCGACTCCACCGAGCAGATGCTCGCCTTCGACCTCATCCAGATGCTTTGGGATAGGGCCGAGGCCAACGGCTACGCCCATCACATGACCGACCGGCCGTACCCCAACACGCCCAAGCATCAGGTGATGATGCAGCTCGCGTTCTCGGACCACCAGGTCTCCAACTTCGCCGCCGAAGTCGAGGCCAGAACCATCGGTGCGAGGATGCACTCACCGATGGTGCCCGCGGACATGCACTGGTCGCGGGATCCGATGTTCGACCTCTGGCCCGCCTCCTACAGCAAGCCCGGGTACTCGTATGCCGTCTACTGGTTTGCCGCCGACAGAGGGAATCTGACGCCGCCCACCGGCAATATCCCCTCGGAATCCGGAGGCGACCCGCATGGAGACCCGCGCAAGGACAACCACGGCTCAGACCAGAAGGCGCACTTCCTGCTGACCGGGGAGCTGATCGACGTGTGCGCTGGAGGTCCCTGCGTCACCACGGATGCCACCCGGAGCAACGGCTGACAGTCCGCGGCGACCACCGGAGATCTTCCATGGCCACCGGCAGTTCGCGACCTCCGCGAACGAATCCTCCATGACCGCCGGCAACCCGCGAACGCCACGAGGTAATCCGAGATCCCCTGTATCCTCTGAGGCATGGGCAAGCGCGCGGTCATCTTCGACTTCTTCGGGACCCTGATAGACGGCTTCTCCCGGCCCGCGTACAGGGAGATGCTGACCGCAATGGCCGAGCTTCTCGGCGTGCCCCCCGACGATCTCATCTCGCAGTGGATGCGGACCTTCGACCTTCGAATCACGGGCAAGCTGTCCACGATCGAGGGCAACCTCGAGTACATCTGCAATCAACTGGGACGAAAGGCCGACCCGGACGCGATTGTGACGGCGGCCGCCATTCGCCTGGAGCACACGGTCAAGGAGATCGTTCCGCGCCCCCACGCCATCGAGGTGCTGGAAGAGTTGCGCCGGCGAGGCATCAAGACAGGGCTGCTCTCGGACTGCACCATCGAGATCGCGCTCGCCTGGCCCCGGACTCCGTTCGCGCCTCTGTTCGATGTGGCCGTGTTCTCCTGCGTCGAACACCTCACCAAGCCCGACCCCGCCATCTACCTGCGAGCCGTCGAAAGACTGGGGGTCTCACCGGCCGAGTGTCTCTATGTGGGTGACGGCGGCAGCCAGGAACTGAGCGGGGCGCTCAAGGTGGGGATGAAACCCGTGCAGATCACCCTGTCCGAGGAAGGAGCGAAGGTGTATCGCATCGACCCGGAGGACTGGGACGGCCCGGTGATCGACTGCCTCACGGCCGTTCTCGATCTCGTCTAGGTGCGGAGGTGAGTCCCGAACCGAACCGAGGACGAGCAGACCCTGAAGGCATGGGCCGACATGGCGTTGTTCGAGGAAGCGGCGAAAAGGGCAGGGCCCGGTATCACCCGGCGCGGCCTGGTGGACGTTCTCAACAACATGTGTGGCTACAACGACGGGCTGGGGGCGCCGATCTGCTTCTCTCCTTCCCACCACCTCGCGCGGACGGGCACGGGCTTCTACCGAATCCACAACCAGAAGTTCGAGAAGGCCACGCCGGAGAAGGATTTCTTCTCGGTCACGGACTTCTAGGCCGTGCAACTGCCCCTCGGAGCAGGCGACCACGGTATCCGACGGGGGGTCACTCTTGACCGTTCATCACAGCACTTCAACCGACCAGGGGTGTGCCCGGGTGGAGTTGGACGCCGACGAAAGGTGAGTCATGGCTACGCGTAGCGACATCCCATCCGACAGGGAGCACTTCCTCAAAGCAGCGAAGTTCGACACGCCCGGGGAATTGGCTCTCTTCGGCTCTCTGAACGCTTCCCTTTGGGTGGAAACCGCAAGGAGATGGTTGGGCGAAGGGTTCCCCGAGCATCTCCGCCCGACCCTCGTCCTTGCCGCCGTGGGCCTTGGATCCGCGGATCTCGACAGCTACTTCAAGTTCCGGACCCTGCACAAGGTGGGCGAGATCGGCTGCACTTTCGGTTGGGTCAAGGAGTTCACCTCGGGCGAGCTTTCCCTGGACCTCATCCACGCGGCTCCTCCGGAGGACTTGCTCGGCCTGCTGGGCGGAGGCTCGGAGAACTCGGTGCCGGTCTGGCCCCGGTTCGACGAAACAGTGCTGGCCGAGGACGAGCGAAGCATCACCACGCTCGATCCGATCGGCCGCACGCGCAAGTCCGTCAAGGGGTCCAGCGCCATGCCCTGCTTCCTCGACTACCCGGTGAAGGATCGGCATGACTGGGAGGAGTACAAGAAGAGACTGGATCCGCATTCGCCCGAGCGCTGGCCCCCCGACTGGGCAGGATTCGCGAAGAAGATCAACTCCTCCGATATCCCCTCGATGATCATGATCCCCGGCTTCTTCGGCTTGCCACGCGAGTGGATGGGTCTTGAGGAACTGCTGTTCGCGTTCCACGACGAGCCGGCCTGGGTCGAGGAGATGATGGACCATATCCTCGAGTTCGACCTGGTCATGATGGAACGCCTGCTCGCCGACGTGAGAATCGAGGCGGTGCAGATCTGGGAGGACATGTGCTACCGCGCCGGCCCGCTTATCTCGCCCGAGACGTTCCGTAAGTTCCTGCTGCCGCGCTATCAGAAGCTGACCGAGATGCTGCGCTCGCGCGGCGTCGAGGTCATCTGCGTGGACTCCGACGGCAACGTGGACGACCTGGCGCCGCTGTGGATCGAGGGTGGCGTGAATGCCCTGTGGCCATTGGAGATCGCGGCCGGCTGCGACCCTGTGGCAATGAGGAAGCGGTTTGGGCGGGATCTGATCCTGATGGGCGGCATCGACAAGCGCGCCATCGCCGAAGGCGGGCAGGCCATCGAGAGGGAAGTCATGAGCAAGGTGCCATTCCTGCTCGAGTCCGGCGGGTACTTGCCGGGACCCGACCACAACGTGCCTCCCGACGTCAGCTTCGCCAACTACTGCGTGTACGTGGACGCGATGCGGACCGCCGCAGGACTGGACAAGCTCTTCTCGTAGGAGCGCTCCGCCGACGCGGGGCCCATCGGCCTTGGGGGTTGACGACCTAGGTAGGAATTCTTACTCTACGGGTATGAAGTCTCTCGTATCTGAGAAGGGCCAGGTCACCATTCCCAAGGCCCTGCGCGATCGTTTGGGCATTCGCCCAGGCGAGGTCTTGGACTTCCAAGAGGAGGGCGGCAAGCTGGTCGCCCGCAAGGCCAGCCCGCGAGACCCGTTGGACGCCCTCTACGGCATCCTCAAGTTGGACCGCTCCACCGACGAGATCATGGCCGAGCTGCGCGGGAAAGCGGACTCGGCTTGATAACCGCACTGGACACCAACGTGCTCATCGACTTCTTCGGCGCCGACCCCACCTTCGGACATCTGTCCAACCAGGCCCTTCGGCGGTGTGTCGGTGAAGGGGGCCTCGTAGCTTGCGACGTCGTGTGGGCCGAAGTTGCGGCATGGTTTCCATCACCATCACGCGCGGCCGAAGCGATGGATCGCCTTGGAGTCCGATTCGGTCCGGTGGATGTGCCTTCAGCCCTATCCGCGGGGAGCGAATGGAAAGCCTATAGGCGACATGGTGGTGCGAGGGAGCGGATGATCGCCGACTTCCTCATCGGGGCCCACGCTCTCGCCCACGCCGACCGTCTCCTGTCGAGAGACCGCGGCTTCTACCGCACCTACTTCAAGAAGCTGCAGGTCCTGGACCCCACCAAGGACTAGATGTTCCGGGCGCAGCGGTGCGAGATTGTCGCAGCGGACGTGTCGCTTGCACTCCCGCGCTTCGACACAGGGGTTGATCCGGCAGACGACGGAGTCCTCGTGCCTAGTCTCGCGGGCCGGCCTGTTTGATCGCTTCGACCACCGCCGAGTAGTCCATCTCCCCTAGGCCCAGCTCGCGCGCCTTCTCCAGCCACCTGCGCGCCGCGTCTATAGCCGGCGACGTAAGCCCGAGCTCCTCCACGACTTCCCCCACCAACCCTGAATCCTTGGCGGCCAGCCGCAACGGGAAGTTTGCCGGCTCGTGGTGACCGCTCCGGATGTAGTCGCCCTTGCGTTCGAGGATCTTCCCGGCCGGTGTCTGTATCACCACGTCGAAGGTCGGACCCTCCGCCAGGCCCATCGCCCGAGCCAGCGCCAGCACCTCGCCCAGCACCGCCATTCCTCCGACCAGGCTGGCGTTGGCCACCAGCTTCATGGCCGCGCCCGAACCCACACCCCCGCAGTGAATCACTTGCCCGAAGGTCTCGAGCAATGCCCGGTGCTCCTCGAGGATCTCCGGTTTCGCTCCAACCATCAGCAGGAGCCTTCCCGTCTCCGCCTCGGGCACGCTGCGCAGAACCGGCGCGTCGACGAACGAGACACCCCGCCGATCGCATTCTTCGGCCAGCTCCCGTGCGGCGCGGGGGCCCACGGTGCTCATGTCGATCA
The DNA here is from genome assembly GCA_041658225.1 of Actinomycetota bacterium. Classification (GTDB taxonomy): domain Bacteria; phylum Actinomycetota; class CALGFH01; order JBBAAN01; family JBBAAN01; genus JBBAAN01. Next base: position 19,125 of record JBBAAN010000015.1, read on the forward strand.
GGGTCAGCCCGCGCGCCGCTCCCGCCAGCACACCATCGGGACCCGCGGTCACTGCGCGGAGAGCTTCCGGGTCCGCCACCATGGTGACCACCACGTCCACCGAACCCGCCAGCCCAGCCGGATTGGCCGCAACGACGGCACCCTCGACGGCCAGCGCCGCAGCCTTGGACTCCGTGCGGTTCCACACGGTCAGCGGATAGCCACTCGCGAGCAGCCGGCGCGCCATCGGCGCCCCCATGTGCCCCAGACCCACGAAACCCACTCGCTGCATCTTCACCTCACTGGCAGAAGCGCGAGCACCCCGGCTATCTGGGGATCCTCGTCCGCTTGAACTCGTTCAGGCGCGTCTCCCCAATCAGGCCGAGCACCTGCTCCACGTCGCCGACGTTGCCGCGCTCCATGAGCCTGGCGAAAACCGCCTCCTCGCCTTCGATGAAGGTGGGCACGCCAAACACCTCCCAACTGGTCACCGCTTCGACGTGCTCCCGGCCGAGGATGGCCATTGGCTCCCCGGTGGCCACACGCTCGACCACCGCGTCGGGCTCCAGATCCACTGATGCCGCCACCTCGCGCAGCACGGCCTCATCGTTGATGTCGCGTCCCTCGTCGTGTCGCGCCGCGAACGCGCCCATGTGGAAGTCAAGGGTGCACTCCGGGAAGGCCTCACGAACGGCGATCCCCCAAGCGAGAGCCAGCACCCCGCTGCTCGCCGGGTCGCCCACCGGACGTTCCCAGACGGGCGTCTCGCCCTCGGCAACATGAACCTGCGCAAGTGAGAAGGGTAGGAAGCGAACCTGCCAATCCTTGCCCTCGCGCAATCCCTCGACAACGGATTCGACGGCGTTGCGGGCGAACGGACAGAGGTAGTCGTAGGTGATGGCGAAGGGACGGGTCATATCACACACCTCCCGCGTGTGGGCTATCAGCCGCGGCGATGACGCCGGACATGTTGACAATCGGTCATGGTTGACCTGGCACCTACTGCGCTCCCCCTAACGCCAGTGCCGACAGTGTCGAACACTTCGAAGGCCGGTCGAGGGTGGGCCCAAGCTTCCTCCGCTCACCCTACCGCCCATAGCGATCGAGGAACTCCGTCGCCGTTCCGGCCAGAAGCTGCTCACGTGTGGCATTGTCCAGTCCGAAGGCATCGAAGTCCGCGTAGATACGCTCGAGTCCTCCCATCCCGACCGGATGGTCGGTCCCGAACATCACCCGGTGGGACAGGCGAGAGAGCCCCTCAGTCATTGCCTCGCGTAGCTTGGCCGCGGGCGGGTAGATGCCCGAGTGAACGCCAAGGTCAGCGGCGGAGCCCACGCCAGAGTCTCCGCTGGAGTGGACATCGGTCCCTGCCACGGCCTGGCCCCCGGGATCCGCGCTGGAGCCCGCGCCGCCCTGGCCACCAAGGTCCGCGCCGACCCACCACTCCATTGCGAGATCCCCGAACACGTTGGTCGCATCCAGCCACACGTTGGGATATCGCTCGGCCAGGTCGAAGGCGAAGTCGATCCTGGGAAACCAGAGGTGCGCCAGTACGAACGCAAGCCCCGGGTGGCCGGCCACCAACCTCTCGATGTCCTCCTCGGGCAGGTGCCAGCCGAACCAGTGGTCGTAGCCGGTGTGGATGAAGACGGCCTTCCCCTTTCCCTCAAGGTAGTCGAAGACGCCGGCGAGCGCCGGGTCGGCGGGAGAGAAGCGCTGGACCATCGGATGGAACTTCAGCCCCACCATGCCGAAGGTCTCGATGGCCTCCTTGGCAACGGCGAGTGGATCCTCATCGGAGGGCAGCACGCCTCCAAACGGGCTCATCTCGGGACAGCGCTCCGCCAGCTCCGCGTTGAACCGATGCAGACCCGCGGCCTCTCCCGGCTGGAGAGGGAAGACTAGGTTGATCCACCGGCGCACTCCCGTCCGGCGCAACTCACCGAGCAGATCGTCGGCTGTCGCGTCCAAAGGCACGGGATGATCGGGCATGAAAGTGCGCGACCAGGCGATCAGTCCCTTGAGCCGCCTGGGTGGATAGAGGTGGACATGAGGGTCGATCCGGGCGGAGAGCATGGGACGAGGATAGGACATTGGCCGGGCGAACCGTCAGCCCTTTCTCTCGCGGACGTCTCGTGCCCGCCGCCATCAACCCCCCGGTATGATTCGCTCTGTTCATGTGGGATGGGGTCGGACAGGCAAACCCTGACCGGTCGAATGGATTGACGTCCTACCCTTCTCGCAGGGAAGACATCCTCGATGAGGTGATGCGCCTTGGCACCCGAATCCTTCTTCGTCCCCGACAATGATCGCTTCGTCCCCACCGACTTCACGCGCGGCCCCTGGGACCCCAACCTGATGCACGCCGGACCGCCCGCCGCCCTGCTGGGGCGCGCGATGGAGAACTGCGAGCGGCGAGAGGGATTCCAGTTCGTGCGCATGACCTTCGAGATCTTGCGGCCCTTGCCCCTCGTGCCACTCAAAGTGCGAGCGCGCGTGGTGCGCCCCGGCAAGAAGGTCGAGTTCCTGGAAGGGTCGCTGGAGAGCGAGGACGGGGAACTGGTTCGCGCAAGCGCCTGGCGGATTCGAACCCAGGACACCGATTGCCCCGAAGCGGGCGACTTCGGGCCGCCGCCGCCCGGGCCGGAGGCTGGCTCCTCTCCTCCCGAGATCGGCACCATCTTCTCCGAGAGCTACTTCACGGGCATGGAGTTTCGGTTCGTGCGCGGCCACTTCCTGGAGAGCGGACCCGCCTGCGCCTGGTTCCGGATGCGCCACCCGCTGCTGCCCGGCGAGCAACCCTCACCTCTGACGCGCGTGCTCGCAGCCGCGGACTCGGGCAACGGCATCAGTTCGGTGCTGGACTTCCGCCACTACCTGTTCATCAACACCGACCTGACCGTGCACCTGCAGAGGATGCCGGAAGGCGAATGGGTGAACCTCGACGCGGTCACCTCGATCGGTTCGCATGGCGTGGGCCTGACGGAAACCGCCATCTCAGATGAGCGGGGGCGCATCGGCCGAGGAATGCAGAGCCTGCTCGTCGGAACGCGCTAGCAGGCCAGCCGCAAAGAGGGGCAGCGGCCTCCTCATCGAGCAAGCGGGTGTGCCCACTTCTCAAAGCGACGGGCCAGCGCGGACTCAAGCAATCCCCGGTGGGCGAGAAGGTTTCTCCCCACAACTACGTCCGTGGGAGGTACACCTAGGGCGTGTCCCCCAAGTGGACAGGTCTTGGGCTGTTGGGACAGTTCTTGGTGCCAAGTGTCCGGTAGCGAGATGCCGACACCGTGAATGAGGAAAGGAAATGGGGCTCGACAAGCGGGACCACAGGTCATTGGTGCTCTGGGCCACAGACTGCGCCGAGCATGTGCTCCCATACTTCGAGGAGAAGTACCCGAAAGACAACCGACCTCGGAGGGCTGTCGAAGCAGGGCGTGCCTGGGTGCGTGGTGAGATAGCGTTCAGCCAGGCGCGCGCCGCCGCATTTGCTGCCCACGCCGCCGCCCGCGACGCCGATCAAGCTGCAGCCTGTGCCGCCGCCCGTGCTGCTGCCCACGCCGCCGCAACCGCGCACGTCGCCGGTCACGCCCGTCACGCCGCCACCTACGCTGTCACGGCCGCCACCTACGCCGCCGCCCCCGTCGACGCCGCCGCTGTCACCGCCAAGGAACGTGATTGGCAGTACCGACACCTTCCGACGCACCTTCGGCCGGTAGCGTTTCCCGCCCGAGGCAACAACTGAGGGAAGGGAAAGGCGGACCCGCGACGAATCCTGACTTGTGAGCCGGCAGCCGTTTTCGACGGCCGACGGGTGGGGGGTCGGGACCGGGCTGGACGGGGGAGGTCTGCGGATGCGAACCGGGAGTCGATGCTTCTGGACGGCGGCGATCCTGGCGGTGGTGCTGGCGACGGTGATCGCCGGCGGGGCACTGGCCGGTCCGGCGGGAGCCGCAGGCGGGCTGCGGGCCGGGGTGGGAATGGCCGACATCACCCCCGACCTCGGGCGCAACTTCGATGGCTACGTTCGTCCCGACACCTTCTCCAAGGGTGTGGCGATGCGCCTCGAGGCGCGAGCGCTGGTCCTGCAACGAGGAGACGTCAAGCTGGCCCTGGTCGCCGTGGATCTCATGAGCGCCGGCGGCGATCTCCAGAGGGGTGTGGCCGAGAAGGTCAAGGACCTGGGTTTCACCGACAAGACGATCTACATGACCGGCACCCACACGCATGCCGGGCCCGACCTTCAGATCAACTCCTACAGCACGACCTCGATGAACGCTGACGTCAAGGCGTTCCTGATCGAGCAGATCGCCAAGGCGGTTCGCCGCGCCAACTCCGGCCTGGGGCCCGCGGTGGCCGGCTGGGCGAGCGCGGAGGTTTCCCGCGCCAACATCAACCGCAGCCTCGAGGCGCATCTGGCCAACCACGGCATGGACTTTCCGCCGCACACGCAGCGACCCACCGCCGACCCGGAAGGGCCAGGCCACACGATCGATCCGACTCTCCACCTCCTGCGCGTGGACGCCCTCAAGAACGCTGGAGGCGGGAGGCCGCAACAGGTTCCGCTGGCGGCGTGGTTCCGGTTCTCCGCCCACGACACCGCGTTCCCTCCGGCCAACGACTACTACTCCTCTGACTGGTCGATGATCGCCCAGCAGCGCTTCGAGAACGGACTGGCCGCGGAGGGCAAGCCCGGCCTCATGGCGATGTTCGCCAACGGCACCGAGGGCGACATGGTGTCGGTCAACGACTCCTACAACGCCTATGCGACGGCTGACAGCCAGGGCATCAAGATAGCGGGGGCCATGCGGGTGGCCTGGGAGCAGGCGGGCGGCGCATTGAGCGCCGAGCCCGCGATCGCCGTCCGCAACGCGGCGGTGAACTTGTCAAGCCAGCAAGTCGAGGGTGGCCAGACCGCTCCGATACCGATCATGGGTCTGCCGTTCCTGGGCGGGGCGGAGAACGGCCCCAGCATCTTCTACCAACCGGGAGAGCTGGAGGGCAAGCGGCGTCCGGCTGAGCTTGCGGATCCGATCTACGGTCGCAAGATACTGGTGGCGGCGGTTCCTTTCGCCACGAAGGTTCGCATCACGCAGGTGCGCGTCGGCGACGCGATCATCGCCGGCGTCCCCGGTGAGCCCACGATCGAGGTGGGACGGCGCATCCAGGCGGCGATGACCAAGGCGGGCGCGACGCCGGAGGCGGGCATCAAGCGCATCGTCGTCACGGGTCTCACTCAGGACTTCACCGGCTATTTCACCACTCCCGAGGAGTACGAGCAGCAGCACTACGAGGGTGGTTCCACCGTCCACGGCAAGTGGTCGGCCAACCTGCTCAATGCCGTCCACGCCGACCTTGCCGATCGGCTGGTGCACGGCAAGCCGGACCCCGATCCGCAGGCCGATCTCGCCGCTTCTTCAGTAGGTGAGGCGCCGGATCTTACCGGCGACGGAGGAAGCGACGGGGTGATCACCGAACAGCCGGCGCAGCGGGTAGCACGCTTGGAAGTCGTCACGATGAAGTGGACGGGCGGGGCTTCCGGAAAGGATCGTCCGCTCGACGCGCCCTTCCTCACCCTGGAGCGAGACGGTAGCGCGGTCGGCGCGCCATCAGGGGGAGCCGCTCCACGCAGGGGGTTGCCCGCCACCGGAAGCGGGGTCCCCGCTGCTGGGTTGATCATGGTCGCGGCAGCGGGACTGGGGCTGGGGGCGTTGCGGCGCAAGGGTTCCGTAGGCGGAGCCGGCCGGGGCGGACTGTCGCGCAGGAGGTTGTGGCGAGCTGCCGGCGTGATGGCGATGGTGGGGGCCCTGACCTTGACCGGATTGCCTGGGTCCCTACCCGGGGCCTCGGCGGCTTCCTGGCAGAAGGTCACCGACGACTTCGACTTCGGATTTCAGTGGCGCTTCGACGATGTCTCCTCCACCTACTCGGTGGCCCATGAGGTCCCGGTGGACCTCGCTACCGGCGCCTACCGCCTCAAAGTGACCAGCAAGCGCTACACGCTGATCTCACAAACCTTCGAGATCGTGGCATCTGAGCGGCTGGCCGTGCGGGGCGTCACCGCCACGCCCGACGGCGGTTCGACGGTGATCACGTTCCAGGCGGCCATGCCCGCGCCCGACCCGGCCAAGAATCTCCTGCACCGGGATCGCGTTCCGACGGGGGGCAAGGTCAACTTCAGCCTTCGGCCGGGCAACGCGAGCTATGTGGCCAACTACGATGCCGCCACTCGCACGTGGACTGCCCGCGTGCCGGGGACTCTCGGCGATGCCGAGGTTGTCGTCCCCGATCATGGGTTGATGGACGCCTGGGGAAATACCTCGGGCAAGGAACGAGCCTACGCGTTCGGCAAGATCGATGATCTCGCCTGGCCTCCCACCATGCCGGTGGGCGGATTCTGCGTTCCCGGCGCGACGGGCCAAGGGTGCTTCTACCCGGACTGGATCTACCCTTGGCCTCCGGGTCCCCAAGACTGATCTCCCTCTGGGGGCAAGCGGGCCGCCGCCGAGTGCCGCAACCTCGGTCAGGCTGACGCACCCCATGTTGCGGCCCCCGCCGGCGCTCACCCGCTGAGGGTGCGCCGCCCAAAGTTCCTTCGGAACCTCCCTTATCGGGAGGAAAGGGACGCAGAGTGTCGAAGTAGTATTCGTAGTATTGCGGGAGTAGACGTTCTGTAGCCGGTGACCATGCGGCAAGGAGGTGCGACAAACAACGTCTGCTGAGGACGGGCCAGCGCGGATGCAAGCAATCCCCGGTGGGCGAGAAGGTTTCTCCCCACCTCGGCCTCGTTGATCGTGATCACTTCATCAGCAGTCAGGTATCGCACGCGCCCTACAGATCAGCCAGCCTGTCCAGCGTGGGCCTGACGGAGACCGCCATCTCCGACGAGAGAGGGCGCATCGGCCGGGGGATGCAAAGTCTGCTCGTCGGCACCCGCTGACCGTCAGGCTCCCGCCTCTGGCCAAGCCGTCGGGGTCATGAGGATCGAGACTGCCGCCGCCGCGGAGCAAGACCGAGCATGCCACCCACGACACCCAGCGTCACAGCCGCCGCCGCCACAGGCCATGCGGGCCTGGGAGAAGAAGCTCGCGACAACGCCTCTCCCAGGACGCGAGGCGCATCGTCTTCGACCGCCTCGACCGCCTCGTCGGCCTCCTCTTCTTCCTCCTCCTCGACCGCGGTGTTGGCACGGGCCTCGGCCGCCAGGACCTCGGCCGTCGGCTCGGGAGCCAGACCCACTCCATAGCTCCACAGGCCGTTGCGGTACATGCCGTCAAGGATCGTCTGGACCTTGTCCGCGTCCTGGTCGACATTCGAGCGGTCGACGGTCTTGGCCAACTCCCCGAACGGCTTGAGCACATCGCTCAGCGAGTCGAACGGAGGGTTCATGTCATTCGGGCTCACCGCCGGCTCGATGGCCGTGTACCCACCCGTGTCCGGACCCTCACCGACCGGAAGGAAGATATCGGTCAGGGGCAGCGCCGCCTTCTCCTCGTACTGGCTCGTCGGCCGCAGCCCCAGCATCAACTCGATCGTGCGGTGAAGCGAGGAGAAGTCGTAGCGCTCGTGAGTGAGGTATCCGCGGCGTATCCACGGCGAGGCGGCCAGGAAGACCGTGCGATGTGAGTCGATGTGGTCGCGCCCCGACTGCGGATCGTCCTCCACGAAGAACACCGCGGTGTTCTCCCAGTAGGAACTTGACGAGACGGCCTCGACGATCTTGCCGGCCGCCCAGTCATTGTCGGCCACCATGGACTGCGGCGTGCGCGCTCCCTGCTGCAGGTCGTAGCCGTGGTCGTTGGGGATCCAGACGTAGGAGAACTCCGGAAGTTGCCCGAGTTGGATGTCGGCGAGTAGAGGCTGGATGCGGTCGATGTCGCGCGTGTAGTACTGCAGGCTGGTCGGGTAGGCGAGGTTGGTGTTCACCGCTGCGTTCTTCAGGTTCTCCGGTCGCACGCTCACCTGAAGCCCGTCCCAGCCGTAGGTCTTGTAGCTGCGCCCCGCTTCGGCAGCGCGCCCGAGCAGCGAGCCCTCACCCGGCAGCGAGGTGTCCATGATCCCGTTGGCCGTGTTGCGATCTTCCGTGGTCCACACGCGCTGCGCGTAGTCGGAGGTCTGAGCGAAGTTGAGCCACATGTGCCCGGTGAAGCTCTCCTCGATCGGACAGCGGAACTGGTCTGCCGTGACCCACTTCTGGGCCAGCGCGTGGGTGTTGGGCGAGTTCGCCACCCCGTAGCGAACCAGGTTCGGGTCGGCCCCGACGCCTGCTCGGTAGATCGAGTTGCCGGAGAGGTCCTTTGCTCCCGGATTACCCATGTCGCCGAGTACTTGGTCGAAGGTCTTGTTCTCACGCACGACGAAGAGCACGTGCTTGATCACCGGCGAGCGACCGAGTGTCTTGTCGTACATGGAGCTGCCGCTGGGGATCGCCTTGACCCGGTCCACATCGAAGAAGTTGTTGCTTCTCACGATCTTCGTGAAACCGGGTTGATGCTCGGTTGGCTCGGGGACCACCTGAAGGGTGCCGAAGATCTGGGTCGTGACCCCGGGATCGGACTCCTTGGGATTGGGCCCACTGCCCAGGCCCTTGGCGCTGATCACGTATAGGGTCCGGCCGTCCGGCGAGGTGAGAACGCCCGTCGGGAACCAGCCCGCCGGTACGTACTTGAGACTGCCCGGCTTGCCCGATCCACCCTTGCACGTCCCCGTCTGGACGACGGCCGCCGCGTTGTTGCCCCCGAGGGCCACGTACAGGGTGCACTCGTCGGGGGACAGAGCGACGTCGGTGGGGATCGAGGACAGCGGAGCGTTCTTGTAGGGACTGAGGGAGATCGTGTTGAGGGTGGTGGCCGAAGAGCCGGATGTCTTCAAGACCGAGACGCTGTCGTCGTTGCCGTTGGTGACGTAGAGGGTCCCGTCCTTGCCCATCGCCATAGCGCTGGGGTGCCGGCCCACCGTCACGGCCTGCGCGGGCACGAGCACGCCCTTCGACTGCCTGGTGAAGGCGACGAGTTTGGGCTGCGACCAGTCTGAGACGAACACTCCCGTGCCGTCCGGGGTCACCGAGACCCCATACGGGAAGCCGCCGATGGGCAGGACCGCCGAGAGCTGCTTGCCCTCGAGGTCCACCACGGCAAGGGCCCCCGACTCCTGGCAAGCCACGTACATCTCGGATCCGTCGGGAGCCGCTGCCATCCCGGCCGCGAACAGGCAGACCGGCAGGGGAAGCGCCGATGTTGGAGTCTGGGTCGTGACATCCCTGGCTATGTCCAGGGCAAAGCCTCCGGCGTTCGGGAGTTGATTGGTCGGGAACAGGGCGATCGAATCGCCCGCGACGAGCTTGCCGGGCGTGTCCCCGTCCGGGCCTTCCCACTGGAAGGTGTGGAGCAGGTTGGCCTGGCCCCCCGCCGCGTACAGCGTGTTGCCCACGAAGGCGAGTCCCGCCCAGTTGGGATGAGAGTCAAGGCGCTGGGTCTCCTTGGGGTGCTCACGGTCCCTGATGTCCACGACCGAGAAGCTCTGAGTGCCGCGGCCCGAGTTCGCCACGATGAGCGCCGAGGCGTCGGGCGTGAGGATCAGGTCCTGCGGCCCGCGCCCAAGCGTGACGATCGCGCCGGCCGGATCTATGCGCTGGCCGGTCGCCAGCACCATCGGTGTGGTATCCGCGACCGCCGTGGCGGACAGGGCCACCCCTCCGATCACCAGGCCCCCGACGCCCAGGACCAGAGCTACGAACAGACGCAGGATCTTCATGAACCCCCAACCTCCCCCACCGTAGGCCCAGCGCGCCGCCCAGATGTGTGCCAGGCGTACTGCCCCGCGGTCTCGAGTAGCGGCATGTGCGGCAACCGGGAAGCCGCAACCCGGCCATCCTGGCCGATATCCCGGTGAAGCGGCAGCCTTGACTACTGATATTCGTGCCCGGGGGTCCCATTCCTGCCTGGCGGGCGAGCACCGCCCCGCGCCGGACCCGGAATCGCGCAGCCTGCCGGCTAGACCCCGGACAGCCGCGAGTTCAGGCTCCCGTCGTGCAGCGCCCCATCCTGCATGTGCAGCACGCGCGTGGCCAGGTCCCCCAACGTCTGGTCGTGGGTCACCACGACCACGGTCTGGCCGTGCTCCTTGGAGAGCCTGGCAAGCAGGCCGACGACCTCCTTGCCCGTGCGCGAGTCCAGGTTGCCCGTGGGCTCGTCGGCCAGGATCACGCGCGGCTTGTTCGCCAGCGCCCTGGCGATGGCGACCCGCTGCTGCTCGCCTCCCGATAGCTGCGAGGGCAAGTGCTTCGCGCGCTCGCCCAGGCCGACCTCGGTGAGAAGCTCGCGGGCCCTCGCCTTGCGCTCCTCGGACTTCGAGCCAAGCGGCGCCAGGGCCGCCTCGACGTTCTCCGCCGCGGTGAGCGTGGGGATCAAGTTGAACTGCTGGAAGATGAATCCGAAGGCCTGCAGTCGCAGGTCGGCCAGCGGACGGTCGGGCATGGCCCCAAGGTCCTGGCCCTCGAAGAAGACCTGGCCCGAGGTTGGCTGATCCAGTCCGCCGAGCAATTGCAGCAGTGTGGTCTTGCCCGACCCGCTCGAGCCCTCGACGACCAGGAACTCCCCCGCCTCGATCTTCAGATCAACCGCGTCGACCGCCCGGATGGTGGCGTCACCCTGCCGGTAGTGCTTGCTCGCCTGCGTCAGTTCGTACATCTCGCCTCATCCAATCTCGAGGGGGGCGGACCGATAGCGGACCGGAACCCCGACCTCATCTGGTTTCGGAAAGAGCGCCGGCACTCGCCCGCTGCTCACAGTCGACCAGTCCCTGGAAAGCGCCAGGCCTCATGGCCGTTCGCACGTTGACCACCTAGCCGATCGTCCGAAGCGCGGCCGCCGGGCGAAGCCGCGAGGCCCGAAGCGCCCCAACGGCTCCGGCAACCAGGCCGCCGACCACCGCCAGCCCAATCGCCAACCCCAGCATCGACAGGCTGATGGGAGCGTGCAGCTTGATCGTCTCCGTGGCATTGGTCGCGACCTGGCCGAGGCCGAAGAACCCGCCGCCCACCGACGAGGTGGTGGCGCTGGCCGCGGTCGCCTTGAGGGCAGGCGAGAAGGCCGCAATACCCAGCGCGGCGGCCACCCCGAGGCCCATGCCCACGACCCCGCCCAGCAAACCCTGCACCAGCGACTCGATCATCACCTGGCGCACCACCAGCCCCTTGCGCCAGCCGATCGCCCTGAGCGTGCCCAACTCGCGCACCCGCTTGGTGACCGACGAGAGAGTCAGCAGGCTCGCGATCATGAATGCGGCCGCCAGCACCACGATGCCCAGCACCAACCCCAGGCGGTTGGCAAGGTTGGCGGCGTCCATGAGCGAGCCACTGACCTGCTCGGCCATGTCGGCGGCGCTGGTGACCTGCGCGCCGGGAAAGGCCTCGGCGACCTTGGACTCCAGGCCGGAAACGTTGCTCGCGGAATCCGCCCTCACCAGCAGCACGTTCACCCGGCCCTCTCGCGAGGACAGCGTCTGAAGCTCGGAGAGTGGGAGGTAGACGTCCGCGGTCTGGCCGCCGAGCGGCGGCTTGGCCAGGCCCACCACCTTGTAGATCGTGCCGTTCAAGTTGAGGTCATCGCCCAGAGAGATGCTCTTGCGCTCGGCGTAGGCCTCGGACAGCACGACTTCCCTGGGGCCGGTCGAGGTTGCTGCGGCCGAGGAAGCAGAGGGGCTGGGAGACGCGGCCGCACCAGAAGACGCGGAGGCCGTGGGTGAAGCCGTCGCGGAAACGGGGGCGGTGGTGGTGGTGGTTGTGGTCGTGGAAGTGGTTGTGGTCGTGGTCGTGGAGGCCACGGAAGACGCCGCTGAAGTCGACGATGGCGACGCACTCGCAGAACCGGACACGCCCGGAGAGACCGCCGACGCGGAGGGACTGGGGGAACTCGATGCGGAGGCGGTTGCGGCAGAGGCGGCGGAGAAGAAGCTGCCCCGCGTGATCTGAGCCTTGGTGATCAGGCCCAGGCCGGGAACGGCGAGGTCGACGCCGGCGATCGTGTAGGTCTGGCTGGTGATGTCGGTCTGCGGGGGATTGAGCAGTTGGCGGATGGTGCGCTCCGGGGTGGTGAACCTTCCCCGGAAGCGTTGCATCCGCTCGGGTATGCACTTGGCGAACACCTGCCGCCCCGCCTCTCGGTCCGTCCCGGCCTTCTGGCGCGCGTCCGCCATGCACTTCTCCATCGCGGCGCGCTCCGCTTCCGTGGGCGGGGCAATGTCCTGCTCGACCTCCACGGTCTCCCCACCGGTCTGGAACTCGGCATAGATCTCGGGAACCGTCCCTTCCTGGTGCACGGCCAGCAGGGTCAATCCCTTTCCCACAGCCGCCACACCCGACAGGCTCCCAACCTTGTCTGCCTGGTCACTGGCGAAGGTGAGCTGGGTGGCCGGCATGAAGAAGTCGTGCACGAACTTGTCGCCGGCCTTGCCGAGCTTGGACAGGTCCGTGATCACCGACTGGTTCTCGGCCATGAGGGCCTGCTGATCCTCGCGAGAAAGGGCCGTCTGGCCCCGCCCCGCGAAGAACTCAGGCCCGCCGGGCCCCGGCTCCGTCGGCTGGCTCGCCTGCGCCTGGCCCTGCTGGGCCTCGGTGCTCGCGCCCACGGGCCTGGTGACCATCAGGTCGGTGCCGACCTGGCCCAGAGGGTTGAGCACATCCTTCTGCGCCTGATCCAGGCCCTGGGATATCGAGGTTATGGCCGCGACCAGGCCGACGCCCAGCGCCAGTCCGATGACCGTGAGCAGGGTGCGCCCTGCCCGCCTGCGCAATTCCCTGTAGAGATAGGTGAGATAGAACACGCGGCCTTCCTCCTGTCTGTTGCCGATCGTTTGCCCGCGGCCCGTGTGCAGATGGCCGCAGACGATACCCATTCAACCAGAGCGCATTGAGCTGCATTAGACCAGAGAAGTCTGAGAGGAAGTTATGAGGAAGATAAAAGCTGCCTGAGAATCATGGATCGCACTGAGGCGAGCGGCCGAGTCCGCGCGGGGGCCCAATAGCTTCCTGCGGAGCTCACGTGCCTGGGGCGAGACGTTGACCTGCGACGCGGGTGGTAGGGGTACCGGCGACGCAGAGGTTGCCGCCGCGACGACGGACTTCCCTGAGGCCCCGCCCTCGCCGGCCGGTCCGGTCCTGGACGCCGCTGTGGCAACGCCTGACTGCTGATTACCGGTGCGCCTGGTTGCGGCAGAAGCCGGCCGTGTCCCATACCCCGCAAGCCCTCCGGCCGCCACGATGGTCGCCGCCGCCAGCAGCGCCCTCGGAAGCCTCCGCATCTTCCTCATCGCCACTTCCTCTCAGATCTCGCTTCCGCACCGGATTCCTTCTTCCGCCGTCTCATGTTTCGCCCCGGGAGGGGCGATTCCCTCCCCGGTGTCCGGCGATGGCCCAACAGGCCCTATTGCACAGAACAGCCCGTTCGTAGAATGGCGGCACAAGTCATTCAACCTGGCGACAACAAGCTACCTGGGCAAACCGAGGAGCCTCCGTGCGCACGCCTTCCACTTGGGCCGGCAGGTATTGTCCGGCAACCAGCAGGTCGCCAATCCTGCATTCCGGCTACACTGCCTCACCGGGCGCACCAGGCACCGCGTCCCACCGGCGGCTGTGGAGGGCGGTGACATGGCAGCCAAGACGATGAAGCCCCGTAGCGAGCGGTGGGTCGGGCTGCTGGGAGACGACCCGCGATCCTGGCTGCTCGCGTCTGAGGAGCCGGCGGCCCGCTTCGTCGTCATGACCGAACTGCTCGATTCCCCCGCCGATGATCCCGAGGTCGAGAGCGCGCGCGCGGCGGTCCTCGCGGATCAGGGAACAAAGGATCTGATCGGACGTCTGCCCGACTGGGACGCCGGAGTGCCCTTCTCCGGCCATCAGAGCCCCGGCTTCGCCCCCAACATCCTGCAACTGCTCGCGGACATGGGAGTTCGCGGCGATGATGACCTCCACGTCGAGCGACTGCTGGACCAGATGCTCGACCACCAGGAGCCGAACGGGCGCTTCGCCTCCTTCGGGACCTCTCCTGTTGTCAAGAAGCCCGCTTGGGGCTCGGTGTTGTGCGACACCCATGCCATCACAGAGGTGCTCGTGCGCTACGGCCGCGCCGAGGACCCGCGAACCGTCGCGGCTCTGCAGCGGATGACCGCCGACCTGGCCGAGACCACCCAGGGCCGCGCTTGGCCGTGCGTGCCTTCCTCGGTGGGCAACTGGCGTGGACCGGGACGCAAGGCCGACTTCTGCCCCCAGGTCACGTTGGAGGCGTTGCGCACCTTTGCTCGCCTGCCGGCCGCGCGCAGGCCACCCGGCCTGATCGACGTCGCGCGAGTCTCGCTTCGCGCCTGGCGGGTTCGGCACGAGGAGAAGCCGTACATGTTCGGCCACGGGCGAAGGTTTGCGACGGCCAAGTGGCCGCAGTTCTGGTATGACGCGAACTGGGTGCTGGACACCCTCGGCCGCTACCCGGCGCTCTGGCGCGGCGCGAAAGCGCGGCCCGAGGACCGCGCCGCCCTCGCCGAGATCGCGGCTTCCCTCATCGCCGCCAACTTCGGGCCGGACGGCCGAGTCACCCCCCGCTCCTGCTACAAGGGGTTCGAGGCCTTCTCATTCGGCCAAAAGAAGCGGCCCTCGCCATTCGCGACGGCCCGCCTCTGTACGGTGCTGCGCCGTGTAGACGATCTCGCCCCCGACATCGCCGCGGCGGACGTCAACCAGCCGCCCAAGTTGTAGGTAGGGGCGTTGGGATTGAGCACGGCTGTCGGGCACAGAACCAGTGCACTCTGTACTACTTGTACAAGTGCTCGGGGTCCTCTACCATGACCCCGGAGGTGGCCATGGATACCCACTACGCGTTCAGCGCCGCTCGCAAGGACTTCAGTGGGCTCTACGACCGGGTGGAGAAGGGTCAGACGGTCGTGGTCGAGCGCCGCGGCTCTCCTCCCCTCGCAATGGTCGACGCCCAGGAGCAGGCGGCTCTGCTGGCCCGGGTCTGTCCGTTCTCCGTCCAAGTGCGGGTCGGGAGGGACCACGTCGCGATGTGGGTGGAAGGCCTGCCCTTGCACGCGCAGGCCAAAGACCTCGACTCCGCAACGACCGAGCTTGCCGAGGAGTTGGTCGACTACGCCGAGGACTGGGTGCGCGAGCTTCGCCACGCGCCCAACCACCGGAAAGCCTTGGGGTTCGTAAGGCGCATAGAGCTAGCTGGGAGCGTCGAGGCGGTCCGGGAGATGTTGATCGCCGACGCCGAAGCGGCCGAGGGCGCTGCACCAGAGACCAGCGCGGCCGAGGCTGGCGCGATCGAGAGTGCCACGCCCGAGGCCAAACCGACCCACTCAAAGACTCGCGCCGCCAGACCGTGAGACTGCCCAGCAGCCGAGATCTGCACCGCTTCTGCGAAGTCGACGAGTGGGAGATGAAGAAGATCGCCCGCGGCAAGGAGGCGGGCGATCACGCTCGCTGTCGGAAGGTCCTTGCCGACGGGTCCATTCTCATCACGAAGGTGTCCCACGGCAGCAAGAGCATCAGCGACCCCGATCTGTTCAGGCACATCCTGCGCACCCAACTCCAAGTCAGCCCCAAGCAGTTCTGGGACGCGGTGGACCGAGGAGCGAAGCCCGTGCGCCCCGGCTCGAAGCCGGAACCCAAACACCGTGACGCAATCCCATTCAGTCTTGCCCGAAACCTCCTTATCAAGGCCGGGGTCTCTCAACGGCACCTTGCCGGCATGACCAAGGAGAGAGCGATCTCCCGCTGGAAGGACTACCTCGCCTCCCGTGGCTGACCTTTCATGCGGGGAGAAGTACCTTTCGCTCTAGGAAACCGCTCGCGCGCCGACACCGAGCCCCAACTGACCCCAGCCGTGGGCGGCAGCGTCAGCCATGCGTCTTCTTCATCCGCTCGGCGACCCAGCAGGAGAGCGTCTCCTCGTCGATCGTTCCCGCGGCGACGGCCTTCATGGTCTCGACCGTTTCCTCTCCCTCGGTCCCGTCGCCCAGAGCCACGGAATCAGGAGTCCGCGAGCTTCTGAAGAATCCTCTTGTTGCGCTCGATGGACGCGCGCAGCCGCTGCCTGAAGGCCTTGTCCTGACGCCGGGCCTGGATGTGGGCAGTGATCGCCGCACGGACCTCCTCGGCCACGGGCACCCCGTTGACGCCGGCGACAGCCTCGAGCTCCTCGGCCTGCTCCGCAGGGAGCCTCACGGTGAGCATCTTGTTGTCCACAGTCCACCTCCCGCTAGTCTCGCTCTAGACACACGACAGCATCACGCATGGGTGACTACTAGACAATTGTATGCGCTCTATCGCACCAGCGCGCCAGATAGGACTGCCCTGGTTGCCCAGACAGACCCTCAGCGCCTGCGCCAACCGCGAACCCGCAGAGCGGAGGCCAGTAGGATGAGCCAAAGGGCTGCGCCGGCGGATGCGGCGCCCGTGGGGAGATGAGCGCGACCAGCGATATCGACGTCGCGGTCATCTGCTCTCCGAAGAGCGCTGCCGAGACGGAAGCGGCAATGGAGCGCGTGGCCGAAGCGGTGCGGGGTAGGTTCGGCAACCGACTGAACGTCACGATAGGAACCTCTTCCTTGAAGCAGCTTCGCAGGCCCGGGCGGAAGGGCTCCCGCCTGTGGAATCAGATCGCCGATGAGAGCATCCCGCTGCTCGACCAGGGAGTGCAGACCTGAGCGATCCTGAGCAGATGGTGGCCATCCGATGGGCCTTCCGCGAGCGGCACTTCGTGCTTCGCGCTCACGGACACGTTGAGATGCTGGTCGAGGGGCTGTCCACTCCCGACATCTGCCGATCGGGCGCCGACTGCGACCTCCTCGAGGAGTATCCTGATCGTCCGGAGGGACACACGAAGCTCCTGTTGGGGTACGTGCGCCCCGGCAGACCGATCCACGTTGTGGTCAACGTGGCCCTCTTCGAGGCGAACTGGGCAGAGCCATTGGCTGTCGTCACCGTCTATGAACCCGAGGGCCCTGAATGGCTCGACGAGCGAACGAGGAAACGGAAGATCCGATGAAGGCTCCGCGCAGCTTCCCGCCCACTCAGCGCCGCAAGCACCCCTCCCAGTGCTCACAGTGTGCCGGGTCGGTCCGGTCAAGACGGGTCACGTTGGTCTACCCAGGCCCAGATAGCACGACCCGTGTGGTGCATGGGGTGCCGGCTGGCGTTTGCACGTCCTGCGGCGAGAAGTACATCACGCCCGAAGTGGCGGAGCGCATTGAGCGCCTGCTCTCCGCGCCCCCTGCCCGGAGCGAGAAGGTCCCCGTCTGGGATTTCGCCGCCAACTTCTGACGGCCACGCACCGCGCTCAGGCCTTCACCCAGCGGAACTCCCACCTCCCGTCGCCCTCGTCGTCCTCAGTGCGACGGCCGTACTGGTCGGGTACCCACCCCCAACCCCAGATGACCGCCGGGGCCGTGGTCTTCCCCCTATGCAGCGGGCCTGAGCTTGCCCAGTGCCGCTTCCAGGATCTCTTCGAAGACCGCCCAATAGGCCTGCCCGGTCACCCGGCGGCCGTCGGGCACCGTCACCCCTGCAGCCAGCAGATCCCGATCTATCCGATCCACGAGTGCCCGCGCCTCGCTGGCTCGCAGGTAGTCAGAACGCTCTGTCGCAGCTTCCGCTTCAAGCCACCTGAGTATCTCGATTTGCGCCTCCCGTGCCCTCTTCCGACCCCTTCCGGCAGGGTCGGGCGGCCAACGGACGCGGCCACGAGTAGGCGTCCAGCGCTCTCAGCTGCCCCGAGTGGCACCCCTCCTGCGCAAGGCGGCAGCCAGCAGGACGAAGGCCAGGGCTGCGCCGGCGGGAGCGGCTCCCGTGGCGGGCAATCTTCCTCGCAGGCCCGAGGCTGCCACCGAGCTCTTGCCAGCTCCGCCCTTAGAACCGCTCGCGCACTTGCCCCCGAAGCTCAACGTCCGCCAGCGGCCAGCCGTGTCGGAGAGGTGGACCAGCCCGGGCTGGTTTCCGACCTCGGCCAGGGTGTCGGTGTCAGGAGGCAGCAGTGTCAGGCACGCTCCCTCGCGCACGAATAGAGGGATCTGATCCAGGGGGGCGGCCACCGTGACCATCTTGCCGCCCTCGTAGACCCTGGCCCCCGCCCTGACGTCAAACGCCCCCGTACCCTCGTCGTAGCTCACCGCGTCCCAGAAGTTCACCCACCGCCCCGCCGGCAGATACACCGCCCGTGACCTGGCCCCCTCCTCGATCACCGGCGCCACGAGCAGATCCGGCCCGAACATGAACTCATACTCCGCCTCAGGCGAATACACCCGACTATCAGATGGGTAGGCAAGCGCCAGGTGCCGCATGATCGGCATCCCCGTCTCCTGGTACTCCTGCGCCGCCTCCCACACGTACGGGTAGAGCTGAGTGCGGAGCTTGGCGAACTTGCGCCACACCGGCTGCACCTCCGGGTCCCACACCTGGGCGCGCTCCCCGGAGTAGCCGGGCCGCGCCCACCCATCCTTCTCCGTGCGCATGATGCCCGAGAACGCCCCGAACTCCAGCCACCGGGTCAGCAACTCCGCGGATGTGCGCTCGCCCTGCGCCACGGCGTGGAAGCCTCCGATGTCCGAGCCCCAGTAGCCAACACCCGAAAGCCCCATCGACTCACCCTGGCTCACCGCGGCCGCCAACCCGTCCGCGGCGGACCAGTCCTCGCTGGGATCCCCACCCCACACCAGCCTGGCGTAGCGAGCGGTCCCCGCGTACCCGCAGCGCACGAATGAAGCAAAGTCCGAGCCGTAGCGCGCCCAGGTCAGCTCGTGACTGGCGCGGTGATAAGTGTTGCAGTAGTCGTTGTGGTAGGCCAGGCCCGTCCGCCCATCGGCGGCCACGGAGTCCACCGGCACGTACTCCCCGAAGTCTTCCATCCAGCCGTCGTAGCCGTCGTCGAGCGCTTCGCGCACAAGGTCCTGCCACCAGGAAGCCGCCGCCGGATTGGTGAAGTCGACGATCCCGTGCCAGGGCGCGTCGGTGTAGGCGACGTAGGGAGCCGGATAGGTCTGGCCGGCCGCGGTCTTGATGAAGTAGCCGTTCGCGTCACCCTCCTCATAGGCCCCTCCGGGATGGCCGTAGCAGACGAAGGAGTTGACGTAGGTGGTGACCTTGTAGCCGGACGCGTGATAGGCGGCGGTGCGGGCGCGGCGCTTGTCGGGCGCGGTGGAAAGCTGCGCCCCGCAGGGCAGGTAATGGGTGTAGGTCTGAGCCACCGTGACCGGCACGTCCTTTGAGCGCCAGTAGCCGGGGTCCACTCCCGCCTGGTACCACGGCCCGAAGAACCACCGGGCGGGCGCGGGCTGGCGGCCTACGTCCGAGGTGAACCTCTCCAGGACCTTGGCGGGAGTCGGTCCCGCGTAGACCCGATAGCGGAGCGCGGGTTCACGGGTGGCGACGCTCCAGACGTCGTCGCGGTCCGCGGCCAGGCTGAACTCGTTGAGCCAGGTCGAATCCAGCAGGAAGCCGTAGCCTCGGCTACTCGCGAACCAGGGCATGGGAAAGTTGGTGCCCGGCAAGGGCTCGGGGCCCTGCCAGCGCTCACCCCGGATTGGCTCACTGATGGGGGCAGCGACCCCCGGTGCGAATGGCCCCTCCTCCGACCAGGTCGTGACCACGCGCCCGGTCTGATCGGCGCCGTCGGATCGCTCGCCCAAGCCCAGGAAGTGCTCGCCGGCGGAACGTTCGAAGGCCGCGCCGGTCAGGCTCACCGCGGTCGTGTCGCTCAGGGTGGCCTGGACCTCGATCACTCCGGAGGCCCGCGGGGTCATCCGGACGGTGAACTCCCTGCCAAGGGGGTCGTCCGTTTCGACGGTCAGGCTCAGGCCGTGCGAGCCCTTGGACGACGCGGCAGTTGCGCCGGAGAGCTTCCCAGCAAGACCCGCCTGGGACGTGCCGGCCTTGACCCCCGTTTCGAGTGTGCCCCCCTTGACCTGCTCGACCGCAGTCACCTTCTTGGCGTGGAACCAGCGAACCGGCTGGTTGGCCTCAAGGTGATAGCCCAACTCATGGGCCTCCGCCGATGCGCCAACCGCGAAGCCTAAAGGACCGGTGCGCCCCGTGGGATCGGTCGGGTCCAGGCCTTGCGGAGCAGTTCCCATCGCGGCGCCACCCTCTTGGGAGAACGTGATGGCGAAGGGATCCAACGTCACGGTCACCGTAAGCGGGCCGGCCTTCAAGGTGATCTCGCCGGCCGCACGCGAATGGGTCGCCGGCATGACCGCCATCACCACCGCCGTGGCTATCGCAAGTGCCGCTACCCGACGCATCTCTCTCACCCTGATCCTCCGTGGCGCTCGCTTACCCCACGACGCCCAGCGCTCGATTCTTGTCCTTCGGCAGCCCCTCGGCCAACTCCTGCCCGATGTCGCCAGCCGCCAGCATGCCCAACCCCAGGCTGGGAGGAGGCACACCCCTCAGGAATCGACCGGACGTGCTGGCGGTCGTCACCCGTAAAGAGACCCTCAGGTGCGAGACCGTGGTTGCTCGCATCTGGTCTTCGAGGCGACGGGTTTCTTCGCCGCCAGCTTCTGACCTTCGCTGGGGACTGAGGAGAACAGCTTTCGCAAAACGTGAAGGCGATCTTCACGGCCGGACTTCCCTGCCGTGTGTGCTATCAGTGGCACGCAAAGGGTAACGCCCTCACCGTACCAGGCGCAGTCGCGGACCCAGCCGCGGCTGGTTTCCAAGAAGGTCCACGCTCGCCCGGCGCAGGTTGTCCCGCAGAAGCCCGGGACGATCGGCGGCCGAGAAAACCTCCATCGCAAGACCACCCCTGCCGGCCGCCAGTGCCGCCTCAGCCATAGCCCTCACTGCCACCCATCCGTCCGGGCCAAGGACTTGGGCGGTAGGAGCCATCCGATCGAAGCGGCCGAGGCAGGCATTCAGGTACGCAAGGTTCTCGGCAGCCCGGAGCGCATGGTACTCAAGTCCGTGCCCTCGATACTCGGCCTCGAGCGACCACAGGATCTCTTCAGCCAGCAGCGCATGCTCGGGCGCGATCCGCTCGAACGGGAGTGTTTCGCGCTCGAAGGTCAGCGCGTAGTCCTCCCAAACGAGCAGCTCGCACATGTCGCGGTAGTAGTCCTCCGTGGCGACACCGGTCTGCTCCCAAGGAATTCCGAGGTAGTCAAACAGCGTGGATGTCAGCAGATCGACCACGCCTCCCGAGCCAAGACCGCGGTCCATCGCTTCGAGCCCGGCCGCCAGGAAGGCCCGGTAGACCGCAAGCCGGCAAGCGGGGTCGTGACCCGAGCCCTTGTCCAGACGTTGAAGGCAAGAGAGGAACGGGCGGACAAGCCCGTAGCGACGGGACCGATCAGCCGCGCGCCGCGCGATCGGCACGGCAAAGGCTTCATAGGAAGCTTCGGGCGAGACGGGGAAGCGGTCCCAATAGCCCCGGAGCGCACGCCGGCCAAGCCTTGCGCGCGGTGTGTCCGCCATCGCGGGAGTCAAACCCTGGGCGCCGAGACCCTGCTCCAGGACCTTGCGGCGGGCCTTGGCCATCAGATTCCTATCCGAGACCGCCTCCCGAGCGAGGGCCCCGGGGGTGAGCCCGTGAGCCTCGAGCCGGCCGGCGAGATCATCCAGGTGGCTGACAAGCGCCTCCCATTCCGGGCGTCCAGGGGGTCCATCGTGGTTTCGCCGCAGCCGCCCAGCCAATGCCTCGCGATCGCCTTGAAAGTCCGCCGTCCACACGGCGCAGAACCAGAGGTCCCAATAACTCCAGACCGCGCCGTCCTCCACTCGCCACAGCTCGGGTCCGTAGATAGCACGCCTCCTGGGGGTCGTAGAGGTCCCGGCGCGTGCGTTCATGTGGCCGATTATCCCTCGCACCCGAGACAGCCACGCGGACTACCGTGGCGCGCCGTCCAACAGGGACTACGGGACATCAGCCAACCTCACGCAATCCACCGCGACGTCGTAAAGACAGGCTTCCGCGACCAGGAGAGGCTGTACTCCCGCGTGGGCACTTCGCGGCCCGACGAAGGGGACGGCTACTGATCGCCCTCAGGATCGTCCGACACCCGTACCCATCGAAACTCCCACTCCTCTTCGCCGGCGTCGTCCTCAGAGCGGCGGCCGTACTGGTCGGGGATCCAACCCCACCCCCAGACCGCCACCGGGGTTCGCGGCACGATCCCGTAGGACTGAGCGGGGTCGACGTCCACCGCCCCCACGTCACACTCGTGCCGCCACTCATCCCCCAGGTCGAACACGTACTTGAACCGATCCCCGAGCCCGACATTGGACTTCACCTTTAGGGAGGTCTCGTCCAGCACTTCGAGGTCCCAGTTTGGATCGGGCTCTCCGACCAACCGCCCGTCGGGGAGCTCGAACATGTGTAGATGCGCAAGGTCCCAGCGCGCGAATGCCGCGTCGATTGCCTTCGCCAGGTCGGCAAACGTGTGGCTGGGGCCCACGATCATGGTTCGCCCCGGAGGGGGATCGCAGATGATGTCGCGTCCCATCATCAGGTTCACCCGTATGGCCATCCAGTTCCTCGCCATGGCTCCTCCGACACCCCTCGACGGTCCACGCGAGCCGGTCGTCCGGGCTCCCGGCACCGCGTGTCGGGGCTCCCAGCTCGGGAGTCCCTTCCTGCAGCCGGTTTGCATAGTACCCAGTCGAGCAGAGTCATCCGCGTCATCATCGCGCGATGGGGTGTGCCCATCCCCCGAGTCGGCGAGCCAACTCCCCCAGATCGAGCAGCCCCTTGGCCACATCCACTGCTGTCGCCGTTACATCCTCCTGCAACGCCTCCAGCCACATCCCGTTGAAGCCGTAGAAGATCAGCGTCGCGATGACGGCAGTCCGCTTGTTCCCGTCCAGGAACGGGTGGTTGCGGATCAGGCTCTCCATGAGGGCGGCGGCCTTCTCGTGGATGCTCGGGTAGGCGTCCTCTCCAAACACTGTCTGCTGAGGACGAGCCAGCGCGGACTCAAGCAATCCCCGGTGAGCGAGAAGATTCTTCCCCACTTCGGTTTCGCTGATCGTGATCACTTCGTCAGCAATCAGATATCGCATCCGCGCCCTACATATCGGCCAGCTTGTTCAGCGCGGTCCGGTACTGAGTGCGCGCCTTGTGCAGCAGCGCGTCGAACTCCGCACGACGACCCTCGGCCACCAGGTAGTCACGAATGGCCCGAACCGCGACCTCGTTGATGCTCAACTCTGTCACGAACGAGTAGGCCCGCAAGGCGTCGTACTCCTCTTTGGGGATACGCAACGTGAGTGCCTGAACGGCCTTGCCCGCCATGGCGCCACCTCCACATGAGTGATCTGGCAGCATGGTAGCATACCACCGTGGTGTGGCTCAATGCCCTATCGGCCGACCTTCGAGCTCAATAGACCGCACGTATTGACTGAGAAGCTCACCGCCTGGTTCGAGTGGGAAGGAGGAGGACCTACCCTTGCTCGGCAAGCGACCCACTCGGTGCGCGGCGCGCCTGCCCGCGTCTCGCGCGGGCGCACTCATCCGGGCGGCGCTTCGTTCCCCCTGGCCCCTCCGCGCTCGGAGCTGCCGTGCGGCTATGTGTAGACACTCGCGGAGATCAAACAGCGCATCCAACAAGAGCGGTTTCGCACAACCTTAAGTACATGCGCGCCTTCGCCACGGCCTGGCCCGAGCGGGACTTCGTGCAGCAGCTTGCTGCACAATCGCCCTGGCGCCAGAACCTCGCGGGGCTCGGGTGGCCGCCAAAGGAACTGGGGCATGTCCGGCAGTCGAGCACTGGTTCCCGCCGAGGTCGTGCAATGAGCGCATCTTGATGCGTGAATGCGCGATGCTATGATGTTCTTATGCGCACGACGGTAGCCATCGATCCCGACCTGGCCGCGAAGCTCAAGAAGGTCGCGCGGCAGCGGGGGATCTCCTTCAAGGAGGCCCTCAACACCATGCTGCGCGCGGGGATGGGCGCGGCGGCGAGCACCGCGCGGCCCTACCGCCTGCGGGCGCGTCGCCTCGGCCTGCGCCCCGGCATCGACCTGGACAAGGCCCTGCGGTTGGCGGCGGCGCTGGAAGACGAGGAGACCACCCGCAAGCTCGAGCTGCGCAAGTGAAGCTAACGGACGTCAATCTGCTCCTCTACGCCGTGGACATTTCGGCGCCGCGTCACCGACCGGCGAGGCGATGGCTCGAGGAGCGGCTCTCGGGAACCGAAACGTTCGCGTTCGCGTGGATCGTGCTGCTCGCCTTCCTACGCCTGAGCACCAACCCGCGCGTCTTCGCCGAACCCCTCACGCCGACAGAAGCGTTTGATCTCATGGAGGGCTGGCTGGCGCAGCCGTGCGCGACCCTCGTCCACCCCACCGACCGGCACGCGGCCGTGCTCCGAGAGATCCTGGAGCCGCTCGGGACGGCGGGTAACCTCACGACGGACGCGCACCTGGCGGCGCTGTCGATCGAGCACGGAGCCGAGCTGTGCTCGTCCGACTCGGACTTCTCGCGGTTTGCGGGGGTCCTCTGGCACGATCCCCTGGCCGGAGGGTGACGCGGGAGAGCGCCTTCCCTCGTTTCGAAGCACGCGGTGCCCGAGGCGGCACCCCACCTTTCTCCCCGACGGCTTCTTCGGTCAGCCTCGAGGGTCGCGGCGGCCGCGAAGGGACTCTACCGGCCCCGGCGACGGATCCCTTCTTCAGGGTCGGTCTCCAGTCCACGGCTCTCTCCTCTCAAGATCCTGACCAATCCAACATGCTCAGCGTCCATGATCATGACACCGGAGGTGTCTGGCAAGGAACGAATCACGTCACCGACTGAACCGCCAGACGGGCATCCGGCCGCCGGTCTTCCACAGTCGACATATAGGCCGGGCGGCCCACGGTCCGAGATGTAGACTCACGGGCAGACAAATGCAGGAGGAGGTCGCCGTGGGGCCCGGAAGGCGAACGGAGGAGCCGACCCTCTATACAGTCGGCTATCAGTCGCGGACCCTCCAAAGCGCGACTTTCTTACCCAACCCGGAAGTCAGAACTCAGGCACGCGCCGGACACTCGACAGGTACCCCCCATGTACCCCCCAAGTTGCCCCTCAAGTGCGTGCGGTTCTGACGAAGGCAAGCAAGCCGGCCTCCCGGACGGGAAGGGAGCGGTGCGAACCCTCTCTGTTCGTTCACCCAGCGGACGGGCCCCGAGCCAGCGGGATCTTCCTTGATCGCCTAAGGCTACGATCCCTCGTGATCAGCGGCACGTCGTGGACGACGCTCGTCGCCGCGATCAATTCGTCCGCAGGGTCGCCTCGAACGTCCAGGCGGGTGCTCGCCTTAGCGATCTCGGCCGTGATCGGCCACACGTGAACCGCTGCCAGGGTTCTCACGACC
>JBBAAN010000016.1:0-44123 GCA_041658225.1 Actinomycetota bacterium
GCCTTCTGGGGTCTACACGTGAACCTCGGCGTCTCTACGGGCGCGGTGATGTGTTAGGAGCTCGCCGGGCGGCCGCGTCGAGGTCGGTGCCGGCCTAGTCTTGAGCGAACAGGTGGAAGAACGCCGGAAAGACCCCTAGAACCCCCAGAAGGACTAGCGCCAAGGTGAGGCCCAGGGCTGTCCGGACTTTGACGTCCCGTCCGCGCAAGGCCAGATGGAGAAGGGCCCAACTGGCAAGCCAGACCCCCACGGCCAGGATGGTCTCGCCTGACAGTGGGCCCACGGTCGTGCTCCAGGTTAGGGAGTCCCTCGCCCTCAGTCCGGTCTCCGCTAGGACGGTCAGTGCCCCAAGGACCGCTGTCCCGATGCCCCCCGCGATCATGGCCGCGACCGCCGGCCCGGTCGGCAGGGAGTTCGGGGCGCCGGAGGGCTCTTGGGACTCTGTCTGGTCCATCGGGGTATCCATCGTCGAACCCTCCACAGGCTACTGAACCGGGGCGACCTTGCTCACGAGGGCGCCGAACAGCGCCGCGACGGTGGCGAAGACGAAGGCGAGCGACAGCAGGACCATGAGCGCGCGACGGAGCTGATTGTTGTTCACAAGGGTCGAGCCATAGTAGGCAACGACGAAAGCGACCACGGTAGCCAGGATGGGGCTGAACCAGCCAATGTGCTCCTTCAGCCGGAAGGCGAACTCGTGCCAGGCGCGAGTCGTGGGGTTTGCGACCAGGATGGATCTTGGGCTGGTTGGGGAGGCGGATCGATACCAGGGATTGATGACCCAGGTTCCGGAGATCACCGTGAGCCAGGCGACCGCTGCCATGAGGGAGGTGACCATGCGAAGCAAAGCCAGTTGGCCCCGTTGCCCTTCGCCGGTCAAGGCTGCGGCACGAAGGCCGTGCAATCCTGCCATCGCGCCCGTGAAGAGCAGGAGGAAGCCGCCGCCCAAGGCGATGCCATGGAAGATAGTGGCCCACTCACGAAGCGTGAGACCCATCCCCGCCCCCTCGCGGCCGGAGTGTTGAACATCGGCCCCTAGCCTACGGCCACTGGTGCCTCTCCAGAAGGATGTGCTTCGCCGGGCCCAGACCGATCTGGCAGACGTTGCCTTGCTCGGCCCGGCGCAAAGCACCGAGAACGCTGGCCTAGAGCCTGCAGTAGGAGATCCCCTGCTTCTCGTAGTACTGCTGGTGGTAGTCCTCGGCTGGGTAGAACCGTGACGCGGCAACGATCTGCGTCACGATCGGTCCCGGGAGTCGGGCCTGCTTCTCAAGTCGCTCCTTCGACGCAAGGGCGACGGTTAGCTGGCGTTCGTCGTGCACGAAGATCGCCGACCGGTACTGGGTGCCGATATCCGGCCCTTGTCCGTTCATCTGGGTCGGGTCGTGACTTGACCAGAACACGGCGAGAAGGTCTTCGTATGAGACGACTTCAGAGGCGTAGGTGATTTCCACGGCCTCCGCATGCCCCGTCCGATCGGTACAGACCTCCTCATGGGTGGGTTCTGGCGTGGTGCCCCCCGTGTAGCCGACCCGGGTGGCCGTCACGCCGGTGGTGTGCCTGAAAACGTCCTCCACGTGCCAGAAGCATCCCGCGGCAAACGTTGCCTTCTCGATCGCCACTCGTCACTTCCTTTCTGAGGCGACGCCGGTGCAACCCGGTGATCGACGAATAGCGGTAAGCGTCACGTCTCGCGATCCAGCTCGAGCGCGACGGAGTTGATGCAGTAGCGCAGTCCGCTTGGTCCGGGGCCGTCGTCGAAGACATGACCCAGATGCGCTCCACATTGGCGGCACGTCACTTCCGTGCGAACCATCGACTGACTGGTATCCGTGGCAGTATTGATGTTCTCCGGGACGGCCGGCCGGGTGAAGCTGGGCCATCCGGTGCCTGAGTCGAACTTGACTTCGGAGCGGAACAGTTCCGCACCGCAGTCCCTGCAGCGGTACACGCCCTGTTCGTGGCAGTCCCAGTACTCGCCGGTGAACGCACGCTCGGTGCCTGCGCCTCGAATGACTTCATACTCGAGAGGCGTGAGTTCCCCTCGCCGGTTTCCGTCGGCCTGCTTCGCGGACTCGTGCGGGATTCGGCTGTGCCTTCTGAACACTCTCATGGTGGTCATCACTCCCTCATGTGATAACGGGAAGCTCGATCCGGATGTTCCTGGACCGCACTTGCGCAGGTAGATGAGGGTGCGCGCTGGGCGCGGAGTGGCTGGGGAGCCCGTTGTGCGCGGCCTTCATCGCTCCTTAGACAGTTCTTAGACAGGGTGTCGCGCGCCGAGGTCACGTCCGTTCACTCGACTCGTTCAAGTCATGCAGGACTGGTCGGCATCGACCTCTGGGCCACGGTCGGATACTTGCACCCTACGGGCTGCGGCGTGAGGATTCGAATAGAGAAACCCCACGGGTCTTTCTTACTAGTTCTGTCCATGCTAGTAGGAGGTTGGGAGTTGGTGGCCCAGCCGTTCTACTAGTCTTGCTTGAAGTAGTAGCAACTTGGGAGGTAGCATGGTACTAATACTACGTGTGGGAAAAATAGTAGGAAGTGAACTATGAAGATTCCGCAGAAGCCTCCTCGACTCGGCGACCTGCTGCGTGGGGTCGGGCCTGACCGGCTGCTCGAGATCCTCGAGACGGCCCGCCCGGCTGCATCTGACGGCTACCCGCCCTGGGACAAGTTCCGCCATCTACCCACCCCTCCCAGCCTGTCGCTGAACGAATGGTGGTTGGGGGTCAAGCTCTCCCGGCTGACGGCCCTGCGGCCAATCCCGTTTCTCGACACCACAGGCTCGCCCTTCAAGTTCGGCGTGCCCGATCCTGCCCTCGCCATGTTGCGTCGAATAGATCGCGATGCCAGTGGTCGCATTGCGATTGGCGAGGAGGTCACCAACCAAGCCACACGAGATCGCTACATCATTAGCTCTCTGATTGAGGAGGCCATCACCTCCAGTCAGCTCGAGGGTGCGTCGACGACCCGCCGAGTTGCGAAAGACATGCTCCGAACGGGACGCCCCCCTCGCGACAAGAGCGAGCGCATGATTCTGAACAACTACTTAGCCATGAGGAAGATCGGCGGCATCTCGTCCGAGTCGTTGACCCCTGAGCTCGTACTCGACATTCACAGGGTTGTCACAGATGGCACTCTGGGTAACCCACAGGCGGCCGGTCGGCTGCAGTTGCCGACTGAGGAGCGTGTGCAAGTCTTTGATGAACGTGACCTGCTCCTTCACGCGCCGCCGCCCGCTGAAGAACTCCCGGGACGTCTGAGGCAGATGTGCGACTTCGCTAACGAAGAAGAGGGCGACGTCTTCATCCACCCTGTGATGCGAGCCGTGATTCTCCACTTCTGGCTGGCCTACGATCATCCATTCGAAGATGGGAACGGGCGAACCGCGAGGGCATTGTTCTACTGGTCCATGTTGCATCAGGGTTATTGGCTTGCCGAGTTCATTTCGATCTCCCGAATCTTGAAGAAGGCACCCGCTCAATACGCGCGCGCCTTCTTGTATACGGAGACCGACGACAACGACCTGACCTACTTCGTGTTGTACCAGCTCGACGTAATCATTCGCGCGATAGACGACCTCCACGGCTACCTAGCCCGCAAGATTGATGAAATCAAGACGGTCGAACGACTGATCCGGCAGGTAGGGGAGGGTCTGAACCATCGGCAAGTCGCCTTGCTCAGCCATGCGCTTCGCAACCCGGACGCCCGATACACGATGCAGTCACATGCTCGAAGTCATAACGTCGTCTACGAGACGGCTCGCTCGGACCTGACGGCCTTGGCCGCAAAGGGTCTTCTCTCACAGAGAAAGGCGGGGAAGGCCTTCGTCTTCCACCCAGTCCCAGACCTCGCCGTGCGATTGCGCGTGAGCTAGACGTGACAACCGCGATGTCCGGTTGGCGCAAAGACCTACGCCGGGGTTCGGGGCCCGGATGGCCGGGGGGTGAATCGCACCGGGAATCCTCGTAGCGGTTCAGCGCGCCGGATTGCCACTCGCCACGGGACCGGTTCTGCCCCCTTGTGGAGGCGTTCATTAGAAGATTCTTAGAAGATCCCAGCTTCTGGGAGGTTTTCGGAGGGCCCGAAAACGCAAAAGCCCTGGTCAGAGCCGCGCGCCGCGAGGGAGTCGAACCCCCAACCTGCAGATCCGTAGTCTGCTGCTCTATCCATTGAGCTAGCGGCGCCTGGCGGAGGCAGTGCGATTCGAACGCACGAGGGAGCTTTGAACCCCCAACCCGCTTAGCAGGCGGGCGCCATAGGCCGAGCTAGGCGATGCCTCCAAGCGTTTCTGCCCCTTCCGCCCGGGGCGTAACCATTGTAAGGGTGGTTCCCCCAAGGGGCAAAGAGACCCGGTGTGAGTGCGCCTCCGGGTTGCATGAGGTTACATTGTGGGCGCCATGTTCCTTCCTCGCGAACCTATCCTTACTCGCCGGCTCCGGCTGGAGCCGGTGGCCCCCTCGCACGCCGAGCCGCTGTGGGAGGCGATCGATGCCTCCCTGCCGGAGCTGCGACCGTGGATGGGGTGGGCGCAGAACGTCAGCCTGGAATCGACTCGGGAGTTCGCAGCCGGCGCCGAACAGCGGTGGGATTTCGACGTGGCCCTAGAGTATGTCGTGTTCGCGGCGCAGGAGCAGTCCAGCCCCCTGGGAACCGTCGGGTTGCACCTCAAACACAACCTGCCGCGCAGCGACATCGGCTACTGGATGCGTTCGGACCACACTCGTCGTGGCTACACCACCGAGGCAGCTTCGGCCCTGCTGGATCTGGCTTTCACCACTCTAGGCAACTTCCGGGTCGAGCTTCGCGCGGGGGCTGCCAACATCGCGAGCCGGCGGGTGGCCGAGAAGTTGGGCTTCCGCCAGGAAGGGAGGCTTCGGGCGGCGTGTCTGGGCGCCTATGGCATGTACGACTGTTACATCTACGGGCTGTTGGCCACCGACTCTCGGCCGTAGCCGGGTTTGGCCGCCCGGGCTGCACCCGGGGCAGCCTCAAGGCTGGCTGCGAGCCAGGCGCGAGAAGGCCTCCTCGAGACTACCTCCCGCGGCGATCTCGGCCGGGGTGCCCTCGGCGACCAGTCTCCCGTCCAGCAGCATCGCCAGGCGGTCGCATTGCTCGGCCTCGTCCATGTTGTGTGTCGTGACCAGCACCGTCGTCTCCTCGGCCGCGAGGTCGTAGATCATCTCCCAGAAGCGCCTTCGCGCGAACGGGTCGGTGCCGGAAGTCGGCTCGTCCAGCAACAGCAGCGGCGGGCGGTGAAGCACGGCACAGGCGAAGGCCAGCCGCTGGCGTCGCGCCCCACCGAGTGCTCCGGCCAACCGGCGCCGGTCGGCGGCCAGATCGCTCCAGGTCAGCAACTCCTCGACGCGCTCATCGAGGGCCTTGCCGCGCAAGCCGTATACCCGACCGTAGAAGAGAAGATTCTCCTGCGCGTCGAGGTCGTTGTAGAGGCTGAAACGCTGGGACATGTATCCGGTGCGCCTGCGTATCTCCTCCGTATCGCGCACGCAGTCGAATCCGAGCACCTGTGCGCTTCCCTCGCTTGGAGCGAGAAGCCCGAGGAGGAGGCGGATCAAGGTGGTCTTGCCGGCGCCGTTGGGGCCGAGCAAGCCGCAGACGCTTCCCGCCGGGATGGAGAGGTCGACCGCGTCCACGGCGGCGAAAGGACCGAAGCGGCGCGTCAGGTGCTGGCTGTGTACCGCGTTCATCGACTCTCGTCCCCGGCCAGCCAGACGAAGAGATCTTCCAGAGAAGGTGCGGCTTGCTCCAGCCCGGCGACGGGTTCGCGCAGCACCACCCGCACCCGTCCGCCCAGTGGATGCGCGCTCACCATGCCGGGAAGCGCGTGGGCGCGCTCGAGCAGCGCCGAGCGGGATCCTCCTGAGATCTCGGCCACATGGTGGGGGTAGCGTGCGCGAAGTTCCGAGAGACCGGCGTCGCACAGGACATGTCCCCGATCCAGCAGCACCACGCGTCCCGCGTGCTCGGCCTCGTGCATGTACTGGGTGGAAAGCAGGACGGCCGCGCCGCCGGCGGCGAACTCGTGCAGCAGCGCCAGGAACGCTTCGCGGCTCACCGGATCAACCCCCGTCGTGGGCTCGTCCATGAGCAGCACCTTCGGCCGGTGCACGACCGCGCACACCAGGGCGAGCTTCTTCTTCATCCCCCCGGAGAGTTGCCCGGCCAAACGGTGGGAGTGGGGGCCCAGGCCCACCCACTCCAGCAGGCGTTCGCTTTCCGCCCGCGCTTGGCCGGAAGCCATGCCGAAGGCGCGCGCGAAGAAGCGCACGTTCTCCTCGGCGGTGAGATCGGGATACAGCGAGAACGCGGCCGCGACGTAGCCGATGCCTTCCTCGACCCGCTGTACGCGCCCACTGGATGGGGCCAGAACCCCGGCGGCCAGTCGAAGCGCCGTCGTCTTGCCCGCGCCGTCCGGCCCGGTCAGGACCACCCACTCGCCTTCACCCAGCGACAGGCTCAAGGGACCGACCTCGGCGTCCGGGCCGTAGCGCTTGGTGACCTGGTCCATCTGGAGCAGCACTTGCCTCACCCGATTCGCTTACGGAAGCGAACGGTGGAGATGGTGGTGATGACGATCGCGTAGCCGAGCAGGACCGCGGCCTGCCGCCAGAGGTCGGAGAGTCCGAGGCCCTTGAGGAACATGCCGCGCGCGATCGGCACGAAGTAGGTGAACGGTAGGGCGTAGGAGATGGGGAGGATCGCGGCCGGCATCGAGGCCAGTGGGAACACGAAGCCGGAAAGCAGGATCTGCACCACGAACGTGATCGCGGCAAGCTGCATCGCTTGGGCCTGGTTCTGCGCGATGGTCGAGATCAGGATGCCCAACCCCAAGGCGCAGAAGAGGAACAGCAGCGCCAGGACGCTAAAAACCGGCAGGCTGCCCACGAAGTGCAGACCGAACAGGAGCATGCCGGCGAGCAGCACGAGTACGAAGTCGAACAGGCCGATCGCCACGTAGGGGAGGAGCTTGCCGAGGATCAGTTCGAAGGGTCGGATCGGCGTGACGATGAGTTGCTCCAATGTGCCGGTCTCTCGCTCCCTGACGATACCGAGTGCGGTCATCATCGTGGTCACCACGAGCAGCACCATGCCCAGCAAGCCCGGGATCATCACCGGCGCGCTCTTCAAGTTGGGGTTGTAGAGAAACTCGAGCTTGGGCAGCAGGGAGGGCATTGAGGGCGGGGCGAACTGGCTCGCGTCGGCAGTGCCCGGCGGCAGGTTCTTCAGTATGGCGAGGATCTGGGCCAGGCTCTCCGCGCGGATCTCCGAGACCAGCTTCTCCTGGATCGGTTGCAGCGCCTGAGAAAGAAGGCGGCCCCCCGCCTGAGCCGTGAAGAGTTCCGAGCCGTCGACCAGCACCGACAGGGAAGGAGGCTCGCCGGCTGCCTGCTGTTGACCCCAGCCCGGCGGAATCTCGACAAGCATGCTGAGCTTGCCGTGGCGCATGAGATCACGGGCCTGAACCGAGCTATCCACCGTTACGGGTTTGAACTTCTCGTAGCCCTTGATCGCCTGTGCGATGAGCGCTCCGCGGGAGTTGCCGGACCGGTCGATCACGCCGACCTTGACGTTGGAGACGTCGAAGCTGAAGGCGTAGCCGAACACGATCAGCCACAAGACGGGGATGACGATCATGATCGCGAGGGTGCGCCGATCCCGGCGGATCTGAATGAACTCCTTGCGCACCAAGGCGGCCAGACGGGCGAGCATGAGGGTCCTCCTCGCTCTATGCTCCCTCCGCTCGTGCGGTGGCGAGCACTGGGGAGCCACGCGTCGCTAGCATAGCGCGCACCGTGCCCGTCTCAGCCGACAGTTGAGGTTGTCTCCGATCGCTTCCGCCGTGGCTACTGGGTTGGTGGCTCGGGACGTCCGAATACGCGCCGGCCGTCACCTCTTCGCGGGTGGCGCGCCCAACCCCGCGACAGCGCCCCGCAGAAGATCCACGAACGAACCCGGAATCCCTTCGCTGCTCTTCATCTCGCCGCCGTTCGGCTGGCGTAGAGGGTTCCAGGATGCGGTTGTGGTGTCCGCCTCCAGCTACCCTACCTGCTCGCGAGCGCCTCGGCGATCTCAGTCAGGGCCGTCGGATCGTCGATGGTCGAGGGAGCCACATACTGCTTGCCGTCGGCGATCTTTCGCATCGTGCCCCGAAGGACCTTGCCCGAGCGGGTCTTGGGCAGCCTGGGTACGACGAGGGCCTCCTTGAAGCAGGCAACCGCGCCGATCTCCTTGCGAACCATGGCCACCAGTTCCGGCTCGATCTCCTCGCGGGAGCGGGCCACCCCGGCTTTGAGCACCACGAAGCCGACCGGGACCTGACCCTTGAGCTGGTCGTCCACGCCGATTACGGCGCACTCGGCGACGTCCGCATGGTTTGCCACGATCTCCTCCATGGACCCGGTCGAGAGCCGGTGGCCCGCTACGTTGATGACATCGTCCACTCTGCCCATCACGTAGACGTAGCCGTCCTCGTCGATGTACCCGCCGTCCCCGGTGATATACCAGCCGGGGAAGTCGGACATGTAGGAGCTGACGAAGCGCGCATCGTCCTGCCAGAGGGTCGGCAGGTTTCCCGGCGGCAGCGGCAGCTTCACAGCGATGAGTCCCTCGGTGCGCGGTCCCGCCGGCACCCCGTTGGAGTCCAGCACCTGAATGTCGTAGCCGGGACAGGGAACGCTTGGCGAGCCGGGCTTGATGGGAAGCTTCTCGATGCCCATGCAGTTGGCGGCGATGGCCCAACCGGTCTCGGTCTGCCACCAGTGGTCGACGACCGGTACCCCGAGGAGCTTGGATGCCCAGTGGTAGGTGTCCGGGTCCAGCCGCTCCCCCGCGAGGAAGAGGTAGCGGAAGTCGGGAAGGTCATACTTGCGGAAGAACTCCCCGTTGTGGTCTTCCTTCTTGATGGCCCGAAACGCCGTGGGAGCGGTGAAAAGGGTCTTCACCTTGTGCTCGGAAATCACTCTCCAGAAGGCGCCGGGGTCGGGGGTGCCTACGGGCTTTCCCTCGTAGACGATGGTGGTCGCACCGGTCAGCAGGGGGGCGTAGACGATGTAGGAGTGGCCGACGACCCAACCCACATCGGAGGCCGCCCAATAGGTCTCACCGGGGTAGGTGTCGTAGATGTTGGGCAGGCTCCAGCGCATCGCCACGGCGTGCCCGCCGTTGTCGCGAACGACTCCCTTGGGTATGGCAGTGGTTCCGGAGGTGTAGAGGATGTAGAGGGGGTCGGTGGCCGCAACCGGCACGCAAGCCGCTGGAGTGGCCGAGGCCATCTCCTTCTCCCAGTCAAGGTCCCTGCCCGGGATAGGCTCGGCGCGGGCCTGCTCTCGCTGGTAGATCACGCAGTGCTCGGGCTTGTGGACGGCATGCTCTATAGCCTCGTCGAGCAGGGGCTTGTAGGCGATCACCTTCTTTGTCTCGATGCCGCAGGACGCCGAGACGATCACCTTGGGCTTGGCGTCATCGATGCGGATGGCTAGCTCTCTTGCGGCAAAGCCCCCGAAGACCACCGAGTGGATGGCCCCGATCCTGGCGCAGGAAAGCATCGCGACCAAGGCCTCGGGGATCATGGGCATGTAGACGACGACCCGGTCGCCCTTTTCAACGCCCAGGTGCGAGAGGACCCCGGCGAACCGAGAGACCTGGTCGAGCAGTTCCGCGTAGGAGATCGTGCGAGTCTTACCCGTCACGGGGCTGTCGTAGATGATGGCGGCCTGATCGGCTCGTCCGCGCTCCACGTGCCGGTCGATGGCGTTGTAGCAGGTGTTCAGGACTCCGCCTGAAAACCAGCGGGGGAAGCGCACGTCGGAGCGGTCCAGGATCTTCTCCGGAGGCTTGATCCAGTCGATGTCCTTGGCCGCCTCTGCCCAGAAGCCCTCAGGGTCTTCCATGCTTCGCCGGTGGATCTCTCGATAGTTGCCCATTGACTCCGTCCTCCACTTCTTCCGCTTGGCGCCTGCAGTTCGTGGGAGAAGCTCTGCGCTCCCCGGGCCTGCGAACACGGCCGCACGCCATCGACCCCCGCCAGCGATTGATGCAGGATACCGTGAACGAAATGAGCAAGCGATTCGCCCGGTGGACACAAGATGCGGAGTGGCCCCGCTGCCCTGGGGATGGCCTCATCCGTCGAGGATGGAGAGGCTCTGCCGCGGTCCGTGAGCTTCGGAGATGGATGATCGGGGGTGGATGATGTGGGGAGTCCGCCCCTTGTCGTCGGCAGATGCCGGCTCGGATCACGTCATGCGCCGCTTGGCATGGATGTTGGGCATCGACTCGTTGTCCAGACAGCGAGGAGAATCGTCTGACGAGAGCAGGTGGCAGGCGACTCGAAGGAGGGACATGCGATGGCAGGAACGCTGCGGGTAGCGCACCAGGGCGGAGACCGGTTCACCATCGAGATCCGCGGCCACACCGTGACCGTCGACCAGCCGGTCGATGGCGGCGGCGAAGACACCGCGCCCACCCCGACCGAGTTGTTCGTGGCCGGGCTGGCTTCGTGCGTCGCGTTCTACGCTCGCCGCTACCTGGCTCGCCACCAGTTGCCGTTCGAAGGGCTCGAGGTGGCCGCCGAGTTCACCATGGCCACCGGCCCGGCTCGCGTTGGAGCGGTCGACGTCACGATCCGGATGCCGGAGGGGGTTCCGGCCGAACGCCTCGACGCTTTGCTCGCGGTTGCGTCTCACTGCACCGTCCACAACAGCCTCGAACAGCCCCCTGTCGTGCGGTTCACCCTCGAGGAGGGACGATGAAAGCGCTCAGTCGGAGATCCTCCTCGCGACCGCGTCGACGATCGCAGAGGCGTCCCCAGGGAGGGACCATGAGAGCACTCGACCGGAAGTGGCCGGTCTCGCTTCTCGCGGTTCTCCTTCTGACTCTGGTCCTGACTCTGGCGAGCTGTGCCGCGGGTCCGAATGCCCAGCGAGGTGTCGCCGACTCGGCGGGACAGGTCGCCGGTTTCTGGTTCGGGTTGTGGCAGGGGATCATCTCCCCGATCACCTTCTTCGTCTCGCTGTTCAGCAAACACGTGAACATCTACGAGGTCCACAACAGCGGGAACTGGTACAACTTCGGCTTCGTGATCGGAGCAGGCATCTTGCTGAGCGGCGGTTTCGCCGGCCGCAGAAAGCGGAGGCACTGACCTTCGTCTTGGCATGATGCGTGGGCGGGGGAATAGGGGCCTGCCTGGTCGCTCGGTCAGCCTTGGCCATGATGGGCAGAGCACCGGTTCAATGGCGACCAGCCCGGCACCCCCCCATGGCGAACCAACGCGTGGTGTGCCTGGATACGGGGGTGTGACATGCCAGAGAGGGGCTTGCCTGACGAGGACTGGACCCGGGGTCTGAACGCGGACCCCCGTCCATGGTTGCTCGAGGAAGAGACTCCGGCCGTCAGGCACATGGCCTTGCGATTGCTGCTCGACTGTCGTCCCAGCGACCCCGAGGTGAAGCGCGCCAGGGCTGCCGCCATGAAGACCGACCCCATCGCGGCCATCCTCAAGACCCAGGATTCAGAGGGGTACTGGGTGAAGCCTGGCGCCGGGTACTCGCCGAAGTACCGCAGCACGGTCTGGCAGGTGATCTTCCTCGGACAGTTGGGGGCGGATGGTGCCGATCCGCGCGTGCGCGAAGCCTGCGAGTACGTACTGGAGCACACCCAGACCCAGTCCGGCGGGTTCGGCTGCTCGGGGGCCATCTCCCTTAGCCCGCCGCCGCCATCTGCCGTGGTGCATTGCCTCAACGGCAACCTCGTGCGATCGCTCATCGACCTGGGATGGCTCGAAGACGAGAGGATCCAGCGGGCCATCGACTGGCAGGCTCGGTCGATCACGGGGGAGGGTTTCGATCGCTACTATCAGTCCGGCACGAGCGGTCCTGAGTTCGCGTGCGTGGCCAACGGGAAGTTGCCCTGCGCCTGGGGAGCGATCAAAGCTCTTCGCGCCTTGGCTCGGATCCCGCCGGAGGCGCGCACTCCGCACGTCGGGCGTGCGATCGATGTGGGCGTCGAGTTCCTCCTCGGCCGCGACCCGGCAAAGGCCGACTACCCGACGGACACAACAGTCAGCGGCTCCTGGTTCAAGCTCGGCTTTCCTTCCGGGTACGTCGCCGACGTCCTGCAGAACCTCGAAGTCCTGGCCGAACTCGGCCGCGCCAAGGATCGGCGCCTTCGGCCGGCGGTCGATTGGCTTCTATCAAAGCAAGACGCGCTCGGCCGATGGAAGAACGAATACGCCTACAACAGCAAGACATGGGTTGACTTCGAGAAGCAGGGCAAACCCAGCAAGTGGGTCACCCTGCGTGCGTGCTCGGTCCTGCGATCGGCCGCGGCGTAGTGAGGCCACCTGATCCCTGGATTGCCCAAGGTCCGCTGGGTTGCGGAACGCGACGCCTTGTGGTCGTTCCCGCACCGATTGTGCATGGATCGCTCAGCGAAGGCGGGCTCGCGCCCAAGATTTCAGCGTCTCAGCGTGCTCGAGGCCGGCCAACTTCGCGGCGCGTTCATCGGCCGTGAGCCAGCGCCCCCGGAGGTCTTGTGCCAGCGCCACGAAAGTGGCGTCGTAGCCGCTCAGCCCCCGGCAGGCCCAATCCGCCGAACGCAGGAGGGCGGCCTCGGACAGGGGGACAGTCCGGATGCCGAGACGGAGGATCAAGGTCAGGCCGTCGCGAACGAATTGGGCATTCCGCCCCGACTTGCGAGCAAGGACGTGCACCAGCTCGGCGTGAAACAGCGGAGGAACGAAGTAGCGATGCGGCGCGTCGCGAAGATGAGCCCGCACGGCCAAGGCCTGAGCACGTAGTGGCTCATCGACGAAGAACCAGCCTGCGGCTACGGAGGTATCCAGCACCCAGAGTCTGTCAGGCGCCACGGAGCTCACGCAGAACGTCGACGGCAGGCGTGGGGTCAACCGAGGCGGTGGCGAGCGCATCCATCTGTTGGAGGATGAGGTCACGGGCCTCCGCGGCCGCTTTCTCTACGAACCTCTCCTGGAAATCCCGAAGCGAAATCAGAACAGCGA
Source organism: Actinomycetota bacterium (assembly GCA_041658225.1). Lineage (GTDB taxonomy): Bacteria > Actinomycetota > CALGFH01 > JBBAAN01 > JBBAAN01 > JBBAAN01. The sequence goes on from JBBAAN010000016.1 coordinate 13,040, forward strand.
CTGGCTTTCGCCCTCGTTCCAGAAGGATCGGTTCGCCGCTACGCTGTAGCGCCTCGACGGCCTTCCCGAGCGACTGACGCAGTTGGAGGGCATTGATCTTTTGCATGACACCCAATGTGTCATCCGGCTGTGCAGGTGTCAAGGAGACCGTCCCCAACCACCTCGACCACCGTCTCCATGACCGCCGCGACCGCGATGACGACGATGACTTGCGGTGGAGCGCCATGCTCGCCCGCGAACACGCCGTCCTCAACCAAGTTGGCGAGGTGACGGTCTGCCGATAGCGCGTCGCTGCTCCATCAGGCCTGACGTGCGTGGAAGAAGGGAGATCAAGCATAGGCGGCGTTGCCAATCGGACTTCAGACGACGCTGAGGGGTGTAGGGGATGGTGGTAAGGTTCCAGCGTAGGCTGGGTCGGCGCCCGACCGCGGTGAAGTGAGGAGTGCCGAGACCGTTCTTTCGGGGCCCGGCCTGCTCTTTGGGAAGGGATCGAGATGACCGAAATCGCGCCGCGGATCACGGTCGACGAGAAGGTTCGGTTCGGCAGGCCGGTGATTCGCGGCACCCGGGTGCCGGTCGAGCTTGTCGTGGGGAAGCTCGCCAGCGGAATGACGGTCGAGCGCGTGGCTGAGGAGTACGGGCTGTCGCGTGAGGACGTGCTGGCGGCTCTGGCATACGCCGCGCGGGTTGTTGCGGACGAACAGATCCACGCGACTGCATAGATGGCCCGTTTCCTGGTCGACGAGGATCTCCCGGGTTCTCTTGTGCGTGCAATCCGACAAGCCGGCATCTCGGCGGAACACGTGCGAGATATTGGGTTGCGGGGAGCGCCGGACGAGGAAGTTCTCCGGCACGCCGCAGCCAACGGGCTGGTATTGCTCACCGGGGATCTCGGCTTCGGCAATCCCTTGAGGTTCCCCCCAGGGTCTCACGCCGGAATTGTGATCGTCCGGTTCTCCAACGACATGCCGGTAGCTTCCATGAACAAGGCGGTCCTGGCTGCCCTTAAGGATCTCTCGGACGAGGACATGTCCGGGAATCTGGCTGTGATCGAACCCGGAAGGGTACGGCTGCGGAAGAAGGGCTGAGGGCGTCCGCGCAGCGCGACAGCACGTAGTCCCAGCCGCTCATAGCTTCAGTCGTCGAAGAAGCCGAGGTCTCCGGGGTGGATCACGGCATCAGCTCGTGCCTCGCGCGGCCTCGGGCGAGATCGTGAGTTACATGATCCTCGCCCGCAGGCAGGTCGTACTCCACCAAGTTGGCGAGACGACGGTCTGCCGGGTGACGCTGACGACCGAAGTGGTCTTCATCTGAGGAAGGTCTGGAGCTTCGCGCTTTCTTCATCGACATCCATGACGGCGTAGCCCACGTGGGCGTCGGGCAGGTTGACGTGGGTCATCTGCCGATACCAGCGGGGTGCTTTGACACCCCTTCCGATCTCGATGGTGTCTTTGGGAATCCGGCCGACGAAGGCGAACACCTGGTCGGCCCAAGAAGCATCCGGCTTGGCGGCGTCCAGACACGATTTCCTCACGGCTTCCAGACCGTCTCGGAGCCGCTTCTCCGCTTCCTCAACGGAACTGACGGAGAACGGATTCCAGATCATGCAGGTCGGGGCTCCCATGTGCCCGCTGACGGTGAAGTCCGCTCGCGTCCGGGCTCCGACAAGTTCCACGAAGGGCTCTCTCCCCGGACTGACATGGGAAACGAAGATTCGCGTTTCGGAGCGATCGGCATCCTTCTCGGCGCTCTCTACCAGATCGGAGTACTGCGAAAGCGTGCTCCAGATCTTGCCCCCGCCTCCAGCGATGGGTCTCTGCATCATTCGCGAACCGGGAAGGAGATTCCCACCGAGGCCGAAAACGAATGCCGGTCCGATTCTGTACCCCTGCCGGTGATGCAGGATGTTGAGGTTCCTGACGGTGGTATCGCCGAGAAAGAGCCGCTCCACGACGTCCCTGTCTTCGTGGTTCCCCCACACGGCGTAGACGGGAACAGGTGGCCATTCGGCCCCGTCGAGGTAGGACTGGAAACCACCGAGCAGACGGTGGTTTCTCGCGGCATCGATCAGGTCGTTCCGGGGCAGATTCAGGATTCGAGCCTTCTCGGTCTGCTGCAGGCCCGAATGCGCGACATGGAGCCGAAGCTCCCGGTCCGAGAGACGCTCATAGCTCCCGTCATCGAAGAATCCAAAGTCTCCCGCGTGGATCACCGCATCGGCTTGCGCCCGGGCGGCCAGTTCGCCGATGACGCCAAGATTTCCGTGGGTGTCGCTGATCAGCAGAAACCTCATATGGCTATTCCGTCGATTCCGGTAGGTCGAGCAGGAAACGCCACATCGGAACCACCTGGATAGTCCCTCCGCCGGCATCGATCCGTTCGTCCTCGCTCCTGGTGACGATGGTGCCGGACTTGAGCTTCAGTTCGGTCATCGCCTCGCTCAGTGCCGTCACTTCCCGTTTCCGTGTTTGCGGCTTGGCCAGGGACTCGCACACCTGGACCAGCATCCGCGCGCGGTTGCGCGTCTGGACGATGAAATCAACCTCCCGGCCGGTTTTCGTCTTGTAGTAGTAAACCTCCGGGTAGAGACGCCGAAGCGCCGCGAATGCGAGATTCTCCAGAAGATGCCCGGAGTTGACGAGAATCCCCGACGACACCGACGTCACCAAGGCATGGTCGACGCAGTAGACCTTCTTCGGGTTGGTGTTGCTCCGCGCGAGCGATGCGTCGAATATCCGGACCGTGAACAGGAAATAGGCATCCTCGAACCATTCCAGGTAGTCGGACACGGCGGACTTGGGGGCCTTGTGGCCCAGCGACTTCAGGTATCCCGTAAGGCTGTTCACGGAATAGGAAGAGGCGGTGTTGTCCACCAACCAGTGCGCCAGGTCGGTTACCGCCTTCGGATGGGAAACGTCGTGGCGCTCGACCAGGTCACGAAACAGGATGGCGTGGAAGTACTCTTGGTGGATCCTGATCCTCAAGTCTCGGCCAAGGCCGGCCACTTCGGGGAAGCCGCCGGTCTCCCAGTAGTCCTCGAACGACTTCTGGACCAGGAGACGCTTCTTTGTGGATAGGGGACCGGTGCTTTCGACCCCCTTCCAGTCCAGGAACTCCCGGAACGAGAAGGGGAACAACTCCCACGACACTGCCCGCCCGCGCATCTGCGTGGCGATCTCCTTCGACAGCATTTGCGCCGATGATCCCGTGAGATAGACGTGGCATTTCTCGGTCCGCATCAGACGGTCGACAAAATGCTCCCAGCCGGGGACCGCCTGAACCTCGTCGAAGAAGCAGTAGATCGTCTCGGCGTTCTTCTTCTCTGGGTAGAGCGAGTAGTACGCCTCGGTGATCGAACCGAGGCCCTGTTGCCCCAGGTTGTGGAGGCGGTCGTCGAAGAAGTTGAGGTACAGGATGCTCTCACGCGGAACCCCGCTGGACTGGAGCCGCTTCATGACCTGGAACATGTATGTTGACTTGCCGCTCCGGCGCACCCCTATACAGACGGCGGCTTTGCCGGGGATAGTCTCGATTCGCAAGTGCCGGGGCACCCCGGTCTCCGGGCTGGCTTCCTGGAAGTCCAGGAGGATGGACTTGATCGTTTCTATCACGGGGTCACTCCGGTCACTCCAGGTCGTGCTTCTTGCCGGTCTATGCCTCAGCCGGTAAGAATCATGGCCGGGTGGCCCCGCCAATGTCAAGGGACATTCCCGGTTCGCCGCTTCGGCTGGTGCAGAACTCTAGTGCGCGACGAAGCGGTTGAACTCACCGACCCAGGTCAGGGCTGCGGAGGGAGTGAGATTCGAACTCACGAAGGGTTGCCCCTTAGCGGTTTTCAAGTGCTTCCATAGTTGTTCGGGCGCGTGGGATTGCATGTGGCTGAGTCGCGTTTTCCCACGTCAGAGGCGGTGCGCCGTCCGGGTGTGTGCGACCGCGTACGGCCTTGTGGGACTGGGTGTGTTGGCAATCCGTTGGCAGGCCAAGCCGAACTCGCTGTTAGGTAAGACGCCGATCATCTGGATGACGACCACCATGATCATCATCAAGATGTTGACGACCACATCGGTGGCGATGGTGATGAAGAAGATGACGCCTCTGACGATGATGAAGATGTCGGGCAGGTTCAAAGCGGAAGGCAAGGCGAGCCGCTCGGACTGAGGAAGCGGCATGGGGGAGTCCGCTGGAATGGGTGCGGCCTCTCGACTCCGTGCCACGCACTCCGCAACGGGATCCGCGTGCCGGTCTTCCCTCGGCTCGGCATGCTGCGATGGGGAACCGGAGTCGGCTAGTCGTCCATCTTGATGATGGGCTGCGGATCCGGCAAGAGGAAGACGCGGAACGGAAGTTCCTTGACATCGGAGCCATCCACAGAAACCACGAAGCGGTATGCCCCCGCCTGCTCGAACGGCAGCCCATTGACGTTCATCGCGAACGGGACCACTTGCTCGTCCCCTGGTTGGAGCATTGGTGGGCGTCCGACGTTGAACTGGCCACCGATGGCGCGCACCTTCCCTTCACCGGCAGGGTTATCTCCCAGAGGAAGCTGTTGGCCATCGGCCCCTTCTAGTCTCAGTTCCCACCGGTGCAACTGGTTCGTGGACGTGTACGGAACCCGGACGATGATTCCGATGCCGATGCGGTCGTGCGCGGTGGGAAGCACCCTGGTGTTGATGACGTTCCACCCCGCGCCCTGCGCGTAGATCTTGCCGTCCGCGACGGCGACGGAATCGGCCAGGAACGCATCCACAGCAATCGTGCTGGTAACCAACTCTAGAACCTCCTCTTTACGGTCGTCATACCGGATGCTAGCATCTGGTCATACAAGCCGTCAACGGAGGATTCTCCTTGTTCGACCATCACCCCCGATACGCAGAGGCCTGGGAATACGACGAAGAGGATGAAGAGGAGCTTTGGGGACACCGGATCTCAATGCAGGAGGTTCAGCAAGTGTGGGCCAATGACCCCGTCTGGGCTCAGAACAAGAGACATCGGGCAGGCGACTGGCTGATGCTTGGCCTCACGAACGGCGGTCGCAGCTTGAGCGTTGTCGTCCGCTGGAACTCAGATCGAAGGACCGTCGAGCCGATCACAGGATGGGATTCGACAGACGGTGAGAAGAGACGGTACTTTCGGTGACCCCGTGACGGAGGAAGCGACATGAGTCGAAAGCAGGAAGACGCTGAGTACTACCAGGCCCGCAAAGGCGACACCGAAGAGTGGGGTGAACCCGAGGGTGTGGCCGGTAAGAGGCCCGAGCGCCGACGGCTGAAGGCGATGGTATCCATCCGTTTGACGCCGGAGGAAGAGGGCAGGATCCGGGGCGCTGCAGCCCGGCAAGGCCTCTCAGTGTCGGCCTTCATTCGTCAGGTCGCCCTCAGGGAAACCGCTCCTCTCGCGACCGTGAGCGAGATGGATGAACGGCGCAGCCGCTCTGCCACGACGGGCGGAAATGCCGCCGACGTTCACTTGTCGCGGAATGTCAAGGCCACGTGTACAGGCGACTCCTTCACGACGCAACAAGCGGTCGTCTAGTGCTTCCAAGGTCATTCGGGCGCGTGGGATTGCATGCGGCTGAGTCGCGTTTTCCCACGTCAGAGGCGGTGCGCCATCCGGCTCTGTGCGACCGCGTACGGCCTTGTGGGACTGGGTGTGTGGGTAATTCGTTGGCAGCCAAGAAGGTCCAGTTGTTAGACAAGACACCGATCACCTCGACGACCGTAACCATGACAATCATCACCACAAGGCGGCACGGTGTTTCTTGTGCTTGTGCCTGCTTGCCCACTGGGGCAGCGGAGTTCCAGGCGCGGAGTTAGGGGTTAGTTAGATCTGGGCCTGGAACCCTGCCGTGGCTGCTACAATCCAGGCATGGACCTAACTACCGCCCACACGCCCGCAGGCGGCGGGAGACGACGAAGCCCCGACCGGAGGATTCCCGGCTGGGCCTCGTCCCTATTGGCACGCCTTGCCCGGGACAGACCCGATGTCGTCACGCGCGACGACGTGTCGAGATACCTCGTCGAGGTGAAGTCGCAGCGGGACGTTGACCGTACTATCGACGAACTGAGTCGCCTCGGTTGGCTGGCGCCCCTCCATCTCAAGGGAACCTGGGCCTTTCTCCCTCCCGGCGAAGAGGAGATCATCGATCGCTACATTGACCTGCGGGCATGGAAGGCCCGCGATCCCGAAGCCGTGTTCGCTCTGGCCGGCGAGGCCGCCGCGTGGCACCTCGGGTACATGGATCGCGCCTTCGACGGTTCGGTGGCGCTCTGGCTTCCGACCGACGTGAGGCCACCCTTCGGACTACGGCCGCACGTTTCGGTGGTGAAGCTCGGGTGGCGCGCTAACGACGCTTCCCGGCTCGGACCGACGCCGAGTCTGCTGAATAGGCGCCGGCTTGATCTCACCGGCTGGGCAGGCGGTCTGCCGGCGTTCGGCCCCGAGGCGCTGATCGTGCAGCTCTCCGCGCGGCCTGCCTCCTTCCGTGCGTGGGCGGATCTCGTTCCACACCTCGATGACGTCGTCGCCGACGTCAGTGTCAGTCTTCTCCAGGGACTGCTTGAGGGGCAGTCCACCTCTGCATGGCAGCGGGCCGCCTACCTGCTCCACTCAGGGCATCGAACCGACGGGGGGAGAGCTGTGCTCCAAGGGCGACCGAAAGCCGCCATGCCCACGGTGCAGATCGGCAAAGGTCCGGATGCCGTTTGGGTAGGCGAATTCCGCATCGTCGATCGAGTTATCGCTCCGCTCCAAAGCGCGCTCGGCAAGGCCTGACGTGGCTATGCACCTGACGCGGGCGCTTGTCGGTCTCCATGGCGCGGGGCGTGCTGACACCTACGACGCGGCGCTGCTCGACGTTGCCCAGGACCATTTGCTCTGGTTGCTGGCTGAGCTTGGCTTCTTCGATGGCGATGCCCTCGTGCTCAAGGGCGGGACGAGCCTGCGCAAGTGTCGCCTCGGCGGCGCGGGACGGTTCTCAACCGATCTCGATTTCGGCGCTCCTTCGGACGACACGGTCCTCGCGGTGTGCGAGGCATTACACGGCGCATCAGTTTCGGGCTTCCGCTACCGGCTCGAGTCCACGCGGGGCGACGGGCGGCATTGGAGTCTGACGGTCGAGCACGAGGATCTGGGCCGGCCGAACCTAGGGGCGTCGATCGAGTTCGCGCGACATCCACTGGCCCTACCGCCCGAGATGCTGCCGTTCATTGTGCTTCCTGTACATCGCGGCTACGCGATCCAGTTGCCGACGCTGCCGGTGGTCAGTGAACCCGAGGCATGCGCCGAGAAGCTGGCCCGATACCGACGCACGGCGCTTGGACGTGACGCGTACGACCTTGCTCAGCTCGCCGGACGGTCGATCGACGAGCGGCTGGTCCGACGCCTGTGGGTCCTCAAGGTCTGGCAGGACGTCAACGATGATCACCGGGGGAGGGGACCGTTGACCTCCGACGATGTGCTGAAGCCGCGACGGCCGCGGGACTTCGCTCCGGAATCGATCGGCAAGCTCGCGCAGCCCGTTGATCTGGGGGGATGGGAGCGCCGGGTTCGAGAACGGTTCGTGTTCCTGGCAAAGCTTGACGAGGATGAGCGTCGATGGGCAGCTTGTGATCTGCGCGATCGCCGCGAGGTCGAGGCTGCGGTGGCAGCTGGAGGTTTCCTATCGGCCTGACGTGTCGCCGGGGGCAATCTTGTGGGAACGCGTGGATGGACGGCAGGCGATGACGAACACGGGGGGCAACTGCGGGAGCAACAGCGACCGAAGGTGGTCTCGGAGGCACTCGGGCACCGCTCGGTTGGCTTCACCATGGACACCTACGCGCACGTGCTACCCAGCACGCAGGCCGAGGACGCACGAGTGCTTCAGGAGATCCTGGGCGAGCACGAGTCCCGCTGAGAGGGTGATGGCGGGGCGTAGGCCGGTCGGGCAGACGCGTACCCATGGGCTCCAAACACGCTTCGGCTTACCCAAGCCATCCTATGTAGCGATTGGCGCCTCACGCACAACATGTGGTGACAGCGCCCATTGGCAATCTATTGGCAACCGGCACTTCGGTGGACTGCGGGAAGGAGCCGCTGGAGCGCATGTCCGCAGGTCAGAGCCGCGGAGGGAGTGAGATTCGAACTCACGGAAGGTTGCCCTTAGCGGTTTTCAAGTGCTTCCACGGCCATTCGGGTGCGTGGGATTGCATGCGGCTGAGTCGCGTTTTCCCACGTCAGAGGCGGTGCGCCGTCCGGCTCCGTCCGATCGCGTCCGGCCCTGTTGGCCCGAGCGTGTTGGCAATCCGTTGGCAACCGAGACGGGACTCGGTGTTAGGTAAGACGCCGATCATCTGGATGAGGATCACCGTGATCATCATCCAGATGCCTAGGCCCCGGCCCGTGCCGACGACCGTGACCACGACGCTCTCCCCGAGCATGAAGATGATGACGGCGATGATGGCAATAATGGGCTGGTCCGAGAAGGGGAGCAGCAAGGCCTCGGCAGGAACCGAACTCAGCTTGCCTCCGTCTGATCACCGTGCCCGCCGTAGGAGGCGCGAGGCGGCCATTGGGTGCCCGGGAAACTCCAAGACGGCTTCAGCCTCCTCCCCACTCTGCCCTGATCACCTGATCGCTCTGTCTCCGTGTCCGGGGTATCCTCAGCGCCAATGGCCAGTCTGGGAGTCTTCGCCGCGATCTTCGACGATGAGGGTCGGATCCTCTGCGTTCACCGCGCCTACCTCCCGTTCAACTGGACCTTGCCCGGCGGGAGGGTGGAGCCCGGGGAGTCCCCCATCGCGGCTCTGGCCCGGGAGGTGCATGAGGAGACCGGCTTAATCGTGGAGCCGGGAGATCTGATTGGGATGGACGCGGCACCCTTCAAGGATGACCTCGTGCTCTTCTTCCGGTGCGGGTTCGTCTCGCGGGGCCCATGGAGTGCGAACGGCGAGATAGCTGAGGTTTCCTTCAGAGCGGCAGATGACCTGCCGGCATCGCTCTCACGGCGCAGCGCAGCCCGTGTTGCCGACGCCTTCGAGGGTAGGCGCGGCGTGTTTCGCGTGTTCGCCAACGAAGTGGAAGGTGTGCTTCCTTGATCGGAGCAGGCCCGGGGTTCCTGGCGTTCATCGGCCAGGGCGTGTCGAGCGCCAAGAAGTCAAGATGCGGTCACATCGGGAACGGGAGCGTGCCCTTCACATAAGGACCCGGCCTTGAAGTTGTCTGCGCACGCGGGATGTGAAGCGAGGGCGGCGCACCCGCCCGGTCGTGACCATTGCCAAGGATCTGACGTTGATGGGACAGCGTGACTCTGACCAGCAGGGGTTCCAGTCTTTCCACTTCCGAGTCTGGTCACTCGTCCTGGAGCTGGAGAAGTGCGGTGACGGTGTTCATCCATCTGAGCACCTCTTCCAAGAGACCCGAGCGCGCACTCAGAAGAAGGTAAGAATGGCCCCCTCGCCGCCGCTGGATGATATCGAAGCGGGCCTGCGGCGTGGCTGGTCCCACCTTCTCTCGCTTCACCGGGACGCGCACGCCTCAGACTTCTACGCGGAGGTCAATGCTTGGACGCCGGCGAAAGCCTGGTATGCGATTCATCATGCCTTCACTGCCCTATTGCCGTTCATCGCTTCGTCGGCAAAGAATCTCACCCACGATCTGACGACCACGGAGTCCGCGAAGATCGTGGCCCAGATGAAGGTCCTGCCCCATCCCTTTTCGGCTTGGGTCACCGGCGCGCCGCCAGATGTGAAGTACTACGGGCTCGGGAGTGACCCTCAGCCACTGAGCAACCTCGCCGATCCGCGCACGACTCCCTTCGACGACCAGATGGGCCTTCTGCTCAGATCCACCGCGGATTACCGGATCGAGCTGAAGCGGAAGAAGTGGCTTCGGGGGAACCCGAGTCGGAAGCGGCTGTCACCGGGCATGCGGACCCAGTGGGCCACTGCGATGAATGAGACCACGATCTTCCACTTCATGTACCGGCTCCGGCTCAGGGTGAACTACGACGACCCTGACACCTTTGTCGTGGGCGCGCCCGACGATGATAAGGCGCAATGGTTCGCTCGGAACTTACTCCTGGTGACGGACGCCCTCATGGCTGGGGTTGAAGGGGTCTTGGCAGGCTACGTCGGGTCCTCCGAGATCGCGAGGATGGCGGATTCGTACGCGCGCAAGCGGGGGTGTGATCGCAGCGACCCTGTGGGCCGACGCGCACAGTTCATTAGATAGGAGCCAACCGGCTGCTGCTCTTGTAGGGGCGAGCAGAGACGGGCGCTCCGGTAGAACCGAATCATCGGGAGAGGTGAACTACCCCGGCAGACCATCATGCAGTCCAGCAAGCTGACTCCGCCAAACCCGGGGTGCCTCATGTTGGTCTGCCACTCGGCACCCCCTAGTGCATCGCCTCAAGAATCGCTTTGCAGCGGTTGTGAACCCCGAGAATCCCGTGGAACCCGGGGCAGAGCACAGCCGAAAGAGGCGAGGGTGTCCGCGACTTTCTGGACCAACACGCGGTCCACGCCGTTGTCCTCAAAGGTGTCGCCCGCGACTACGACGAACTCCGCGCTGTTGTCCTTGGCGAGATGAACCGCTCGCTGGGCCGACAGGAGACGCTCGTCTCTGACGCGTGCGGCGGCGCCACCCACATGGGCTGCCTTCATACCGGTCTGCCAGTCGGCAGTGTGGAGGAACCTCATCGCTTGACACCCCACGGGGCGATCTCGGCCGCCAACGATGGCCGACTCGCGACCTTGGTAGCTCGCCTCAACCGAGCACCTCCAGGAACTCGGCGACCACCTTGACACTGTCCTCGTCGTCGCAGGTAAGCTCGATAGGCTCGTAGTTGTGGTTGTCGGGCTTGAGCGTGATCTTCACGTGACGCCAGGTCCCGTCGGCGGAAGTCACCTTCTCGCTTTCGTACCGCTTGACGGTGTAGCGCTGGCCGGTGTCGGGATCGACGCTGTCGCGCAACTGCACGACGATCGTCTTGCCCTGGCGGGTACCAGAGACCGGTGCGGCGAAAAGGCAGTAGGCACCATCTGGAATTCTGGGCTCCATCGACTTGCCCACAACCTGGGCTACGAACATCCCCCGCTCGAGGTGGCGGTGCGTGTCGACCTCCACCCAGTCCCATTCGCCCTCTGTCACGGTTTGTGGATCGCCGAACGCCCCAGCCGCAGCCTGGATCGGAACCAGTGGCACGCAGGCAACATAGCGCTGCTCTGGTAGAGGCTGCACCAGTCGGAGCACCGGCCGAGCGCCGGCTGCGGCCGATTCATCCGTACGGGTAAACCACGACGTGTCCGCCCGAAGCGAGTCTCGGAGATCGCTGGCCCCAAGGTAGCCGGCGAGCTTGCGGAAGTGGCGCATCATCGCGCCCTCGTCGAATAGGTCGCTTGCGGCGATCTCGATCACCTCATAGCCGTTGTTGCGCAGCCAGGCGCGGATGCGCTGATCCTGCGCGGCTGTGGCCCGGCTGCCGTGTAGATGCCCACTCAATCCGTCGAGGTAGATGCATATGCCTTCGTCGTTGCCATGGTGTGGGGCGCGATAGATTACGTCCGGGGTGGTCGTGCCGATCGCCCGGTCGAGCCGGATCTGCTGACCTCGAATGCCCTCTTCGAAACCCGCTGCCAGCAGCAGGTGGCGCAGCCGGCGTTCCGCTTCGTTCACCGGGTGTGTTCCTTCGGTCGGCTCTTTCGAAGGCTGCTTGGCCGGGATGTCGTGCGATACCGAAATGCTCGGTCCCCATGCGGTGAGTCGCTCCAGCGCCACCCTCCGGTCGAGATGCTTGTGGTAGTAGCCGTTTCGGAAGGTTTGGAGGCAGTCCACGCACGAGGTCTCGCACGCCGCGGGGCAGGTCTCAACGACCTCGCGGGCCACGCCGGTAATCTCCTCGAAGCGCTCGCACATCTGGTCAAGGAGCCCCGACCCGCCGGGCATCGGGTCCCACAGAAGTGCATCGACTTCGTCTCGATCGACATATCCGATGACGAGAATCTGCAGATCCTCCATGTGCATGTCGAGAACGCGAGTGGCCGCGAAACGCAGTGCCTCAAGCACGCTGTAAGCCGTCCTTTGATCCGGACATGCGGGCAGCGACAGGACGTCCGCGATCACGTCCGCGTAGAACCCGACCGGGGTGACTTTCCGGCCACACCACTCCGCGTGTGACGTGTCGAACTGATCGCGCTGCCGGTCCGAGGAAAGCGGCGAGACGCTCTGACCGCAGACCGTGCAGACGGGATAGCCGAACCGACCGAACCGACCGATGGCGCCCGACGCACCGGCGTTGACCAGTCGCAGTCTCACGCCGCGACGATGGTGAAGCCCCTGCTCGCCCCAGCGGTATGCGCGCCCACCGTTGTGCTGATCACGTTCGAGCCCGTGGACCGCAACCCCCATCTGGAACCGCAGCTCCTCCTCGTCGGAGATATGCGACTGATGAATGAGGTCGACGTCACAGACGGCGATGGCCTGTAGCACTGCAGCGCCTAACGAAGCGGACACAGCACCCACATTCGTCTGCTTGACCGCCTGGCGCTCGACCGAGACTTCGAAGACGGGCATCTCCGCCCGCTGCTCGTCGATGTCGCGGTGAAAACGTCGGGCGACGAAGCGGTTGCCATTGGCGTAAATCAGGTTGCCGGGGACGTATTCACGCAGTGCCACGCTCGGGGGCCGCGGCAACGCAAACTGCATGGCTCCAGTGCGCCAGAACGGGATCTCGGCCGTACCCAGCACAGAGCCGACCTCGAGACCGTAGCCGGGTAGGAAGCCTTCGGCCGCCAGGACGCCGAAGGTGTTCACGTCGTCGTACCCCTCTGCCTCACGCCGGGCGCGACGCGCGGTGCCCTTGAGCCGTTTGACGAGGGCATCGCAACGCCGAAACAGGGCGTCATCCTCCGGCTCGAGATCGCCCTGCCGCTCGCGGACCGCGTTGAGCCGCTTGATCTGCTCGAGTGCCCAGCGAAGGCGCCGACGGAGGCGCTCGATCACCTCGTCAAGGCCCGACACCATCCCGTGTACGTGATCGCGCAGCGCCTCCGAAGACGTCACCTCCGCGTCGGTCTCCGGCCATCCCTGCCGGAAGGCGCGTTCCACGTAGGCAACGAGATCGTCTGCGTTCCCATCGATCAGCGCTTTGAGGGGTGTGAGGTCGAGGGATGTGTTTCTTACGAGGCCGTCCTCGAAGAGGTAGTGAGAGACTCGATCTGGCAGACAGGTCCTCAGCGTCTCCTCGATGCTCCGGCGCTCTGCTTCGGATCGCTTCGCATCGCCACTGTACTGGTGCAGCCGGGTGATCACCGTCGCGTGCACGTGTTTGGCGACCATGAGGTCATTGCGCAGGTTGAACGCTGGCGGATCGACCCGGCCCGCGAGGAGCTTGAGCGGATCGGCGAAGTACGCCCGGTCGTGGGACACGGGCCGACAGTAGGTGAGATCCACCGCCATGCGGTGACGCCGCCCAGCCCGCCCGGCGCGCTGCCAGTAGTTGGCCGGCAGCGGGGGGACGTTGCGCATGAGCACGGCGTCGAGCTGACCGATGTCCACGCCCAGTTCGAGCGTGGGCGTACACACGAATGCGTTGACGGCGTCGGAGTCCCCCTTGAAGAGGTTCTCGAGTCGCTCCCGCTCATCGTGGGGGACCATGGCCGTGTGCTCCTCGGGCCGGAGCATCGTGTAGCCGTGGTCGAGCACTTGCAGGTCGTAGTTGTCCGGGTCCTCGCGCACGAATTCCAGTACTCCACCGCAACGCCACGCTGGGCACGCTTGCTGGGGCGTTCGCCTCGTCGTGCGCCGGCGGCAGTTCCGGCAACGCCACACGCCATGATTTCCCTGGAGTCGCAAGCGATCGGCATCGACCTGGTAGGCCCCACTCACTTTGGGCAGAGGGTTGCCCTTCGATCCTTTCAGCGACACCGGCACAAGCAGCCGTTCATTTGCCAGAAATCGGAACAGGCCCTCCAGAAACACCTCCGCATGGTCGGCAGGCACGCCCCACTTCTTCGCCATCTGGCGGATCGTGGTGTCACCTTTCTCGCTCAACCACTGCGTCACGAGTTCGGTCTTCTCCCCGGCCGCGCGGCGAAGCTTGGTGCCGACGGGGCTTCCCACCTGGGGCAGGTAGCCCTGCTGCACTTCGAGATCGCCATCCATCCACCACTTGGTGAAGATCTCCCGCTCGGGGTCGTGCAAGACTCGCTTACGGCGCAGGTAGTCGAGCAGGCTCGCGACGCCGTCGCGAAGGTCTTCGGCGGGCATCCCGAGTTCGTGCGCGTGCTCCTGGATCCACGGCAGCGCGGGGTCGAGCCCTTCGTAGTCGACCTTCATCCGTCCCCACGGTTCGAGACCGATGGACTGCCGAGAGGAGAGTGTGACTTCGCGGAGCACCTGAATGCGGAGGAACTTCCGCCTCTCCTGCTCATGTCGACCGCCACCGCCTTCCTTGCGGACGACCTGCCACACCTCGGGCACGAGGGCGCGCGACAGCGCCTCGTCCTTCTCGAGGACGTCGTCGAGGTGCAGAGCGAGGTCGCCAATCGACACAGGCCCGCCCTTCATGCCGTCCGCCATCAGTGCCCGCAGCCGAAAGCGTCGCGCGTGATCCTTCATCCAACCGGCCTGGAAGGCCGCGTCCTGCCGGTTGTCGCAGAACACAAGCAGGCGCGGGCGCTCCGAGTTGTGAATCATGTCCTGCGCCAAGACATGGACGTCTGCGACGTTGGTGGCACGGACGGGTCGAGCCGGTTCGCGGTAGATAGTGCCCACACGCCTGCCGTTTGCGCCGCAAGAGAGACAACTCGTGAGCACGCCAGGGTTGTCCTTCTTCTGCCTCACAGCGTGAAGCACGACCGTCTGACCGGCAGTGCCGCAGTGAAGGCAGCGGCTCACGGCAGTGGGGTGCGCGGCGCCGCAGCGGCGGCAGAAGTGGAGCGAGGCAAGGCGTTCGTGACTCTCGATATCCTCGTCGTCGCTCCCACCGACGACGCGATCGAGCAGCACCACGCGGCGACCACCCTGGGCTTCCTCCAGCGGCTCCCAGTAGGAGGCCTCGCCACTGGCTTCACCTCCACCCGGTGCTTTGCCGGCGAACTCGAAGTCCTTCAGGAACGAGAGGAAGTAGTGCTGTCCGCAGGCAGTGCAGGTCGTGACGGGGAAGTGGGCGTTGCGGATCTCCGGATCTCCAGCTTCGATCTGATCCTCGGCAGCGAGCCAAAGTAGCGGCTCGGACTCGTCGTCGGGGAAGCTCACCACCGCACCGCCGATGCCTCGCACGAAACCGTGCACAACCGGGCGCAGGAGCAGCCGTCCCTCGAGCCGCGCCGCGGCGGCCAGGGTGAGCCAGCTCAGGATCTCCGCCTCGGTGACCGCCCGCCCGATCTTCTCCTCCAGTTCTGGCGGCAGTTCAGACAGCGAGCGCGGCCTGGCCAGCGCCTCGCTCAACCGAAACACAAGTTCATTCCGCGACAGCGCCGCGTGCAGGGCCTCGGGCCATTCGCCGGCCGGGAGGTCCCCGCCGGCGAGGTCGCGATAGGCGGTCCGCACGGCAGTGCCGGTGCCCGTCTCGTCCTCCACCGCCCGCACGCACTCGTTGAGAAGAGCCGCGGGGTCCTTCCCGGGGTCGGGCGTCGCGACCCGGTCCTCTGTCCAGACCTCGCGTTCGTAGGCTTCGCCGACTGTCGCCACGGCATTCTTCGGCACGCCGAAGAACCTGGAGGCGAACTCGCGCGCGGCTTCCGGGCTCTCGCGGTCAACGATCGTGGCCGATGTGGCGACACAGACCGTGTCCTGCGCGTCACGGCCGCAGAATGCGCGCAGTCTACGGATGAGACACGCTGTTTCGGCTCCCTGGGCACCGGTGAATGTGTGCGCCTCGTCGAACACCAGGAAGTCGAGTTGCGCCCCGGCGAACAACTCCGCGTCACGCTGGCGAGTGAGCAGCAACTCGAGTTGCTTGACGTTGGTGAGCAGAATGCGCGGCTGCCGACCGGGCGTGCGCATCGCCTCGCGTGAGCAGACCTCCTCGGCGGGGTAGACGGTCTCGCTGCGTTTCTCTCGGCGAACCTCGGCCAGGCGCGCCTCGTAGTCGGCCCGCGACGCGCCGACGGGCAGGCGTATGCCCGCCACCTCGTTCTCGCGTTCGGGCGTCTTGCCCACATACATGCCGAAAGAGATGCCCGTTCCGGCCAGTAGAGATCGCAACCGCCCGAGCTGATCCTCGGCCAGCGCGTTCATCGGATAGACGATCACCGCGCTGATACCGGGAGGAGCATCTGCGTCGCGCAGATCCAAGCACTTGCTCACGATCGGATAGAGGAAACACTCCGTCTTGCCCGAGCCGGTGCCGGTGGACACGAGTGTCGTCTTCCCCCCGGCAATGGCGCGGATCGCGTCTTCCTGATGGCCGTAGACGTGGGTGATATCCGCCGGGATTCGCTGACGCATGTGCGGGTGGAACAGACCCTCACGCACAAGCTCCTCTATCGCGGCACCTTGGCGGAACGGGCGGGAAAGGCTGATGTAGGGGCCCTTCATGAGCGGCGACTGCCGCGTCTCGTCCAGGGAGAGCAGCTTCCGCATCTGTGTGTGCAGGCGCTCGTCGGCAAACGGATACGCCGTGAGCTGGTAGCGCAGGAAGCTACGGACGACCTTCTCGGTGAAGACGATGGGATTCAGAGCCATGCCAACCTCTCCCCCCTCAAGGTGTCTCCGTCCCCTCGCTCAAGATCTCCAGGTAGCGGTCGTAGACGAAAACCCGGTTGCGCTTCCTACCCGTCAGCTCTCGGCAGATGCTTAGCTCGACGAGCAAGGTCATTCCCGCGGCGGCCGCCGGAAAGGATAGATCGGCGCGCTGCGCGACGTTCTGCAGCGTGGCCAGCGGGCGCTCCTTGAGCGCATCGTGCACCCGTAGCGCCGAGCCCGCCTTGCGCCCCTGCGTCTGAAGTCGCGCCCTGTCTTCCTCGAACAGCGCCCCGAGGCGACGGGCGGTGGCGACTGCACTTGTGCCCGTCTCCGCCACCCCGTTGAGGAAGAAGGTGATCCACGATTCCCAGTCCCCTTCCTTCCGGACGGCCTCGAGCAGGCGGTAGTACTCCTCACGGTTCTGCTTGAAGTAGAGGCTCAGATAGAGCAGCGGTTCGCTCAGCACGCCGGCATGGCATAGGAGGAAGGTGATCAGCAGGCGCCCGACACGCCCGTTACCGTCAAGAAACGGATGGATCGTTTCGAACTGCACGTGCGCGAGGGCCGCCTTGATGAGCACGGGAAGCCCGTCCTCATCGCCGTGCAAGAAGCGCTCGAGGCACGCCATGCAGTCGGCGACGGCCGTGTGCGGCGGCGGCACGAAGACGGCATTGCCCGGGCGGCTGCCGCCGATCCAATTCTGGCTGCGTCGGAACTCGCCCGGGTCCTTCCTGCTCCCCCGTCCCCGGGCCAGGAGTTCGGCGTGGATTTCCCGGATCAGCCTGGCGCTGAGCGGGAAGCCGCCTCGCAGGCGGGCGAGGCCGTGGTCCAGCGCCGCGACGTAGTTCGACACCTCGACCACGTCGTCGAAGGGCACGCCGGGCGCCTGCTCCAGCTCGGAGAGTAGTAAGTCGGAGAGTGACGACTGTGTTCCTTCGATTTGCGAGGAGAGCACCGCCTCCTTGCGGACGTAGGTGTAGAGGAAGAGGCCGGTGTCGGGCAGAAGCGTCGAGATACTGTCGAGGCGCCCCAGGGCGAGCAACGCTTGCTCCAGTAGCGGCTGGATCGGGCCCTGGAGCATGAGGGGCGGATCAGGCGGGAGCGGGAACGGAATGAAGGCGCGGACGGTCTCGCCGCCGACCGTCGTGACCTCATGGGTTCCCGTCAGACCGCGTTTCACAGGGACCGCCTTGTTCAGCAGGACTTGATACTGTCAGCCGTGTTAAGAGTTATGGCACAAGTCTAAATAAGAATGCTCGGTCGGGCAAGACCCTCGGTGTCGCGCACCCCGACCTGTGAGCGCTCGCGGCCCCTTGCCTCGGTTGCAGGAAGCATGGGTGGGCGCGAAGTTGTACTTTGCATCGCACCCTGCAAGATGCCCCGATTGCGTGATTCTGTCCCTCACTTGAAAAGCGCGCTTTGGGGGTCCACCCGAGAAGAACGCGCCGACGCCCCTTCGGTACGACACGGAGTCTCCCCGCGCTTCTCGGCCTCGATGTCGGTGAGGAGCTGGCGGTAGCCGGCCTCGCCGAGAAGGTTGCGGGCGTGGACCTGGCACTCGCGCCAAGACTCATCGGCACTCTGGGTGAGTTGCCAGTCGTAGAAGCGTGGGCCAAGCCGGCTGGCGACGGGCTGATGCTCCTTCGCGCGCTCGTCGTGCCCGAGGCCGTAGTCCGCGAGGCGCAGGGTCTCTGGCAGCATCCAACCCTCCCCGTCGTTCTGGCTGAGAAAGGCCTCGGTGCCCTTTTCGCGGTCGCCGCCGCAACCGCGGATCTTCTCCTCGATGTCGTGGAAGGCGACGAGTGTCAGGACCGTGTGGCGCAGCTCAGAATCCTTGTCTTTGTCGACGCGCCAGAAACCTTTGGCGTTGCGCCCGCATGCGCCGCCTGTGTCGGGGAGGATGGCACGGGGGATGTCACACCCTCGCAGAATCGCGTGGAGATCCACATACTCGAGTCCGAAGGATACTGCGACGATGGCTTCGATCTGGCACGTGATCCGCAGGCGCTCTGCCCCCGTGATGGCATGTCGTCGCTCTCCTGTTGCCGCAGGGGCCACCATCCAGTCAGAGATCCACCACGGACTGAACGCCGGATGCGCCGCGCCGAGCCGCTTCGCTGCGGCGGCAGCGAATATCGATGCGATTCGAATGCTGCGCCTAGGTAGTGCCACCTCCTCGATGATGAAGTAGTTGAGGCTCAGGCCCGAGAAGCGGCTACGCAGTTGATAGTCGAACGTCAACGAGTTCAGAACCGCGCAGAGCTCGGACGCGATGTCAATGGACGACGTTGCGAGCACCGGGACCTTGTTCCCGCAAGGCGCGTCGGGGATAAGTGAGGCAATCATCGTTCGCCAGTTCGTCGAAGAACTCACATCCATGAAGGCGAGCTTGAGATTGCGCGCCGCGCCGATCGCTTCTGCGAAAGTTCGCTTCGACATGAGGAACTGCGGTTCGGTCGTCTTCGCTGTCCACGGAATCGCGCGCCAGACCGCCGATCGCCCCTTGCCACTTACCCAGCCTTTCTGGCTGAAGTCGAACTGGCCGATCATCCGTCCCTCGTAGAGCGGCAGCGCAACATCCTGGGCCCGATCCTCGCGGATCCATAGGTCGGCCTCGCGGGAGAGGATGATGCCTGCGGGGATGTCGGCGCGGGGGATGGGGAGCGTGTCGTAGGGGGGCTGGGCGCAGCGGGTGCGCCACTCGGTGCGGGCAACGTCACCGGGCTTGAGCAGATGGCCGTGCACGAAGCGGGCGCGGGCCTCGCGGGTCTCGGGGTCGGCCGTGGTGTCGAAGAGCCACTCATCGAGCCCAATCTCGACGGGCTGAGGGCGGGCGGGATCCACGCCGAGTTCGGCCCACAGTTCGGCGATGGGACGCCAGTCGCCTTTGAGCCAGCGGCTGTACTCGTCGGGGCGGTAGCCCTCCGCCTCCCACTTCGGCCTTGGCGGGAACAGCTTCGAGTCGTTGGTCATGTGAAACTCCGTGGCGTACTTGATGCCCCAGCCGTCGGGGCCTTCGTCGCCCAGGAGCACGGAGTTCGCGTAGATCTTCTCGAGGATCTCCAGGTCGCGCTGCGACTGGATCTCGAGAATGGCTTTGGAGCGCGGACTGAAGCGCTCGACCTGCGCGCGGGCATAGGGGGTCACGAGCGCCTCCGCACGCTCCCAATCCTCGAGCTTGCGGCGCATGAAGGCCGTGTGGATGGTCGCGGTCGCGCCGCCCTTCTCGATGATGACCGGGTTGAACTTGAAGCGGCGATCGATCTCGAAGATCCTGTCGCGGTTCTCGAAGCCGAATAGCCACTCCCAGCGACAGCGGTCGAGGAAGAGTTGCCTCAGGCTCCCAGTGCCGTAATCAGAGTAGAGCCCCGAGGGCACGATGAAGCCGAGCCGTCCCCCCGAGCGCAGGAGCGCATGCGCCTGTTCGAGGAAGAGCTTGTAGAGGTTCAAGTCGGCAGAGCCTTGGTGGCCAAAGGGATGCGCCGGATCGGCGTAGCCGCGGCTCTTCGTGCGCGCCGAGCGCCAGCTCTCGTGCGCGGCTGCGTTGTCCCCACCGCGAGCGATCGAGAAACGATCCTGGCTTGCCTGGCTCCTCTTGGGATCACCGAAGGGGTTGACGGCGTGGCCCATGAAGTTCGACTGGGCGCGGAAGTCGGCGTTGTAGTCCAGCCAGTCGCGCTCGACGGCCGCGGTCTCGAAGTATGTCGTCTGGTAGCGCAGCGCCTCCTGCTTGCCGTAGGAGCGGTAGAGCGGGTCGATGTTGGAGAAGAACTCCTTGGAGTTCGGCTTGGCGATGTCCCACGGCGGGTTGCCGAGGATCGCGTCGAACCCCGACCCGGCGGCGCGGAAGACGTCCGGGTATTCCAGTTCCCAGTGGAAGAAGCGCTTCATAGCGGCGATCTGGCGTGCTGTGGCGCGGGTTTCCTCGGCAGGTGAAGCGAGCGTGGTGGGAAGCGGTGCGACATCGAGCCCCTCGGTGGGCCAGAACCAGCACGCGCACCACAGGTCCATTGCGTCCTTGAGCTGCCCGTAGGAGGGCAGGCCCATGAGCTCCTCGTGGTAGATACGCGCCCGCTCGCCGGTGTCGTGTACGGGTAGCTCGTGCAGACGCGCGAGGGTGGCCAGTGCCTCGTCATGAACGGTGGCGGCTTGCTCTGCAAGGCGGGCGTCGTCAAACGCGCGCAGCTGTCCGAACACGCGGTCGCGGACATCGGACGTGAGCGTGTCTTTGATGAACGCCTTGATGACCTTGGTGCGGGCGTCCTTCTCGTAGTGGACGCCGTTGCCGTGGTTCTTGTCGCCACCCTCTCGGTTCTTGAGCGCCATCACCGGGTAGTGCTGGAACTGATCGAACCACGCGCCGACGAGGGCGTTGCCGCATTTGACCTTGTGATCGAGGAAGGAGAAGGGCAGTGTGCGGTCCATGGTCTCAATCCAAAGCGCAAGCCGGCAGAGCTCCACGGCCAGAGGGTCGAGATCGACGCCGTAGATCGAGCGCTCAACCACATGGCGGCGCAGGATGGCCTTCAGCCGCGCCTCAAAGACTGGTTCATCTGG
This sequence comes from Actinomycetota bacterium, assembly GCA_041658225.1. Taxonomy (GTDB): domain Bacteria; phylum Actinomycetota; class CALGFH01; order JBBAAN01; family JBBAAN01; genus JBBAAN01. The sequence continues at coordinate 34,262 of JBBAAN010000016.1, forward strand.
GCGGCAGGGCAGAAGCTCCTGACCCAGGTCTTCCTCCGCCGTACCGGCGCCCGCCGGAGCGCCCTCGAGAAGCCGCACCACCGCTCGATCGCCATCCGCTGAGATGCGGCCGTGATGGTGGAGCGAGGCGTAGAGCGCCTCGGTGAGGAAACGCAGCGCCGCGACCGGGAAGGTCCCCGAGCCGCAGGCGGGGTCGCAGACCTTGAGTGCGAGAATCTCCTCGGGCGTCTTCGGGATCCATTCGGCGGGCGGGGCGTCAAGATCGGGCGAGCCGTCCGAGGTGGGCGGAGGCGTGTAGGCGAGCGGCCGCAGGGTGCGGTGCACGGTGGGAACAGCGAGACCCGGGCGCGTATAGAAGGTGCCCGAACCTTTCCGTGTGCCGCCCCAGCGCACCAAGTACCACTCGCCCGGCAAGACGACGCGAACTACGAGCTGCCGCGCCTTGCGCGAGACGGCCTCGTCGTACGCCAGGCGCTTCTCGGGAGTGAGCTTTCCCCTGGGTCTGCGGGCGAGCTTCCCCACCTCCACGGCTCGACGGGCCCAAGTCTCGGCGCGGGTGCGCGTCAAATGCCGCTCGTCGCCTGTGCCAGGCCCCGCCTCCTCCGTCGCCTCGGCTATCTCTTCCACCGGAGCGTCAGTGTCTTCGATCTCCCCCTCGTCCTGCTCGTCGGCTGCGTCCTCTGCCTCCAGCGGCTCGGCCTCCTCGCCTTCCTCTGCCTCCTCGTCACCTGTGCTCGTGTCCTTCATCTTCTCGAGCAAGCTGGCGAGCGCCTTGTCGTCCATCGCCTCGAGGCGCGAGAGCGGCAACGCCGGCTGGTTGCCAACGGCAAGGAACACCACCGGGTCGCCGGAAGGTGCAGTCTTCAGCTCGAAGTCGAGCAGGCCCTCGTAGAGGATCCCGACGTACTCGCTCGAGAGGTCGGAGAAGTCGATCGGAGCGGGCACCCAGGTACTCGATCGGCCGTGACGCACCTTGACCCGCGTGCGGGTGATGCACTCGAGCATGCGGTACAGGTCGCGGTCGGGCAGCACCTCCTGGTCGAAGCACGCGTTCTCGAAGACGGCGAGCGCACGAGACAGTCCGTCGACGTCGGCCGGATCGCCCGGGGCGAACAGCTCGCCCCCATAGGCGGGCACGGGCAGCGCAGGATGATGGGTGCCTTGATGAACGAGCCGGAACAGTGCCAGTACTCGCGGCCACGCGCTCCAGGAGCGAGCGAGGCGGTTGCCGCCTCGGGCCGCGGGTTTCTCCAACTGCTCGAGCAGGCCGGAGAGGCCGTAGCCACCGTGGTAGAGGGCATTGTCGCGAGGTAGTAGCTCGCGCGACTCGGCGAACAGCACCACCACCATGCGCATCACCACGCGTACGGCGGCGCGGTAGATGTCGGCGGCATCGACGTCGGCGCACTGCTGCTTCAGAGCCTCGCCATGAGCCTGCACCAGCAGCTCGACCGCCTCGCGGACCCGCTCACCTAGGACAGTCGATAGCTCGGCCTGCCCCTTCCGACTGTCAAGGATGGCCTGAAGCAAGGGCGCAAGCGCGTCCTCGCCGGGGGGCGTCCAGAGCGTGGGCGAGAGAAGCGTCCGCAGAGCGTGGACCTGCGGCGAGAGCGTGCCCTCCTCGAACCACAGATCCACGTCCCATTCACACCATGCGTCGAAGTCGAGCCCGGCGAAGATGAGCCGCCATTGGCGACCGTTGGTCAGGAGCGCGAGGCGCTCGGTCCCAGCGCGCAACCACTGCACGGTCTGGCTCGCGGCTTTTCGGCCTCGGCCGATACCGAGGCGCGTCTCCTGTTCGAAGAAGACGGGGAGAGCCGCGTGGTTGTTTCCCCGCCAGAGCTGCCTCGGCTTGACCGTCTCGCCAGTCACAGCCCGGCGGCCCCATTGTGCGCCCACCTCCGAGCCGCGCTGCCAGTTGCCGTTGCCGGCCGTGAAGCCGCAGACCTCCTCCAGCACGAAGCGCACGAAGTCGGGGGTCTGCCCGCTGCCGTCGAGAATGGCTGCCGCCAGACGGCGCAGCTCGCGCTCGTAGAAGGACGCCAGCGGCTCGGGGGAATGCTCCATGACGCGGCGAAGACGTGGTGGGTCAAGAAGCAAGCCACCGTGGCGCAGGCGATCCCAGCCGATCAGCTCAACGTCGTTCACGACGCCCCTCTCGGCAGGCGCACCTCGATCGAGACCGGGAAGACCTGCGCCGCAGCAGACATCGAGTGGCGCTTGGGAAGCAGGTGCGTGAGGATGCGCTCGCGTTCGCGGTCGAGCTGCGCGCGCACCTCCTGGTAGTGCCGGGTACGACGGGCGATCTCCTCCTGCCTGTCCTCGATCGAGCGGTCCAGGTCGTCGAGCGTTGCCAGCTCGTCGAACAGAAGACCCTGCTGGCGTTGCGTCTTCAGCTTTGCGATCTCGCGCTCCAGCTTGGCCAAAGTGTTCTCAGCCATGAGACTCGAGACCTCGCCCTGGCGGCTCCGGTATCGTTCTTCTTCCTGCTTGCGCGCTTGCACGCCTGCGGCATCCAGTTGGCGCTGCAGGGCGACGCTCAGATGCTCCGAATGCGCTGCGAGGAACCTCCCAAGGTCAGGCGTCATCTCGTCGAGCAGGTTGCGAGCACGTGAGTGGTGGTCCTCGTCATGCGTGATGCCCGCGCCACGCAGCTCGATCGCCGGTGTGTGCGGCAGAGGGTCACCCAGCGCGCCCTTCTGTAGGGGGAAGATCAGCATACGTACCCAATGGTGGAAGGTCTCGCGCAGGTCGTTGACGGCAAGTTCCTCGACGCTGAGTAACACCAGGGCCTCGAGGCCGGCCGGGACGCCACCAAGCCGCACAATCCAGCGCGACACCTCCTCACCGGTTCCCGGGAAGCGACGGCGCGTGAGTGCGGAGAGTGCCCGCTGCAACATCGGGTGGGAGAGGTGCATGAGCAGCACATCCGGCCGCGGGCAGAACACGAGGCGTCCGGCGATCTGTTCGAGGAACGGATCAGGGCTGAACGCGAGGCGGGCGACGGGGCCGTGGCTGCCGCGGCCGGCGTTCCCCCGAAGCGAATCGTCGATGACCTCGCTCCAGCCCGGCAGGTCGGGCTTCAGGATCTTACAGGTGTGCTCAGCCGGCGAACACTCGAGCTGCGGCCGACCGGCGCGTATCGCCATGGCTGCTTCGAGCGTGTCGCGCATCGCGGTCGGATCCAGGTCGATCTCGGCGGCGAGCGCCTGGAGCTGCTCCTCGGCAGCGCGTCCCTCGCCTCGAGTATCAGTTGTGGCATCCGCCTCGATCGCGGCCCGCCCACGTGCCTGGGCGACACGCCGGTCGAGGTCGGCCTGCACCACCTTGACGCTCTCCCCCTCGACCAACCGGCGATGCGCCGCCTCATCGAACAGCTCGTTGGCCGAGCCCAAGTCTTCGCGAATCTCGTCGGCTTTGCGGATCACGTGCGCCAGAAACGCAAGGTCCTGATCCTGATCGGTCACGAAGTGATGCACCGTGACGTCACGTGCCTGGCCGTGGCGATCGAGGCGCCCATTGCGCTGCTCAAGCTTGGAGGGATTCCAGGGACAGTCGAAGTGCAGCAGGTAGCGAGCCGTGCGCTGGAGGTTTAGGCCCTCGGAGGCAGCATCCGTGCCGAGCAGGATGCGTACAGAATGCGACGGGTCGTTGAACGCCTTCTTCACCAGGTCTCGCTCGACCTCGTCCATCCCGCCGAAGAGCGTGAGGATCCTGTCGGGCTCGTAGCGTTCGCGCAGCCGGCGAACCAGGTAGTCGAGCGTCGTCTTGTACTCGGTGAAGACCACGAGCCGCTCGTCGTCGCGCCATGCCCCGCCCGAACGCAGGAGCCTGTCAATGAGCGCGACCAGAGCGTCGAACCGTGCGTCGGCGACCGGGTCCTGCTCGACGATGTCGTTTCGCTCTAGATCAAGCCCCATCGCCTCGAGCGCGGTGTCGATCGCAGCGATCTCATCCGTCAACTCCGCCGCGACGGTCTTCAACCAGGAGCCGACCACGCCGGACGCCGTCGCCTCACGCGACTGCGCCTCTCGGTCGTCGCCGGTTTCTCGCTCAAGGGTTCGCCTCGCTGCCTCGACATCGGCGTCGGCTGCGGCACGTCCCTCCGCGAGCCCCTCCTTGCAGCGCCGCCAGGACTCCGCGAATGCGGTCGGGCAGCTCAAGAGCCGCTTGCCGAGGATCTCGATCGCGAAGCTGCCGGCACGGCGACGGCGCCGCTCGCCGGTCCCCATCAGACGCTTGATTGCCAGGCGGAATCCGTCGAAACCCGCGCTCAATGCACTCTCCTGGCGAGAGAGTGTGAGCGCCAGAGCTTGGGGTTGGTTGCGAGTGCAGAATTTCGGAGGGTTCGTGCGCGCGTTGATCTCTCGCTTCAGACGTCGCAACACCACTTGCCATACGCGCGCTCTCTCGGCTGGCTTGAGCGCGTCGGTCTGGCTAAAGCGCACCGGGTCGAGGATCTCAAGAAGCCCTGTGAAACAGCGCGTGTGGCCGTTGTGGGGTGTGGCGCTCAGGAACAGCCGATGCTCGAACTGAGGCGCGAGCAAGCGCAGCATCCGGCACAGATCGCTATCGTCACCGAAGGTGGATGGCATCAGGTTGTGGCACTCGTCCACGATGAGCAAGTCCCACGGGAGATGAGGCGAGCCCTCCGGCACGCGAGATGCCGCGATGAACTGGTCGAGGACGTCGTCCTGTCTCAAGTAGTGGTAGGAGGCGATGATGCGGCTGAACGAGCGCCACGGATTCGCGTCCATCCCCAAGCGCCGACGCAACGCGTCGGTCTCGGCGCGGTCCACAAGATCGAACGGCAGCGCGAACTTCTCCCACATCTCGTCGCGCCATTGCAGGCGCAGTGAGGCCGGCGTCAGAATCAGCACGCGCTGAATCCGGCGGCGCAGCAGCAGCTCGCTCAGGATCAGCCCCGCCTCGATCGTCTTTCCGAGGCCTACATCGTCGGCAATGAGCAGATTGACCCGGGGCATCCGCAGTGCCTTCAGCAGCGGCACGAGCTGGAAATCCTCTATCTGCACCGCGCCGTGGAACGGGCTCGAAATGGGCAGACGGTCAAGTGGGCCCCCGGCGTCGGGGTCTAGGAATGGCGCCGTCGCCGTCCAGCGGGAGGCACGGAGCAGGGCATCGAAGTCATCGGCCGGCATGCTGGCTGAGGCGGTTACGCTCGGAAGGGCCGTCGGCTCGAGTACGTGCTTCCTCGGCTCGAGTTCCCACAGGAGCTGCTCATCCAAAGGGTGCTGGTCGTCCTTGTACTCAAGATAGACCAGGTGCAAGCGCCCGCCCTCGCCGTCGGTGGGCTCCACAGCGGAAACGATCCCGCGGCGGTTGCGCACCGTCGCGAACATACCGACGCGGGGGACCTGAGCGGGATCAGCCGGCGCCACGGGGGTCACCGCCTTGGCCGACGAGCCAGAGGGCGGGCTGCCGCTGGATGGCCCACGTCAGGTGGGGAAGGAAGTCAGTCGTGGTACTGCTCCTGGGAGTCCAATCTCACGTGAGTGGAGAGTCGTCCGAGGGGATGCTATCAGGCTGCTGGCACATTCCGGGAGGGGTCGTCTGCGCTGGATCTTGGTTCCGTCGGGTGATCTCCCTGGGAACTTGCCGGGCGGCGCGGTGAGATGGAGGCAACAGCCGGCCGAGGTGGGCGATCCGTACGGTTCGAGGGCGGCGGGATAGTGAGCAACCGGCCGGCCTTGTATTGCTGCGGCCTGACAAGCAGGAGCGATCGCTGCGCTCCGACGGGCAGTGGCGCTCATCTTCGAGACCGATCTGCGCATGGTCACGGCCATCCTTGAGCGGCTGCCGGACTCGGCCGCGGGAAAGACATGTGTGTTCGAGCCCGAGGATCCGAAGCGGGCGGTCGGGCTGAACGTTCTGGACGGCGAGGATCCAGACCTGGTCGTGGATCACGTCGTGAGCGTGTTCAAGCGAATCTACGAGAGCGCCTGGGGCCCGAGGACTGACGACATCATGCGCGCTGCGTGCCTCACGCTGAGCCAGGTGCCCGGAACCACGTTGGCTGAAGTGCCACTGCTGCTCACCAACCGGGAGTGGCGCGCGGAACTGCGCTCCCAGCACCACCTGCTTGGCCACTCCCGTGAACTCGCGACGTTCTGGGACTGGTACGAGCACTTGGGCGAGCAGAACCGTGCCCAGAACACCGCTCCGCTCATGAACAAGATCCGGGCCTTCACGCTGCGAGGCCCAGTCCAGGCGGTGGTCGGACAGGCGAGGCCCAAGCTCGACGTCGAGGAGCTGGTCGAGGAAGGCGGGTTGCTGCTGGTGCGAATCCCCAAAGGCACCCTCGGCGAGGATACCTCTCGGCTGATCGGCTCTTTCGTTGTCGCGCGGGTCTGGCAGGCGTGCATGCGCCGGGCACGCCGGCCCGAGGCTTCGCGCGCGCCCGTGACTCTCTACGTCGACGAGATGCACAGCTACCTCGCTCTGCCGCGCTCGTTTGAGGACATGCTGGCTGAGGCGCGCAGTTACCGGCTTGCGCTGGTCCTGGCTCATCAGCACATGGGCCAGCTAGACCGCGCGATGCGGGAGGCACTCGGGGCCAACGCGCGCACGAAGGTTGCCTTTACATGTTCGCCGGACGATGCGGCTGTGCTCGAGAAGCACTTCCGCCCGTATCTCACCGACTACGACCTGGCGAACTTGGGACGCTTCCAGGCGGCGTGCCGTCCCTGCATAGGGGGGGCACACGGGCCGGCATTCACCCTCCAAAGCCAGCCGCTCGGGCCGGGGATCTCCGGGCGAGCCCAGGCAGTGCGCGAGGAGTCTGGTCGCCGATTCGCCGAACCGCGCGCCCGGGTGGAGGCGGCGATCGCTCAGCGCCAAGGGGAGATCGAATCTCGCGCTCGGGAGATCGTCCGTCGATCGGCGGCTCAATTCGCGGCTCAACCGCCGGCTCAATCCCCGCGTCGTGGCAGCCGAGCGGGGTGTGGAGTTCCGTGATCTCGGCTGGCGCAAGGAGAACGTGGAGGGATGGCCCTACCGGCGCGACCTCTGGCATGTGGTCGAGACGAACGGATTCTTCACCCGTCTGGTGTGTGCGTGCCGTCGTGAGGGAAGACATCGGCTGGCGCAGTGGTGGAGCGAGCGGCAAGCGGCCCGGCGCTGGGGATCGCTGGTACAGCCGGACGGCTACGGGCAACTGGAGGGCCCAACGAGCACCCGCTCCTTCTTCCTCGAGCTTGATCGGGACACCGAAGGCTCTGCGCGACTCAGGGGCAAGCTCGTCGGCTACGAGAGTGTGGCCATGATCGAGGAGCGACCGGACCTCCTACTGTTCTGCTTCCCGGACCCCCAGCGGGAGGCGTTCGCGCGGAAGGTGCTGTGCTCGCCCGGCACTCTCGCCGACCCTAACAGGCTCACCGTCGCTGGGTACCTCGATCACTGGCTTGCCCACGCGCGCCACAGGGTTCGCCCTTCGACGTACCAGCGCTACGTAGGGATCGTGCGCCATGACCTCGTACCAGGGCTGGGAAGGATGAAGCTCGCCAAGGTCCGACCCCTCCACATCCAGGCCTTCGAGGCACGGATGCTCTCCAGCGGACGCCTGGATGGCAAAGGGGGCCTGTCGGCCCGGACCGTGCTTCACGTCCACCGAGTGTTCTCGGGAGCACTGGCCCAGGCCGTGCGCTGGCAGCTTCTCGCCGTGAACCCGGCTCGAGCGGTGCAGCCGCCGCGTCCTGAACGGCCACAGCTTACGATCCCCGACCGCGAGGCGGTCTCCCGGATCTTGGCTCAGGCTGAGGAAACCCAGTTCCACATCCCTGTGCTGCTTGCCGCCTCCACGGGTATGCGCCGGGGAGAGATCCTGGGCGAGTAGGGGAGGGTCTGAGTGAAAGCGCCCTGGGGGGTCAGACTACCTTGAGGAGGTCAATTCCTCTGACGTCGGGGCGGTGGGGTCGGGCTCAGTGACGGTTGCGGACGGGCGCAGCTGGTCCGCCTGCTGCTGGCGACTACCGCCCTCCGCCTCCCTCACGGGCGGTTCATCGAGCGACAGCACCAGCGAGACAGTAGACGGCAAGCGGTATCCCGAGGATCCAGAGCACGATGAAGAGCGTCGACAGCAATGCTCGAGCCACGACGCTGCGGTCTATTACCCGGCGCAGCGCGAGTGGGACGAGCGCCACCCCCACGAACAGGGCAGAGACGGCCAGAGCCTCGTTCCGTTGTTGCCGGGCAACGTCCGGGCAGATGTAGGGGCCAATTTCACTGTTGCGGCGGTCGGGATGGAGCGCAGTGCCGCATCTCAGGCTGCCCGCATTCAATGACACGCGAGCCGGAATGAATGCCACGCCCGCAACGAGCAGCGCAGCGGACAGACAAAGACCCGTGACCGTGAGACGCGTCGCACAGGACATGCTCGGACTGTACCAGGCCCCCGCCCCCCATCGACGTTTCCTTCGTCGTGAGGAGTCATGAGTCGAGCCGGCTGTCTCCCGTCAGGGGCCTGCCCGAAAGGAACCTTACTCGCCCGATCTTATGTAGCGGTTTCGGCGCCCGCCACCACATGTTGTGGTGAGGCGCGTTGGCAATCTGTTGGCAACCGGCACTTCGGTGGACTGCGGGAAGGAGTCGCCGGAGCGCATTTCCGCAGGTAGAGGCCGCGGAGGGAGTGAGATTCGAACTCACGAAGGGTTGCCCCTTAGCGGTTTTCAAGACCGCCGCGCTCGGCCACTACGCGATCCCTCCGCCGCGAGTTTAGCAGCGGCGGCTACCGCAACGCCCAGTAGTGTCGTCTATCGCTTGGGGGTCAGCCGATCCAGACCGGGCAGGTAGGGCCGAAGCGCCTCCGGCACCACGACCGATCCATCGGCCTGCTGGTAGTTCTCCAGGATCGCGATGAGAGTGCGTCCGACCGCTACTCCGGTGCCGTTCAGCGTGTGCACCAGCACCGGGGCCTCGCCGGCCTTGGGCCGGCAGCGGCAGTTCAGTCGCCGCGCCTGGTAGTCGGTGCAGTTCGAGCACGAGGTCAGTTCTCGGTAGGCGCTCTGCCCGGGAAGCCACGCCTCGATGTCGTACTTCTTGGCCGCGGAAGCTCCCAGGTCGTTGGCGGCGATGGTGACCACGCGATAGGGGATCCCGAGCCCGCCGATGATCTCCTCCTGGCAGGAGCGCAGAAACTCGTGTTCATCCCAAGAGACCTCGGGACGCGTGAACGAGAACATCTCGACCTTATCGAACTGGTGCACCCGGAAGATCCCGCGGGTGTCCTTGCCCCAAGTGCCGGCTTCGCGCCGGAAGCACGTGGACACCCCCGCGTAGCGGAGAGGCAGTGCTCCGCCCTCGAGGATCTCTCCCAGGTGCAGGGCGGCGAGAGGCACTTCCGAAGTGCCGACGAGATATAGCTCGTCCTCGGGCTTGTCCTCGGCGGTCTTGTAGATCTGCGCCTCGTCCGTCGGCAGGAACCCGGTGCCGTACATGGCTTCCCGGCGCACCAGCACCGGCGGGACGACCGGCGTGAAACCCTTGGCCATCAAGCGGTCCAGGGCGTAGCGAATCAAGGCCAGCTCCAGAAGGACCAGATTGCCTTCCAGGTAGGCGAAGCGCGCCCCCGACACACGCGCCCCCCGCGCGACGTCTATGACACCCAGTCCCTCCGCCAGATCGAGGTGGTCCTTGACCGCGAAGTCGAACGCCGGCGGTTGTCCCACCAAGCGCTCCACTTGGTCCTCGGTGTCCGGGCACGACTCGTGGGCAAGATTGGGCAGCGCCGCCAGCGCCGTCTCCAATTCCGCCTCGACGCCTGCCTTCTCCTCGGCTGCCTGAGTGAGGTCCTCGGAGACCCCGCGCATGCGTTCGAGGATCTCCTCCCGGGCGGTGCCCTGGACCT
>JBBAAN010000017.1:0-40693 GCA_041658225.1 Actinomycetota bacterium
GCGCAGGACGCTTCGAAGCCACCGCGCGAAACCCATGCCGGTCTTCTCGTCGATCTGAACCTGACTGAGCCCGGGCATCTGGTACTCGATGGGATCCTCGATCGTGACGATGTTCTTCTCGGGGCTCTTCAAGTACATGAGGGAGCCGTACAACGTGGTCGTCTTTCCCGAGCCGGTGGGGCCGGTGAAAACGATCAATCCCTGTGGCATCGCCAGGTGCTGCTGCACGATCGCCAGTTCCTCCGGCTCCATCCCCAGCGTGGCCAGGTCCACCAGGCTTTCCTCTTGACGCAGCAGACGGATCACAACTTTCTCGCCGGTCAAGGTGAGGATGGTCGACACGCGCATGTCGATGCGACGGTTGTCCACGCGGATACGGCCGCTTCCGTCCTGTGGACGCCGGCGTTCGGCGATGTCCATTCCCGACACGATCTTGATCCGAGAAACCACCGAGGCGTGGACGTGTTTGGGCAGCGTCATGATCTCCCTCAACAGTCCGTCCACCCGGTAGCGCACCTTCACGTCGTTGGACTGCGGTTCGATGTGCACGTCGGTGGCCCGCCCGCGCACCGCGTCGGCCAGCAGCGCGTCCACCAGTCGCACTATCGGAGCCATACGGCTCGATCGCTGCAAGGCCTCGACGTCCTCCTCGGCCACCCGATACTCGGGCAATACCTCGACTTGGGCCGCCGCGCCCAGCCGATCCAGGATGTCCATGGCCGTGCTGTCCATGGCGTACAGAGAGTCCGCCGCCTCCCTGACCGCACTCGCCGTGGCTATTTCCAGGCGGACTTCCTGGAACCCGGAGATCACCCGAACGTCATCCACCGCGAGCACGTTCGTGGGGTCGGCCATCGCGATCACGATGCCATGGTCGGTACGCCGCACCGGAACGAGCTCGTAGCGCTCTGCCAGCTTGCGCGGGATCAGCCGGGCCAGATCGGGGTCGGCCGGCAGGGAAGCAAGGTCCACGTAGGGAATCCCGAGTTGGTGCGCCAGCACCGCCGCGATCTCCTCCTCGGAGGCGAACCCGCACTCCACCACTACCTGGCCCAGCTTGCGCCGCCGCCCGCCGACACTCTGGCGTTCCACCGCGACCATGAGTTGCTCCGGCGTGATGACTCCGCCTTCAACGAGCAGGTCGCCCAGGCGCTTCATACCTTCGCCCCGCCAGCGGACCCCCGCGTCGGTTTCGTCGGACACCGGGGTATCGTCGGGTGACAAAGCCTCGCCTGAGACCAGCCCTTCGTGGCCAACAGCCATGTGAGCTCCTCCCTCAACGGCTTCCCGCCGAGTCCCTTCCATGTGAAGCCGTGTCCAACTACACAACTAGTGTAGTGCGCCCGAAGTTCCCTTACATTCGGTCGCGTCCGCATCCCGAATCGCGGCGTTGCTCGTCGGTTGCATACCTACAGGTATGCGCCCTCCTCGCGCCTTGCGCTTCGGGCGCACCCGCGCCCTCGATGTCTACGGCGAATTCGGACGCACCACACTAGACAACAGGTGGTCATGTCAACGGTTACCGTCCGGGTTTGTCAACGGCCGGTGGTTCTGTTTGTTGACGGCCAGCGATTCTGTCACCCTCACGCACCCGTCTGGAGCTTGTCCCCTAGCCGGAACCCGGCGCTATCGCCACCCCCGCATCCACCCTGGTGCGTTCCGACAAAGCCGCCGTGCCTCCAAGCAACAGCAGGTTGCCGGTGGTCCCGGAGTGGCCCGCGAGCCAGTCACGCGTCGCCGGCGAGTCACCGAGGCCCAAGGGGGCAGCTAGAAGCAGCACCCTTCCGGTCGCCGCACAAGCCGCTCCCGCGGCGACGGCGTCGGGGAAGTTCTGCCCGCTCGACAGAACGACCGAGGACGCACTCATCCCCAGCGCCAACCCGTAGTCGGCCAGGCTCACCGACGTGGCGTAGCGATCGGCCCCGTACCTGCGCTGGGGTGAGGGAAGCTGGGACATCGCGGCGTCGCTCACGGCCGCCGGCCCGCCCGCTACGACAGTCTGAGTTATCGCGAGAGCCGACAGGGCCTGCAGGGTAGCTGCGGGAACGGCGTCCCTGGCGGTGAGCAAGACCGGATCTCCGGCGAAGGCGGCGGGAGCTGAGGCCGCCAGTGCGTCGGGGAAGTTCTCTCCCAATGCGACGACCGCCGTCCCGTTCGATGGGCTTCCCAAGCGAAGCGCGATCACCCGCGCCGTGTCGTAGCGATCTCCTCCTGCCAGGCGTTCCACGGTGAGCCCACGCGCTTGCAGATCCGACCCCAACTGACTTGACAGCGCCGCGGTTCCACCGAGGAGGACGGCGCGGGAGGCGCCCAATCGCGATATCTCGGTCCCGACACGCGTGTCGAGTCCGCCGTCCGGAGGATTCAGCAGGATCGGCGCCCCCAGAGCCGTGGCCAGGGGCGCACCGGCCAGCGCATCTGGGAAGTTCTGCGACGTGGCGAGCACCACCGAGGTGACAGACGAGAAGGTGGAGGCGGAGATGGCCACGGCCGTGGCAACCCGGTCGGCCCCGGCAACGCGTGAGGTCATGGCCAGAGCACGAGCGGCGCGTCCTAAGTCCAGCAGGCCCGCTCCGAACTCCGGATCCCAGCCCGGCGCCCCGAGATCCCCGGCCGACGACACCAGCAAAGCCCACAAGTCCGAGACCGACATCACCGGATCGGCGCCCCACAGCACTGCCCCTGCCCCGGAGACCTGCGGCGCGGAAAACGAAGTCCCCGCCACCGAGACGAAGGCGTTGCCGGGCGCGTCGCTGACGAGGTCCTCCGCCTGGGAAGCGCCGCTACCTCCCGGTGCCGTCATGTCCGTCCAGTCCCCGGTGCTGGAGTACGGCGCCCGCACGTTCGAAGAAGTCGTCGCGCCCACCGAGAGCACCTCGGGATAGGCCGCCGGATACTCGACCGGGTTACCGTCCAAGTACTCGTTGCCCGATGAAGCCACCATCAACACGCCTTTGCCCGCGGCATACTGGATGGCGTTGTGCAGCGTGTCCGACGGGAAGCACGAACCCAGCGACATGTTGAGGATTCGAGCGCCGTGGTCCACCGCCCAGATGATCCCCGCAGCTACGTGCGTGTCCGTTGAAATCCCGTTGTCAAAGACCGATATGGGCATCATTGACACGTTCCACGCAGTCCCGGCCACCCCGAAGCCATCGTTTCCGCGAGCCGCAGCCAGCCCGGCGACCGCCGTACCGTGAACGTCCCCGCCCGAGGAGTTGGCGCCGGCGGCCAAGATCTGGCCGTGGATCACGTCATAGCCGGCCACGACCCGACCCAGCAGATCCGAGTTCGTCCCGTCGATCCCCGAGTCGAGCACCGCCAGGGTGACTCCCGACCCGCCCGAAGGCAGGAGGTCCCACGCGTCAGGCGCTCCGATCTTGGGAAGGTTCCACTGGTAGGAATAGAAGGGGTCGTTGGGAATCGAGTGGTGGGTGTAGAGGTAGTTGGGTTGCGCACCGGCTACTCCCGGTATCCGGGCGAAACCGCGTGAGGCCTCAGGCACCGAAAGCCCGGGGCGCAACTGCACCACCAGGGTGCCCTGCGGGCCCGGGGCGACCGATTCCGCTCCGAAGGCTGAGAGAGACTCGCGCGCACGCCCCTCCGCGCCGGGCGCCGGGCGAACCACGATCTCCGACTGCTCGTAGGATGCCCCGGGGTAGCCGAACGGTGGGCAGTCCGACCCTCCACCCGGGTACCGGCGCGGGTTCATCCCGCCATCGGGCAGATCGTCTTCGTTCTTCAGCTCATCCTTGGCAGCCGACACGAAGATGAAAGCACGCGCGCCGCCGATGTCAGAAAGCGGAAACCGCGTGGTTGCCGTTCGCTGGTCCGACCCCTTCCACGCCGCACGTATCGGACCCTCGACCCAGGTGGAGCTATCATCGGAAGGCGTCTGGATCACCTGACCTGCCAGACTCGCGAGGTCGGGGTCGTAGTACATCGCCATCATGTAGTCGACGCTGCCCCCGGCGCCTCCCGGCACGCTGTCGATCTCCACGACGTAGAACCGCAACTGGGAGTCGGCCCAGGTTTGGCAGGTCGTGAACGACACCACGATCTGGCTTCCGTCGTCGCCCAGGGCAGCTTGACTGAGATCGATCACGCCGGGAGTGTCCCCACAGGAGTCAGGGTAGATGTCCGGTGAGCCGATCGTGCCGAACGGCCGTGAGGAACCCGTCGTCCCCGCGGGCTGCGCATAGCCCGCCGTCTTCACGGACCCGGAGTCCTGGGCGCTGCGAACGGTGGCGTGACGTGACGCGAGCAGCCTCTCCAACCCCGACGCGAGGCGTGCGGCCGGCACCCGCCCGAGCGAGGAACTCGCGGCCGATGCGCCTGCCGGCAGTCCGAGGCCGACGACCATCGCCCCGGCGGCAACCACCGCACCCAACCTGGTCGGCTTCAACTCAGGACCTCCCCACCCGGGAGCGCGTTCCCAGTCATCACACCATCACCGCGCCACGAGTCTTTGACAGCGGTCGCTCCGTAGACGTCCAGAATACCAATGCATGCCAGCCGTGGACACAACGAACTGAAGACACCGCAGGCGATCCGGCCGAGCATTGCCCTCCGTGCAAACCTCCGGGCCGGCCGCCCTACAGTTGCGAAACCCGCTCATGCCGTTTGCGTGCACACTCCCGCCCCCGCAAACCCCCGGGCCGACCGGTGGGAAGCCCGGGAATGAACTCCTGGGAATAGCGGGCCCGGGAAAACGAATCGGACTGCCCGTATCGGCTACCGAGGAGTCCGAAGGACTGGTGGGCGGTAGAGGATTTGAACCTCTGACCCCTTCCGTGTCAAGGAAGTGCTCTCCCCCTGAGCTAACCGCCCAAGTAATCAAGTGACCCGCGAGCGGTCACCTCGAGGCGGAGGGCGGAATTGAACCGCCGTACGGGGTTTTGCAGACCCCTGCCTGAACCACTCGGCCACTCCGCCGGACTCGCCGGATCTCCAGACAGCTCGTCCGAGGCTGTCCCGAGTTCTCCCTGCCTGCCACACCCAACGGCGGGCAATCGGTCCTTTCAGAGCGGACGACGGGATTCGAACCCGCGACCCTCACCTTGGCAAGGTGATGCTCTACCAGCTGAGCCACGTCCGCGCGAGCGGCGAGAGTATACCCCTGCTTCCGATCGACGCTCAACCGCCGCCCTGTAGCACTTCCGAGCAGAATGCGCGAAGGTGGGCCGTCACCACTTGGGGCTGCTCCATCAGAGCCATGTGTCCCGCCTTCTCCAGCACTACAAGGCGTGAATCCCGGATCCCCTCGGCCATCCTCCGGGCTGCCGCCGGCGGGGTGAGCCGGTCCATGCCTCCCGTGATGACGAGCGTCGGGATGTTGATCCGGGCAAGCACGTGAGACAGATCGCAGTCCAGGAGATCTGGAAGCAGACCCGTTATCGTTTCCGCTGAGGCCGGCTGAGCGATCGCCTCCAGGAATCTCACATGGCTCGGAAGGGCATTGACCCCGAAGGCGAAATACCGTGACAGGAAGTAGGAGAGATCACTGCCCTCCCGCCGGGATCGCGCCAGAAGCCAGGCGATCTGCCGGGCATACCTCTTGGGAGCGGAGGCGACGAGACCGCGAAGCCAATCGGTGGCGGGGTCCCTCCCGGCCGGAAGCATCTCGAGACTGACGCACCCGGTGTCGATCAGCGCCAAGCCCGCAACGCGCCCACCGATCTCCTCCGGGAACATCTCCGCGAACTTGACGGCCATCGTGCCGCCCATTGAGTGGCCCACCAGCACGCATCGACGCACACCGGTCTGATCCAGCACCGCCCGGCAGTCGCGCGCAAGGGACTCCATGGACAGCCCCCCAGACCCGGCCGGCCCAGAATGCCCGTGACCCCGGTGGTCCCACGCCACGACCCTGAAGGCGTCCCGCAGATCCCTGCGCTGGTAGTACCAGGAGGCCAGCGACACCGAAAGCCCGTGCGCGAGCACGATCTCGGGACCGGATCCCATGACCTCGGCATGCAGCTTGGTTCCGTCGAAGGACTCGGCCACCACCGGAACGCCGGTCAAGCCGAAGAAGTCCTCCCTCGATTCGGGGTCCGGTCGGCGCCGGTCGCGATGTACCAGGTAGCGCCCAGACGCAAGACCTGTGCCTACAACCCCCAGAGCCGCTCCCGCCGCCAACTTCATCCGCCGTCCAGCCACGAGCACTCCTTTCCCGACCCTGCGCCCGTCTCGAGTCCCCGCAGGAGCCCGATCTTCGGCTCGTGCGCCCGATCGTCCGGCACCATACCAGACTTCTCCCAGGCACCGACCGGCCCCGATCGAAGGTAGGGCCGGATTACTCTCCGCGACCTGCGCTCACTATCCGCAACCCCTTGTGCCCCAAGGCTTTCCGGTTTTCGCGGTCTAGTCCGTGCGGGCCACTGCCAGCCGGTGTGGATCTGCTACCGTGCGTGGTGGCGGCACTCTTATCGAGGTGATCTACATGACGACAACAGTGCAAAAGCAGCGGCCCAATTTGCAGGAGGTCGTGGTTATCCCCGAAGCCACGGGGCAGGAATGCCACGTCACCCTGGCCATCCCCGGCCATGAGGTTCACACCTCAGCTTCCCTGCCCCGGGACCAGCGCGAGCGACCTCGGGTCGTGGCTGCGACCACTCTGGAGGCGTTGAAGGGATTGGGCTACGAACTGCCCCACGAAGTGGCGCTGGCCCGAGTCCTGACCATCGGCGAGGGCCGCGTGGCAATGGTAAGACTCGTCGCTCAGGACGGCAGCCTCTTCGGCACCTGCGAGGCCGTTCTGGATGAGGATCGGGCCATAGCTGCCGCCACCCTCGACGCGCTCAACCGGCACATCGCCAGTTGATCTCCTCCGATGCTGCGGGCGCCCAACCGACGCCCGGCATGCTGCTGGACCTGCGCGGCGCTTTGCTCAGTTGATTCTCGTACTACGAGCACCCGCTCGTTGTGCCGCAGGACTCGCACACGTAGCAGGAGCCGGCCGGCCGCATCTGGACCCCACAGGTGTAGCAGTACGGGGCATCCGGAAGCGTCGGGGTGGTCGCCCTGTAGCCGCCGCGTGGAGCCTCGCTGGGGCCGAGCCCGGGCGGACCGGCCGGCGCCTCGTGCGAAGCCTCCCCGGTTGCCGCCACTCCGTTCCGCATCTCCGTGCGCTCGGAAACCGAGTAGATCCCCAGGCTATGCTGGCTTTCCGCCGGAAGGTGGTCCAAGGCCAAGCGCCTGAAGATGTAGTCCACCAGGCTCCGCGTGAAACGTATGTCCGGGTCATCGGTCATACCGTTGGGTTCGAAGACCATGTTGGTGAACTTCGCCACGAAGGCCTCCAACGGCACCCCGTACTGCAGACCCACGGACACGGCGATCGCGAAGGCGTCCATCACCCCCGACAGAGTCGAGCCCTGCTTGGAAACCTTGAGGAAGATCTCTCCGAGGCCGTCGTCCGGATAGGACCCGGCGGTGATGTAGCCCTCGCAGTCGCCCACTCTGAACGAGGTGGTCTGGGCAGGCCTGCGCATCGGCAGACGCCGGCGCACGGGACGCGGAAGCGAAGCCGGAACGGCCGACTCCTTCTTGTCCGCCGTGAGCGGCTGACCCACCTTGCTTCCGTCGCGATAGACGGCCAGAGCCTTGAGTCCCAGCCGCCATCCTTCAATGTAGGCGCGTTCTATCTCCTCGGGCGTGGCCTCGTTCGGCATGTTGACCGTCTTGGAGATCGCCCCCGACAGGAACGGCTGCACCGCTCCCATCATGCGAATGTGCCCCATGTAGTGAATCGAGCGCTCGCCCATGGCGCAGTCGAACACCGGGCAGTGCTCCTCGCGAAGGGCGGGGGCGCCCACCACCGAGTTGTGCTCGGCCACGTACTCGATGATCGCCTCGATCTGCTCCTCTTCGTATCCCAAGCGGCGCAAGGCCCTGGGAACGGTCCGGTTGACGATACTCATCGAACCGCCGCCCACGAGCTTCTTGGTCTTGATCAGCGCGAGATCAGGCTCGATGCCGGTGGTGTCGCAGTCCAGCAGGAACCCGATCGTGCCGGTAGGCGCCAGCACCGTGGCCTGGGAGTTGCGAAAGCCGCTCTCCTCCCCCAGCGCCAGGGCCTCGTCCCAGGACTGGCGCGCGCCGGCAAGCACATTCGACGGGGCGAGGTCGGCGTTGACGACCTCCAGGGCGTTGCGGTGCTTGCGAATCACTCTCAGCATGGCGTCGCGGTTCTGCCCGAATCCTGCGAAGGACCCCATGGCCGCGGCGATGCGCGCCGAAGTACGGTAGGCGTGGCCGGTCATGAGAGCCGTCAGGGCGGCCGCCCAGGCCCGCCCGCCCTCGGAGTCGTACGGCATACCCTCGGCCATCAGCAGCGCGCCGAGGTTGGCGTAGCCCAACCCGATCTGACGGAAGTGCTTTGCGTTCTCGGTGATCTTGTCGGTCGGGTAGGAGGAGTTGGAGATCAGGATCTCCTGAGCCAGGAAGATGATCTCAACCGCCTGCCGGAAGGCGGAAACGTCGAAGTTGCCTCCCTCGTCCAGGAACTTGAGTAAGTTCAGCGACGCCAGGTTGCAGGCGCTGTTGTCGACATGCATGTACTCACTGCACGGGTTGCTCGCGTTGATGCGTCCCGACTCGGGGCAGGTGTGCCAGGCGTTGATCGTGGTGTCGTACTGCAGGCCCGGATCCGCGCACTCCCAGGTCGCCTCGACGATGTGGCGCATGAGATCGCGCGCTCGCAGGGTCTGGATGACTCGCCCGTCCTTGACGGCCTTCAGGTCCCAGTCGCCGCCCTGCTCGACCGCGCGCATGAAGTCCTCGGTCACACGCACCGAGTTGTTGGCGTTCTGGTACTGCACCGAGATCAGGTCGCGGCCGTCCAGGTCCACGTCGAAGCCGGCATCGCGCAGGGCGCGCATCTTGCGTTCCTCGCGAGCCTTGCACCAGATGAATTCCACCACGTCGGGGTGATCGACGTTGAGGATGACCATCTTGGCCGCCCGGCGGGTCTTGCCTCCCGAACGGATTGTGCCGGCGCTGGCGTCGGCGCCCCGCATGAAGGAAACCGGACCGCTCGCCTCTCCGCCCGAAGACAGCCTCTCTTTCGAGGAACGGATGGTCGACAGGTTGACTCCCGCCCCCGAGCCTCCCTTGAAGATGAGCCCTTCCTCGACATACCAGTTGAGGATCGAGTTCATCGTGTCGTCCACGTGCAGGATGAAGCAGGCCGAACACTGAGGCTGCTCCTCGACCCCCAGGTTGAACCACACCGGAGAGTTGAACGCCGCCTTCTGGTTGACCAGCAGGTGGATCAGCTCCGAGTGGAAGCAGTCGGCGTCGGCGTCGGTGGCGAAGTAGCCGCCCTCGACTCCCCACCGGCGGATCGTGCCGGCGACCCGGTCGATCAACTGACGAACCGAGTGCTCTCGGTCGGGCAGGCCGAAGCCTCCCCGAAAGTACTTCTGAGTCACGATATTGGTGGCATTCTGAGACCAGCCTGTGGGGAACTCGACTCCTCGCTGTTCGAAAGCCACCGAGCCATCCTTGAAGTTCACCAGGATGGCGTCCCGCAGCTCCCAGTCGAGTTCCTCGTAGGGGTGCACTCCCGGCGTCGTGAAGTAGCGCCGGACCGAAAGGCCATTCGCCGCCGGCTTGCCCAACGCGGCCGCGAGGTCCTCCTCATGCTCAGACATCTTTCCCGCTCCCTATCCGCTGGACCCACCAAGACGCGCTCCCCGGCACTTGGCCCGGAAACAACGGAGCAGTAAGTACACCCGGCTCTTCATCCCGTCAAACACCCAATCCAACATGTTGTGGGTCCTTGCCCAAGATTGTATCCACCACTACTATATCTTGTGCCTGTGACGACGGGGAGGCCAGATGCGATGTCCCTACTGCGGTGGGCTCGACGACCGGGTCGTCGACTCCCGAGCGGCCGAAGGCGGTCAGGCCATCCGGCGGCGGCGTGAATGCTCAAAATGCGCTCGGCGCTTCTCCACCCGAGAGGTGGTGGAGGAGATCCCGCTGATGGTGGTCAAACGCAACGGATCCCGTGAACCCTTCGATCTCGCCAAGATCGTTGCCGGGATCGAGAGGTCCTGCAAGAACCGCCCTGTACCCACCGAGGACGTCCAGCGCGTCGCCCGCCAGATGGAAGCCCGCCTTCGCAACACCGCAGCCAAGGAGGTCGACAGCCGCGCCATCGGTCTGCGGGTGCTGGCCGCGCTGCGCGACCTGGACGAAGTTGCCTACCTGCGCTTCGCATCCGTCTACAAGGACTTCCAGCGGATAACCGACTTCCAGAAAGAGGTCGGTCTCCTGCGGAAGACCTCTCCACCGAAATCCCGCCGTAGCGCGAACCGCACGGGTTCGGTTACCTCGCCGGCCGCGCCTCCGCGACCTGCCGGACCTGCCGCCCAAACCGGCCGGGATTCCTAGCGCGGCGGGCCACCTTGACGAGCGCAAGTGCGCGCTCGGCCTGGAACATGGAGTGGAGCCGGTCTCTCACCGAGACCGGTCGATGCCCGTCAGCGGGTGGCCACCACCAGAGTCTGTCCTGCCACCACCTGCCCGCCGGCCAGCCCGTTCCAGCGCTGCAGCTTGGCCACATAGACCCTGACGTCGCTTCCGGCTGGGGCGAACCGCTGGGCGATGCCCCATAGACTGTCGCCCTGCCGTACCTCGTAGCCGACCCGCACCCGCGCTCTGGTCGCAACCCTCTGTGCCGAGGTCCCCCCCGCCTGCGCCAGCGGACCCCAGATGCCGACCACGGCCGCCGTCGCCACCGTGACCACCAGGAGCCTGTGCCGGCGTACCCGCGCAGCCCGACCGGCCCTGGTGCCACCACTCCCCTGCCTCATCCCAGAGCCTCCCCTCCCCCAATCGCCGGACTCTCGGTCGACGGGATATCCACTCGAACAGGTGTTTGCATGCTAATCCGCACACATGTTCGAGTCAAGGATCTTTCGAACACATGTTTGCCTTGCGGACAAGCCTCTGCTACATTCCGTTGCGAGACGTCCGCGGGGTTGTCGTCTGGGGGAGGAGGAGGCGATGGTCGAGCAGTTGACGGCACGCCAGCGGCGCATTCTGGAGGTCATCCGGGAGGCGGTCGAAAGCCGGGGCTATCCTCCCAGCGTGCGCGAGATCGGCGAGGCAGTGGGTTTGACTTCGCCGTCTTCGGTCCACGCCCAACTTCAGTCCCTGGAGCGCAAGGGCTACATACGCCGCGACCCGACCAAGCCGCGCGCGATCGAGGTCCACCTCTCCCCCAATGCCGTGCCTGTCGCGCCGCGGGTGCTGCCCGCCTATGTTCCGCTCGTCGGGCGAATCGCCGCAGGCTCTCCCATCCTTGCCGAGGAGCACCTCGAGTCGGTCATGCCGCTCCCGCGGGAGATCGTGGGAGAGGGCACCCTGTTCATGCTCAAAGTCCACGGTGACTCGATGATCGAGGCCGGGGTGTTCGACGGCGACTTCGTGGTGGTGCGCGAGCAGGCCACCGCCGAGAGCGGCGAGATGGTCGCCGCGATGATCGAGGATGAGGCCACGATCAAGTTCCTCAAGCGCAAGGACGGCCACATCCTGCTGACGCCCGCCAACCCGGCCTACGAGCCGATTCCGGGCGACGAGGCGTCAGTTCTCGGTAAGGTCGTCGGGCTACTGCGGCGCGTCTAGGGTCGCCTGAGACTGCCGGGCGCTCGCCTAATCACCCACCACGCTCGGACGAAGGACGATCCGCGATGAACGGCTCCAGCGCACCGGCCAGGGACTCCGGCACACGTGCGGTCACGCACACTCCCCGATCGGTGTGTTCCACGCTTTCGACCTCGCCATCCCGGTAGACCCGATCCAGCAGATCCCCGCGATTGAACGGCAGCAAGAAGTGCAGCCGGGCCGGCGGGCGAGGAAGCTTCGCATCCATTGCGGCCAGCAGGTCTTCCATCCCCCTGCCCCTGGTGGCCGAGACGAACACGCCTCCCGGGAACGCCTTGTGCAGCCCGGCAAGGGTCACCGCATCACAGACGTCCACCTTGTTCACACACAGAAGCTCCGGCACCCGCGAAGCACCGATCTCATCCAGCACCCTGCGCACCGCTTCCGCCTGGGCCTGCGGGTGGGGATGGGACCCGTCCACCACATGTAGCACGAGATCCGCCAGTGCCACTTCCTCGAGCGTGGACTTGAACGCCTCGATCAAGTCGTGCGGCAGCTTGCGAACGAACCCAACGGTGTCCGACAGGGTGACCGCACGCCCGCCCGGCAAGGTGAGCCGGCGGGTTGTCGGATCCAGGGTCGAGAAGAGCTTGTCCTCCACCAGCACGTCGGCACTCGTCAGGCGGTTGAGCAGGGTGGACTTGCCGGCGTTGGTGTATCCGGCAAGGGCAACGGCCGGAACCCCCCGGCGTGTGCGTTCCTGGCGCTTCACCTGGCGGGTCTGCCTCAGCCCGGTGAGATCCCGGTGCAGCTTGGCGATGCGGCGCTTGATGCGGCGGCGATCGACCTCCATCTTGGTTTCGCCGGGGCCTCGCGTGCCGATGCCGCCACCCAAACGAGTGAGGCTCTCGCCCCAGCCGCGAAGGCGCGGCAGCAGGTAGTTGAGCTGGGCCAGTTCGACCTGGGCCTTGCCCTCTCGCGAGTGTGCGTGCTGGGCGAAGATGTCCAGAATCAGCGCCGTGCGGTCGATGACCTTGATGCCCACGAGCTCCTCGAGCCGGCGCAACTGGCCGGGGGCGAGCTCCTCGTCGATGACGACGGTGTCGGCCCCAAGATCTCGGGCAAGATCGCGCACCTCCATTGCCTTGCCCTTGCCCACGAAGGTGGCGGCGTCGGGGCGATCTCGCCGCTGAACGAGCTCGTCCAGCACCTGCGCGCCCGCGGTCTCGGCCAGCGCCCTCAGCTCGGCAAGGGAGGCGTCCGCCTCAGAGACATGGATTCCCAGGGCCACCCCGACCAGCAGCACTCGCTCGAGGTGGACCTTGCGCAACTCAACAAGCTTGACTTCCTCACGCTCCACCGCCGCCGCGGAAGAGCTTGCCGACAGGACGGACCCCGGCTTCGGCTCGGGTCCCCTCTTCTCGCCGGCGGCCGCCTCAGAAGCGTGAGCGGGCCGGGTTTGGCTCGGAAGCAGGCCGGGCCGCGCGGGCGAGGGCTCACGCCGGGGCATCCCGTCCGACCGGGCGTGCGGTGGACCGCCGGTTCGCCGGTCGCGGGGGCCCGACACTATCCGTCCTTCAGTAGGCGGCGGACCCGCTCCAGGCCCTCTGCCATGCGCCCATCTTCCAGCGTGATCGAGAAGCGCACATAACCCTCACCGCTCGGGCCGTATCCACGACCGGGTGCGACCACCACACCTGCCTCGTCCAGCAGGCGGTCGGCAAACGACCCGCTGGTCTCTCCCTCGGGCACAGGAACCCAGACGTAGAGCGATCCTTTGGGGGAATCCAGGGTCCAGCCCGCCTCGTTGAAGGTTGCGACGATCGCGTCGCGCCGGCGCCGATAGATCTCCAGCAGCGGGCGCAGGTGATCCTGCGGACCATTGAGGGCCACCACCCCGGCGCGCTGGATGGCGTTGAAGATGCCCGAGTCCACGTTGGTCTTCACCCGTCCGATCGCCTCGATCGCCTTGGCCGCCCCGACCACGAATCCGATGCGCCAGCCGGTCATGTTGTAGATCTTGGATAGGCTGCCGAACTCCACGGCGACATCCTGGGCTCCCGGCACTTCCAACACCGACGGCGCCACGTAGCCGTCGAAGGTGATTTCCGAATAGGCGTTGTCGTGGGCAAGCAGCAGGTCGTGCCGTCGCGCGAAGAACACCGCAGCCTCGAAGTCCTCCAGCGATGCCACCGCGGCGGTGGGGTTGGAGGGGTAGCCCATCCACAACACCTTCGCCTTGAAGGCGACCTCATCGGGGACTCCGTCCAGCATCGGCAGAAAACGGTTGGCGGCGGTGAGGGGAAGCAGGTAGGGCGTCCCCCCGGCCAGCCGGGTGCCGATGTCGTAGACCGGGTAGGAGGGCTCGGGCACCAGCGCCACCTCGCCCGGGTCCACGAAAGCAGTGGCAAGGTTGGCGATGCCTTCCTTAGAACCGATCAGGGGAAGCACCTGGGTGTCCGGATCGAGCGCCACCCCAAAGCGGCGCTCGTAGAAATCGGCCACCGCTGAGCGGAACTCGGGCAGGCCGTAGTAGGAGGGATACCGGTGAGTGCTCGGGTCCTCGGCCGCTTCGCGCAGCGCGTCCACGATGTGAGCAGGAGTCGGCTGGTCCGGGTCGCCGATGGCGAAAGAGATGACGTCCACCCCGGCTCGCCGGCGTTCGGCCACCTTGCGATCCAACTCCGCGAACAGGTACGCGGGCAGATTCTCAATCCGGCCGGCCAGGCGCATCCCCTTCTCCTTATGTCTACCAAGACCACTTCGTCAGTTCGTCATCCCGCGTTTCTGTCGCCTCGTTCTCCTGCGCCGTCATCCAACAGCGCTGGATCCTTGCCTCCGTCCGCATCGAAGCATTCCGCCGCCGCGCCATCCCGCGCTTCTGCCCGGACTCGTGCCCGGACTCGTGCCCGCCCGGCTAACCTCGGGGGGGTCGGGTATCGCGTGATGCCCTCAGCCAATCCTGATCGAGGATTCCCTCGGCCACCTCGACGGCAGGACCCGACATCATGACCGGCTCGCCCACGCCCTCCCACGTGATCTCCAGCAACCCCCCTAACACGGCCACCTCGACGCGCCGTCCGGTCAACCCACGCAACTGACCGGCCACCACGGAGGCGCAGGATCCGGTCCCGGAAGAGAGAGTCTCCCCCACCCCCCGTTCCCAGATGCGCACCGCGACCCGGTCATGGTCGCGCACCTGCACGAACTCGACGTTGGTCTTGGAGGGAAACAGCGGATGCGTCTCCAGGCGGGGTCCCAGAGATCCAACCGGAGCCGAGGAGACCTCATCCACGAACAGCACCGCATGCGGGTTGCCCATGGATAGGCAGGTTGCCGCCACTCGCTCCCCATCGACCTCGATGGTCTCCCTGAGCGCATCCGCGCCATCGCCGGCGACCGGAATGGCGGAACGCTCCAACACCGGCACTCCCATGTCCACCTGGACCCTGCGAACCTTGCCCGTCGGGCCCAGATCTCGCTCCAGCCTCAGAGTGCGCAAACCGCCTCTGGTCTCGACGATGATCTCCTCACCCGAGGCAAGGCCGCGGTCCCCCACATACTTGCCCAGGCAGCGGATGCCGTTGCCACACATCTCCGCGACACTCCCGTCGGCGTTCCAGTAGTCCATGAAGAACTGCCCGCCGGACGAGCCCTTGGCCACGCGGACTACCCCGTCGGCCCCGACGCCAAAATGCCGATCACACAGGGCCCGCACCAGATCACGATCCAAAGTGATTTCGCCGGAGAGATCCTCGATCATCACGAAGTCGTTGCCGGTCCCGTGGGACTTCACGAACTTCACTGCATGCCCCCTTCGACGACGGGTCCGCGGAAGAACTCGAGGACGCCGGTGGCTCCCTCCGAGGCAGGAAGCCAGCACACCCTGGGATCGGCGCGGAACCAGGAAAGCTGGCGCCGGGCAAATGCCCGGGTCCGCCGAACCGTCAGAGCGACGGCCTCCTCAAGAGTACAGTGGCCCGCCAGGTAGTCCAAGATCTCCTTGTATCCCAAGGCCTGCCGGGCAGTGCGACTCATCGGCCTGGCCGCCAGAGCCCGCGTCTCCTCCACCAAGCCCGCCTCCAGCATCCTGCGCACTCGGTCCTCGATTCTCCTGCTCAAGTCCTCGGGGGGAACCGACAACCCACACACCTTCAGCGGATACACCGACTCGCGGGCGTCCCAGGCCTTGCGAAACGACGAGAACGGGCGCCCGGTCACTTCCCAGACCTCGAGGGCCCTCACGACTCTTCGCACGTTGGCCGGCGAGATGCGCGCCGCCGCCTCCGGGTCTCTCTCGGCCAGCCGGGCGTGAAACTCCCGAGGGTCGGCTTCACTGGCCTCTTTCTCCAACCGTTCGCGCAGCTTGGGGTCGGTGCCCGGAAACTCCAGCGCATCCACCACGGCCCGGAAGTAGAGCCCTGAGCCTCCCACCAGCAGGGGGCGCTTCCCACGCGATGAGATCTCATCGATCGCCGCGCGGGCGACGGTCTGAAACTGCTGGACGGTGAAATCACGAGCCGGCTCCACGATGTCCACCAGGTGGTGACGTACGCGCGCTCGCTCCTCCGCGGTGGGTTTGGCCGTTCCGATGTCCATGCCTCGATACACCAGCATCGAGTCGCAAGAGACGATCTCGGCGCCCAATTCCGGGGCGATCTCCAGGGCCATGGCCGTCTTGCCCGATGCGGTGGGGCCCACCAGAGCGAGAACCTTGCCTCTCGGACGCGGCGGCACCTCTATTTCAGGTTCGCCGTCCGGCTCCGAATCGGCCGGCGCCCGCTCTCCGGGCCTGGGTGCGCTTGCGCGCATGACAGATACCACCTACCGACTCACCTCCCCCGCCGAAACCGCCGCAGCCCCCGCCTCGCCGGACGCAGTCCCTTCCGGGTTCCGCCCGCGGTCGACGGCCTCGCCGGACGCAGTCCCTTCCGGGTTCCGCCCGCGTTCGACGGCCTCGCCGACCAGGTAGTGGGGTGTGGCCCGGTCGATGCGCACCTGGACAAAACCGCCGGCACCAATGCCATCCCTCTTGGGGAAGTGCACCAGCTTGTTGGAGCGAGTTCTGCCGGAGAGCCGGTCGGGGTTCTTGATGGACACCTCCTCGACCAGCACCTCGAAGATCCTGCCCACCAGAGGCCGGTTCGCCTCCAACCCGAGACGCTCCACCAACTCGACCAGGCGGGCAAACCGCTCCTGAATGACCCCGGGGGCAACCTGGTTGTTCATCGAGGCGGCCGGCGTGCCGGGCCGGGGCGAGTAGATGAATGTGTAGGCGGCATCGAAGCGCGAAGCCTCGACGACCCGCAGGGTGTCGGCGAAGTCCCTCTCGGTCTCGCCGGGGAAACCCACGATGAGATCGGTCGTCAGCGCCAGATCCGGCACCGCGTTTCTGAGCGACTCCACCAAGCGCAGGTAGCGCTGCGCGCGATACGAACGGCGCATCGCCCGCAGCACCTCGTCGCTGCCCGATTGCAGCGGCAGGTGCACGTGCTCACAGACGTTGGGCGTTTCGGCGATTGCCCGGATGGTTTCCTCCGGGAAGTCCTTGGGATGGGGGCTGGTGAAGCGCACACGGCGAAGCCCCTCCGCGCCACCAAGGGATCGCAGCAGATCCGAGAACTTCACCCTGCCGGAGAGATCGTGGCCGTAGGAGTTGACGTTCTGACCCAACAGGGTGACCTCGACCACCCCATCCGCCACCAGTCCTTCGATCTCGGCAAGGACCTCCTCGGGACGGCGCGACGTCTCCGGCCCCCGCAAGGCGGGCACGACGCAGAATGTGCAGGTGTTGTCGCAGCCCTTGGAGACCGTCACCCACGCCCTGAAGGAGCGTTCCCGCTTGGAGGGAAGGCAGCTCGGGAAGGCCTCGGTCTCCTCGAGGATCTCCGCCTGAGGCCGGCCGGTCAGCTCCACCCGTTCAAGGAGGTCGGGAAGGCTTGCAAGGTTGTGAGTGCCGAACACCACATCCACATGGGACGCCTTAACCAGCAAGCGCTCTCGATCCATCTGCGCCTGGCACCCGCCCACCGCGATGCGAAACTCGGGCCGCTCCCGCTTCAATGACGCCAGGTGGCCGAGATGTCCGTAGAGCCGGTCGCCCGCATGCTCCCTCACGGCGCAGGTATTGAACACCACCAGGTCGGCCGTCTCCGGGCTCTCGGCAGCGCGATACCCGCGCGACTCCAGCAAGCCGGCTATACGCTCGGAGTCGTGGAAGTTCATCTGGCATCCGAAGGTGCGCACGAAGTAGGTGAGTTGCCTTCGCTCCGACAAGTTGGCCCTTCCGCTGTAGTGGTGGGGCCAGTACCGCGTTCTCGCCTTCGGCCGGCAGGGTGCCGAGGAGCGCTCCGGCTCCTCGGCACCTCCCCACCCACACCTACTTCGCGAACTCCACCGCCCGCACCTCGCGCACGACGGTGATCCGGATCTGGCCCGGGTACTGCAGCTCTTCCTCGATCTTCTTGGCGATGTCGCGCGCCATGACCTGGGCGGCCAGGTCGTCGATGTCCTCGGGCTTGACCATGACGCGGACCTCGCGGCCCGCCTGCATGGCGAAGACCTTCTCAACGCCGGGGTAGGACTCGGCGATTGCCTCCAGCCGCTCCAAGCGCTTGACGTAGGACTCCAGGGTCTCCCGGCGCGCACCCGGGCGTCCACCAGAGATGGCGTCCGCCGCCTGGGTCAGCACCGCCTCGATGGAATGTTGCTCGACCTCGCCGTGGTGGGACTCGATGGCGTGGACGACGTCGGCCGATTCCTTCAGCCGGCGAGCCAACTCCGCGCCGATCAGCGCGTGGGAGCCCTCGACTTCGTGCGTGAGGGCTTTGCCGATGTCATGCAACAGCGCACAGCGCTTGGCGAGCTTGACCTCGATGCCCAACTCAGCGGCCATGACCCCGGCCAGGTGCGCCGATTCCGTCAGGTGCTGCAGAACGTTCTGGCCGTAGGAGGACCGGTATCTGAGCTGGCCAAGCACGCGCACCAGTTCGGGATGCATCTCGGTGATGCCTACCGACAGGATGGCCTCCTCGCCGGCGCGGCGGACCTCGGCTTCGACCTCAACCTTGGAACGCTCGTAGGTCTCCTCGATGCGTGCCGGGTGGATGCGCCCGTCCGAGACGAGTTTCTCCAGCGTGAGTCGCCCGACCTCACGGCGAACCGGGTCGAAGCAAGAAAGCAGCACCGCTTCCGGAGTGTCGTCGATGATGAGGTTCACCCCGGTGGTGGACTCGAACGCGCGGATGTTGCGGCCTTCACGCCCGATGATCCGGCCCTTCATCGCATCGCCCGGCAGCGCCACGACGGCCACCGTCGACTCCGCCGTCTGCTCGCTGGCCACCCGTTGGATGGCGATCGTGACGATCTTGCGTCCCCTACGGTCGGCCTCTTCGCGAGCCTGCTGCTCCAGGTCGCGAACCAGGACCATCGCCTCCCGCTTGGCCTGCTCCTCGATGCTCTTGACCAGCACGGTCTTGGCCTCGACGGCGGTCATGCCTGCGACCCGCTCGAGCTCCCGACGATGAACATCGGCGGCTTGCGCCAGCTCTGCCCGCGCGCGTCCCAACTCAGCGTCACGCTCGGCCAGCCCTTGCTCACGGTTGTCCAACGTCTGGCCCCGGCCGTCGAGAAGCTGGGACTTGCCCTCCAGCGCCTCCTCGCGCTGCACGAGCCGCTCCTCGCGCTGGCGAACCTCCTTGAGGCGAGAACCCGCCTCATCCTCGGCCTGTGCCCGCAGCCTGAGGCTCTCCTCCTTGACCTCGACGCCTGCCTGCTGCCGCAGGGTGTCGGCTTCACGCCGCAGTGCCTCGGCTTCACGCCGCGCGTCCTCGATAACCTGGTGGGCTCGGCTCTCGGCCGATCCCACCTGCCCCTTCGCCATGGTCTTCTGAAGGACATACCCAAGGGCCGCACCGGCCAACACGCCGAGGAGGATGCCCAGAATCAAGTTCATTGTGGCCCCCTCCCTCATGCATCGTTCGTCCGGGTCTCCCCGGACGCTTTGTCCGTGTCCGGGAACCCGGAAACACGGAGCCTGGCCCGACGAGGACCCACGTAGAGGGACGGGTATGGCTCCCGCAGCCTAGAAACGCGGAAGAGAGCCCCCAAACCATCGGGTGCTCAACGTCTTCTTCCAGGAAACGCTGCTAGCAGCGAGTAGTGCCAAGGCCTCAAAGCCTACGCGAGCTTGATCATCGGGTTCAGACAGAACCGATCCTAGACTCACCAGGCTCCTTGGTCAACGCACTCACCACTCGCGGGGACTGAGGGCCACTGGGCGTAACTGGCACGCGACTGCCCCCCGCCCGCTCAAATCGGCGCCAAGATACCCCGAGCGACGACTTGCCGGGCGCGCAATCCGAGGCGCCTGTACCCCTGCTGGCGTGTGGCGCACACCGCAAGAAGGAAGTTGGACTGGCCGATCCCCCGACACCGGCCGATGTCCGCGGCTCGCTCAGTGGACCTCGAAAACCCCGGTCAGTTCCACTGCAACCCGCTTCGCAAGGCCTTCCGGGTAGCCCCGGCGCATGAGGTAGCCGGCGAGCCGGCGGGCTTGGACCTCCGGAGTGAGTCCCTGAAGCCTTTGAAGCCGCATCCGGCCGACTTCCCATGCCCGTCCGGCCACGGCGTCCCCGGGGAAGGTGCCGGCGATGGCCTCTTCGATCAGCCCGGCATCGACACCCTTGGCCAGCAACTCGCGGCGAAGAACAGCAGGTGCGCTTCCACGAACTTCGGAGCGCACCTGGACCCAGTCTCGAGCGAAGGATTCATCGTCGAGCAGTCGAATGCCGGTGAGATCATCCAAGACGGTTGCCACCGTGCTCGCATCAAACCCCTTGAGCGCGAGCCTCTCGCCAAGTTCTGCCCGACTTCGCGCGTGGACTGCCAGCAACCTCAGAGCCGCAGCCCTGGCCGTGGACACGCTGCCCGCATCCTCGCCGGCGCGAATCCCGGAGGCCCCGCCAATCGGCCGCTTCTCTCGCCCGCCTCTTTCCGCCGCCAACTCTTCCCCGTTCCCGGCCGCCGCCTATTCGGGCTCCTCTGCGGGGGGAACCACTGCCTCCCCCAAGCCCAGCTTGTCCTTGACCTGCTTCTCGATCGCAGCAGCCACGTCCGGATGATCCACCAGGTAGGCGCGCGCGTTCTCCCGGCCCTGGCCGATCTGATCCGCGCCGTAGGTGAACCAGGCGCCGGACTTCTTCAGCACGCCGTGGTCCACTCCCAGATCGAGCAGGCTGCCCTCGCGGGAGATGCCCTTGCCGTAGATGATGTCGAACTCCGCCGAGCGGAAGGGCGGTGCGAGCTTGTTCTTGACCACCTTCGCTCGCGTGCGGCTACCCACGAATTCGGTACCTTCCTTGAGGGCCTCGATGCGACGCACGTCGATGCGCACGGAGGCATAGAACTTCAGGGCCCGCCCACCCGGAGTCACTTCAGGTGACCCAAACATCACCCCGATCTTTTCGCGGAGTTGGTTGATGAAGACCGCGGTCGTGCGGCTGCGGTTGACGTTTCCGGCCAGCTTGCGAAGGGCCTGGGACATGAGCCGCGCCTGAAGCCCGACGTGCGAGTCGCCCATCTCGCCCTCGATCTCAGCCCGCGGAACCAGCGCCGCGACCGAGTCCACCACGATCACATCGATCGCGCCCGAGCGCACCAGCATGTCCGCGATCTCCAGCGCCTGCTCTCCGGTGTCCGGCTGAGAGATGAGCAGCTCATCGATGTTCACGCCCAGTGACCGCGCGTAGATCGGATCCAAAGCGTGCTCCGCGTCGATGAACGCGGCTATGCCGCCGGCCTTCTGAGCCTCGGCGATCACGTGAAGACCAAGTGTGGTCTTACCTCCGCTTTCCGGACCGTAGATCTCCACGATCCGGCCCCGCGGCAACCCGCCGGTTCCCAGGGCCAGGTCTATGGCCAGGCAGCCCGTGGAAATGACGGCGATGTTCATCCGGGCGGTGTCCTCGCCCAGGCGCATGATCGAGCCCTTGCCGAATTGCCGCTCGATCTGGGCAACCGCCAATTCAAGAGCCTTGTCCCGCTCCACGGGAACCCCTCCTTGAGCTAGACGCCCGCGGGACCATCTCCCGGCCGGCGCACGGATCCTCTCTTCGCGTTGGCCAAACCGGTCCGGCCCAACGACGCCCGCAGTATATCCGCGGGCCCCGACAGTCCCGGGGGCAATCCACAGCCGCCTCAGCCCGGTCCTAAAGGCCACCGATCCCCGCCGTTTCCGGCCGGAGCGTATCAGAACACCTGTTCGAGCACAACGACCCTAGTGCTCGCCGGCGTGAGTACGGTCACAACCGAGAGCGTCACCGCGCCCCGAGGGCAAGGCCGCGAGGAGCGCCGCGTACCTTGATGGTACGCAAGCGACGAGCAACGCAGCCATCGGGGATGCGGGGGCGCTCGAATGTGAGCGTATTTGCGCCGGTGGGCACTTAGTGGACCGCCTCGTCATGCACCAGACGGTTGACAAGCACTCGCCAAGGCCTCAGCCCCGAGGCCACGTCGCCACGCCAGCCCTCCAGGCGCCGTCCGCCCACCATGATCAGCATGGCCCCCGAGGCGGCCACCCGCTCCCACGGCTCTCCCATGGCCCAGCCGGCGGCCGGCAGCAGCGAGAACCCGATCGTCGATGCCACACCGCTTCGCTTGGCAAGGGTGCCCAGCCCGGTGATGGCTCCGGCCAGGAACATCGCCGGCGGCATGATCACCAGACACGCCCCCGCAGTGGCGGAGAGCCCGCGCCCGGCGGCCCGCCTCCAGGCGAAGGGCCAGGTGCTGCCCAGCACGGCCGCCACGGCCATGCCGGCGAGCGTCCACTCGGGCACATCCAACAGCCGCGCCGCCAGCAACGGCACGCCCACCTTCAGGATGTCCACGCACACCGCCGCGGTCGCCAGTCCCCCCATACCGTTGGTGCGCAGAAGGTAGTGGGCATCGGCCTTGCTGTCCCCGCGCGACATCTCGGCGACGATCTCGCGGCGACCGGCCGCGAGAGCCATCACGATCGAAGACGGGAAGCATGCCAGCAGATAGGCACCTGCCACACACGTAAGGCCCCAGGTCACCACGCCCCCCGCCCTACTCGGTCCAGTAGGCCGCGCCGACGAGGCCGGGCCCGGTGTGGGCGCCCATCACCGCGGTGAACTCCGTGACAAGGGACTCTCGCACATCAAGTCGTTCCTTCAGCGCGACCTCCATGGCCAGGGCGTCATCCATGCACCCGGCGTGGAAGACCCCCAGGTGCACGGGCCGATCCCCGGCGCCCTCCAGGATCTCCCGCATCACGCGCTCCAACGCCCGCCGGCGCGTGCGCGGCTTGGCGATCGGCCCAGGGTGACCACGGCGGAAGCGGAACACCGGGTGGATGTCCAGGGCCGTGGCCGCCAGAGCCGCCAGAGAGTTGACTCTCCCCGACCGGCGCAGGAATTCGAAGGTCCCGATCGCAGCCACCAGGTCGACCCGCGCCGCGATCTCCTCAGCCCGGGACACGACCTCATCCAAACCGGCGCCGCCGGCCGCCGCCCGGGCTGCCTCCAGGGCCACGAACCCCTCGGCGATCGAGGCGGTTCCGGAATCCAGGACCTCGACCCGACGCTCCGGAAGGTTCCTTGCCCCCAGGCGGGCAGAGTCGCAACTCACGCTCATGCTCGAGGCCACGCTCACGCACAGGGCACAGTCCGCGCCGCGCTCGAAACACGCATCGAACGCCCGGAGGAAATCCCCCGGGGATGGAGCCGAGGTCGTGGCCAACATCCGGCCTGAGACCAGCCGCTCGTAGAACTGCGTTCCCGCCAAATCAACGCCGTCTCTCAGGACCTCAGCACCGAACTTCAGGTACATTGGCACCACGGAAATGCCGGACTTTGCAGCCAGGTCCGTGGGGAGGTTCGCCGCGCTGTCCGTGATGACCGCGACCCGCGTCATAGCACCCCCTGCTGATGACTTGATGGGCGAGGAGCCGGGGTGAGAATTCCTCGCCCCCGTTCATCGACCCAGTTTCCCCTACATTTCCCGAAAGGGCGAGAACTGCCATTCCGGGAATCCGCCAAACAGGAGGCCGGGCCCGGTCCGCTGCGCCGCTCTCTCGGGCACCGGGACTTCCGCCGGCTGCTTGGCGGCCAGGCGGTCTCCGGGTTCGGCGACTGGGTCGGGACCGTGGCGTTCCTGGCCGCCGCCTACGATCTCTCGGGCAAGTCCAGCGCGGCCGCCGGCGGCATCCTCGCCCTGCGCCTTGCGCCCACCATGATCGGCGCGCCGGCCGGAGGGTTGGTCGCCGACCGCATGGACCGCAGGCTGATCATGATCATCTCCGACCTTGTCCGCGCCGGGCTCATCGCCGCCGTTCCATTCTTCGGCCTGGGGATGCTCTACGTGCTGGCCTTCGTGCACGAAGCGCTGTCGATCTTCTCCCTGCCGGCTCGCGACGCCCTGGTGCCCGATCTCGTGGAACCCGACGAACTGGCCGCAGCCAACGGGCTGGTTCTGGGATCTTCGTACGGATCGATCCCGCTGGCCGCCGCATTCTTCTCGGGGCTGGTCGCCATACCGGCCGTGCTGCCCCACTGGCTTCCACTGTCGGGCTTTCTCTCAAGTCACGTGTGGCGGCTCGCCTTCTTCTTCGACGCTGCCACGTTCCTGGTCTCGGCATGGGCGGTCGCCCGTATCACCGCCAAGGGGCGCGCGAGAGGCACCCTGCCTCCCGCAAAGGGGATGTGGCGAGAAGGACTGAGCTTCCTCAAGCGAACGCCCGGTCTGCCCTCTCTCGGGGCCGGGATCTCGATAGCCGCATTGGGCGGGGGAATCCTCTTCGCCCTCGGCATCGCCTACGTCCACGAGACCCTCGGCGGAGACGACCGCACCTTCGGATACCTCGCCAGCCTTTTCGGCGCCGGCATGGCCATCGGTCTTGTCATCGCTCAGAAGGTCGGCCGCCTGCAGCGGGCCAACCGTTTCCCCGAGACGCTGGCGCTGCAGGGCATCACACTGGCGTCGATGGGGGCCTGCCCCTGGGTGGTCATCGCCTTCCCGGCGGCCGTGGTCTTCGGGGCGGCCACGGCCGCGACGCTGACCCTCGGTATCACACTCCTTCAGGAAGGAACCCCCGAGGAGTTCCGAGGCCGGGCCTTCGCCGCCGTGCACGGGTTGGTGCGCTTCTTCCTGCTCGCAGGCATCGGTCTGGCCGCGATTGCCGGGCTTGTGCCCACTCTGCGGGTGGGACCGATCAAGTTGGACGGAAACCAGATGGGGCTGCTCGTCGCGGGGGCAGGCATGATCGCGGGAGCGGTGATCGCTCGCAAGGCCGTCGGCTCCTTCCTCGACCACATCAAGAGCCGGCCATCTCCGGCCGGCGAAACCACTTCCGCCTGACCAAGCCCGGCGAAGCCGGGCTTGGTCGTTGCAGGCTTCCAGCCCAAGACCCGCGCCCGACAAGCCCTTACGGCAGCCGAGACCGGCCGGTCCCCGATAGTGACCTCGACGCAGGGGCCCCGCGAACCTCAGAGGCTCTCGTCGTCCCTCCGCGCCGGGTGGGAGAAGGCGTAGCGAGCGAGGGGTTCGTATTGGGGGACCCGTCCGGACAGATGACTTCGAAAGAGCACCAACTCGTTGACACCGAAGGCCTCCGAGCCGGTCGGCACCTCCAGCCGTCCATCGAGATCCACCGGCTCCCGAAACCGGCACAGCGTCAGGTGCGGCACGAACCGACGGGACTCCACCGGAAAACCCGCTCGATCGAGTGAGCGGCGAAGCCGCGCGGCCGCGTGCTCCAGGGTCCCATCGACATCGTCGACTCCTGCCCACAACACGCGCGCGCGGCGCGGCGTCGGGAACGCCCCCAGTCCCACAAGCCGCGCGCTGCCCCGCTTGACTCCCTCAGCCGCCCGGGCAGCCGCGCGATCGAGATCCGCCACCCGCTTGGCGGGGGTCTCGCCCAGAAACGCCAAGGTCAGATGGTACTTGCCGGACTCCACCCACTTGTGGCGCGCCAGATCGCGGTGCAGTCCCTCCAGCGCACCGGCAAGATGGGCGGTGGCAGACTGCGCAACCTCGATCGCGAGGAATAACCGTCCGGCGGCTTCCGGCCCCAATCCACCCCCACCGCACACGGTTTGCCGATCGGACAAGGCCCTAGTCTCCCGGTACCGCGGGCGCCGCCGGCCAAGCGTCCATGCCATCCAGGAGCGAGAGCCTCAGCAGATTCAGTGCTCCCGCGACCGCCCAGCGCCTGACCTGCTCTCTCTCCCCGGGCACCCGCACCCGCCGGGCCACCGGACCGTCCGGCCCGTCCAGCCCCACCCATAGAGTCCCGACCGGTTGTCCCCCTTGGGTTTCGGGTCCCGCCACGCCGGTCGTGGCAATGCCCCAGGTCACGCCGAAGCGCCGGCGCACCGCCTCCGCCATAGCCACCACCGTTGGCTCGGACACCGGCCCATAGGTCGCCAGCAGACCGGGGTCGACTCCCAGCACCGATGCCTTGGCTTCAACGGCGTAGCCAACCAGGCCCCCGGCGAAGTACGCGCTTGCCCCGGGCACCGAGGCAATGCGCCCGGCCACGAGCCCGGCCGTCAAGGATTCGGCCGTCGCAAGGGTCTGGCCGCGCTGCCTCAGCAGTGCCCCCACCACGCTCTCCAGCGTGTCCTCGTCGGCGCCCATCACGGCAGAGCCCAGGATCTCCCGCATGGCGCGCTCGTCGGGCTCGATCAGCGCTCGCGCCTCCTCCTTGCTCGCGGCCTTGGCGGTGAGACGAAGCTTGACCTCTCCCACCGACGCCAGGAAGGCAAGCGTGGGATTGCCCGTGGACCCCGCCCATACTCCCGCAACCCGTTGTGCGATCTCGGATTCGGGCAGCCCCACCACCTTGAGCACGCGGCTCACCAGCACCTGCGCAGGTCCGGGCATGCGCCGGGAGAGGTCGGCAAGCACGGCGCGCTCGATCATGTCCTCCATCTCGCGCGGAACCCCCGGCAACGCGTAGACGACCTTGCCGGAGATCTCCATGATGAAGCCCGGCGCCGTGCCGACCGTCGCAGGTATCAGGATGGAGCCGGCGGGCAGATCGGCCTGGCGCAGGTTCATCTCGGCCATCTCGCGACCCAGGCGGGCAAAGCGCTCCCTGAGGGCGGCCTCCGCCTCCGGCCGGCGCGAGAGCCCGACACCCGCCACTTCTGCCAAGGCCTCACGAGTGATGTCGTCCTGAGTGGGACCCAGCCCTCCCGTGACGACGACAACGTCAACTCGAGCGAGCGCCGAGCGCAGAACCTCGGCCATGCGAACAGGATTGTCTCCCACGCAGGTGTGGTAGCAGACGTCGACCCCGATGCCCCCCAGGCGATCCGAAACGAAGGAGGCGTTGGTGTTGACAATCTGGCCCAGCAGCAGCTCGGTACCGACGGCCACGACCTCGGCCCGCATGACGTCCCCTTCTCCTATTCCGCCCTCGCCGGACGCCTGTAGGCGAGCATGTAGTCGATCCCCGACCACAGCGTGAGCGCCACGGCGACGTACATCGCGGTGTCGCGCAGCCAGAACGCCGCCGGCTCCAACGGAAGCAGGACCAGCAGCAGGCCCAGGATCTGGGACGCGGTCTTCCACTTGCCCCAGGGCGAGGCGGCGATGACCACGTTCCGGCGCAGAGCCACGAAGCGCAAGCCGGTCACCAGAAACTCCCTGGCGAGGATGACGACCGTGATCCAGACCGCAAGCCGGTGCTGAACGGAGAGCATGATCGCCGCGGTGGCCACCAGCGCTTTGTCGGCTATCGGATCCATGATCTCGCCGAAGGTCGTGACCAGGTTGCGGGAGCGGGCGATGTAGCCGTCCAGGTTGTCGGTCGCAGCCGCCAGCAGGAAGAGTAGTGCGGCGATCGAGGAGGCGCGTGCGTCGCGATGGGCAAGGACGATCCCAAAGAACGGGACGATCGCCACGCGCAGGAGGGTGAGGGCGTTTGGCAAGTTCATCCCGCCCCCCTCTCCACCGGAGGGCCGGGTCACCCTTGGACGCTTGGGTCGCCCGGGCCGAAGACGCGTTTGTACACCTGGCCCGCGTCGCCGGGGATACCGAGATCCTTTCCGTTCACCGACAGCCGCACCGCGCCCGCATCGCCCAGGATGACCCGCACCGCGGAGAGCCCGTGCCACGACCGAGACTGGCCTTGAAGCACCATGCCCTCGAAGGCCTTCTGCCCGTCGACCTCGATCTGAACCCAGCACCGCGTGCCGATCACAGCCAAGCCGACCTCGACACCAACCGCTTGAGCATCCACCGGTGGCAGTTGAGCCACCACGGCAGGCTCCACCGAGGCAGAGGAGGCCTCGGGAGCCAGGGCCGGACGAAGAGCCGAGTTGGCCGAAGGCTTGTTGGAGGACTGCAGCAGGCCGACCAGCGAAACGCTCAGCAGAACCAGAGCGGCCAACACACCGGCCGCCGTCCAGTTGAAGCGCATACCGCGGCGCTCGACCGCCACCGGGTGCTCCAGAAGCTGCAGCAGTGAGAGGGGCGAAGCGGCGACGGATGACGAGTGCTGTTCGAGCAATGGGGCCGGGTCCAGCCCCAAGAAGACGGCGTAGGAACGAATGAAGCCCCGGACGTAGGCGTCGCCTCCAAGACCATCGAAACGCTCTTCTTCGATGGCGGCCAGGCGATCCTCCCGGATCTTCGTGGAGGCGCTCACCACCTGGAGGGTCTTTCCCTGAGCTTCACGCGCCGATCGCAGCGTCTTTCCGATGCCGATCACGGCGATCACGACTCTTTCACTAGAAGGCGCCGGAAGCCCGGCTCGAGAAGTCCGAGAAGCGATCGCATTCTATCTCCGGCCCGCAAGAGCGGACAACCGTCCCGACATGGCGTCTGCGCCCACTTGTCGAGCCGCGCTGCGCTGCTTGGGGCGCTCCGCTCAGGGAAGCGCGGCCTCCCTGGCTCGCATGTCCAGCAGCTCGTCCACCGTCATGAGGACGGCGCGTGGCTTGGAACCTTCCGATGGGCCCACGATGCCGCGATCCTCGAGCTGATCCATGATGCGCCGGGCCCGTGAGAAGCCGACCTTCATCTTGGACTGCAGCATCGAGGTCGAGCCGAAGCCCGAACGCACGACGAGATCCAGAGCTTGGTCGAGCAGCTCGTCCTCATCGTCGTCAAACTCCTCGCCTCCCCCGCGGGGTTCACCGACGATTCCCTGCCGGTAGTGCGCTTCCTGCTGAGCCTTGCAGAAGCCGACCACCCGTGCGACTTCCGTCTCGGTCAAGTACGCGCCCTGGATGCGCCGGGGCTTGGAGGTTCCGGCGGGCAAGAAGAGCATGTCCCCGTGTCCGACCAGCTTATCGGCTCCCCCCATGTCCAGGATCACGCGGGAATCGGCGCCACTGGCCACCGAGAACGCGATGCGTGACGGGATGTTCGCCTTTATCAGCCCGGTGACCACGTCCACGCTCGGACGCTGGGTGGCCACCACCAGGTGAATCCCCACCGCGCGCGCCATCTGCGCGATACGGCAGATCGCGTCTTCGACCTCGCGCGGCGAAACCATCATCAGGTCGGACAGCTCGTCCACCACCACGGCTATGTAGGGCATTGGCTCGAGGGCCGCCGCCGCCGGTCTCCCGTCAGGTCTCTCGCCTTCGGCGCTGCCGGTATCGAGCTCAGCCCGGCCGCCCTGTCCGGCTTCGGGCATCGCCTTGCGCGCCAGTTCGTTGTAGCCGTCGATGGATCGCACCCCCGTCGAGGCGAGCTGCTCCAAGCGCATCTCCATCTCCCGAACCGTCCATGCCAGCGCCTCAGCGGCCCGCTTGGGGTGAGTGACCACCGGCGTGAGCAGGTGCGGAACTCCCTGGTAGTTGGTCATCTCGACCCGTTTCGGGTCGATGAGGATCATGCGCACCTGATCCGGGGAATTGCGCATCAGCAGCGAAGTCACGAGCGCGTTCAGGCAAACTGACTTGCCGGAACCGGTTGCCCCCGCGATGAGCAGGTGGGGCATTTCGGCGAGATTGGCGAGCACGGGCGCCCCGCCGATGTCCTTACCCAGAGCCACGGTGAGCGGGTGCGCGGCCTTGGCGGCGGCCTCGCTGGAGAGGATGTCCCCCAGAGTGACGAGCTCCCGGACCCGGTTGGGAACCTCGATGCCGATGGCCGAGCGTCCCGGAATCGGAGCGATGATGCGCACGTCGGGAGTCCCCAGGGCGTAGGCAATGTCATGGGAGAGACTGACCACGCGGGACACCTTCACCGCCGGACCCAGCTCCACCTCGAAGCGCGTGACCGTGGGACCTCGCGTGAAGCGGGGCACGGTCGCATCCACCTCGAACTGGCGAAGGGTCTCCTCGAGGATCGTCTTTGTCTCCTCGAGCGCGCGCCCCGGAGTCTCGACCGCCCTGGAGGGCTGGAGCAACCTGCTCGGCGGAAGCGCGTAGCCCGCGCCCTTGGCCTTGACCTCGAGCGCAAGCTGCTGGACCTCGCGAGCGCCCGGCTGTGCGCGCCCACCGAGCGCGGGCCTGCCGACGAACGGCGCCGGCACCTCAGAGGATGAGGCTTCGGCGGGCACCGCTTTCCTCTTGGCACGACGCGGCTGCGGACCTTCCTTGTCCATCGCCGGCGTCTGCGAACCACCGGGGCGCTTGCGCCACAGAAGTCGCACACCTCGAGCGATCACCTCGCCCACCTTGCGCACCGGGGTTTTCGTGGCAATCAGCACCCCCAGGAACGCAAACGCGAAGAAGACCACGACCGCGCCGGGGGTAGAAACAAGCCTGCCCAGCGGAGAGGCCGTCACCGCGCCCAGCAGGCCCCCGGACCCCTGGAGGGCCGCGGTCCCGTGCGTGGGGCTTCCTCGAACAAGATGAACGATGCCGTCCAGACCGATGAAAGCGCCGCCCAGACCGATGACCACCCGGCCACGCTCCGGCTTGGGGTAGCCGGCGAGCATGAGGATTCCCACCAGCAGCACCGCCGGGGGAAGAAGGAAGGCGAGATAGCCGAGCAGACCTCGGAAGGCGATGTCCAGCCCCCGTCCGATGATCCCCCCGGTGTGGAGGTAGACGGCAAGTCCGAGGAGGATTCCCAACGCGACCAGGGCCACGCCGTAGACATCGCCCTTGTGGGGCGCCAAGGACTCGCCGGCCGCATGGCGCACGCGATCGAGAAGAGGCGTGCGCTTGCGGTGCGACGGAGGACGCCGGCGCCCGCGTGCAGGCGCCTTTGTGGCCACCGTCAGACCCCTCCTTCCCCATGCACTGGGCTACTTATGATAACAGCACTTGACAGGACAAACACACACAACGGCCCGCTCATCGCCGCGTGGTTCGATTCCCAAGATGCCCACTTTCAGGTGGAGTACCGGCACACCACGGGTCTGCCCTCACCACGTCCGGTTCAGATTCGCCGGTGGGCCTTGCGGCCTGGGATGAGGCCCGAGCGCGGGAGGGGCTTCGGCCGGCCGCATCCCGGAGGGCGCGTCCCTCATGGCGACTGCCGGGGCGCAGAGAGAAAGGCATCTTGGAGAAAGGCATCTCTTGACAGTGCCCATACGGGGGGGGCGTCCCTATGTCGATTGTCAAGCGGCTCGGACTTGCAGATCGGGTTCGGGGATCGGTGACCAGTGGTAGAGCTCGCCGCGGGTGAGCATCGCATGCAGCACGTCGATTCTCCGGCGTGCCAAGCAAAGGATGGCTTCGTTGTGACGTCTTCCCTGAGCGCGCTTCCGGTCGTAGTAGGCCCGAGAAGGCGGATGGCGCAGGCTTGCGAAGGCGGCCAGGAAGAGGGCGTTCTTCAGGCGATGGTTGCCGCGACGACTCGACACGCAAGTGTTGATGGAGGTTCCCGACTGTCGGGTAGATGGTCCAAGCCCCGCGTAGGCCGCGAGCTTGGAGGGGGTGGCGAACCTGGTGATCTCGCCCACCTCAACCAGGATCCGGGCTCCGAGGCGAGGACCGACCCCCGGCAGGCTGGTCAGGATCCCCGCCTCGGGCTGAGCGAAAAAACACTTCTCAATCTCCTTGGCGAGCTCTTCGCGCCGGCCAAGCAGTCGGTCAAGGTCAGCCGCGATGTCCGCAACCAGGCGGCCTGCGGCCTGCGCACCGGCCACGACCGTGTGCTGCTCCCCGATTGCGACAAGCACTTGCTCGACGAACAGCTCCGGGCGGTGCAGCCGGCGGGTACGCAGGAAACGAGTCAGCCTTGTCTTACCGGCTCGGCGAAGGGCGTCGGGGTGCGGATAGGAGGCGAGCATCTGGCAGAGTGCACGGCCCGGCAGCCGCTTTGCGATCGCCTGCTCGAGTTCCGGCCAGTGTGCCGCCAGCAGCGAACGCAGGCGGTTGGCGATGCGGTTGATATCGGCGCGCAAGTCCTCGTCGTAACCGCAGAGCAACTCCAGGCGGGCACGCTCGTCGGGGACGGCTTCAAGCCAGACGATGCGGCCGGGATGCGCGCGAGCGACGTCGGCGATAACAAAGGCGTCCTTGGGGTCGGTCTTGGCTTCCCCTTCGTAGAAGTCACGCGCCCTGGCCATCGCAAGTCCGTGCAAGTAGCCCACGGTAACGCCGGCGTCCCAGCAGGCCTGTATCAGCAGAGCCGCCCCACCATTGGGCTGGTCGACCACGACCGCCGCGGAGTTCGCGGCTGCTC
The DNA here is from genome assembly GCA_041658225.1 of Actinomycetota bacterium. Classification (GTDB taxonomy): domain Bacteria; phylum Actinomycetota; class CALGFH01; order JBBAAN01; family JBBAAN01; genus JBBAAN01. The sequence continues at coordinate 32,239 of JBBAAN010000017.1, forward strand.
GTCCCACAAGCTCGTCGATCTCGGCCTGCCGGTTGCCGAGTGGATGACCCCAGAGCCGCGTGCCCTGGTGATCCAGGCAGACCGCATAGTGTCCAGTCTTGCCGATGTCGACTCCTACCACGGGCTCCAATCCCATACCCACACCTCTCTCGCTCGGCGCCAGCTCCACGTCGGTCCCGGAAGGTGCGATACCCGCATCCACTTTACGCAGGCCATCAGCACGGCACGTCCCTATCCCGCGAGGATCACACCGAAGCGCACGGGGGCAACACCCCCCAGGCCATCAACGGCAGGGGGCAAGGGCCATGACCGCGCGCTTCCGGTGACCGGTGGTCAGGCTACCAGCCCAACCTCCGGGAGCCAGAGAAGAAGGTAAAGGGGCAGAATATGTCAGCGCATTCGCGTGGGGGGTCGTGGCAAGGGGGGGAAGCCATGGGCAGTCGCATCAAGTACGTCGTCAGGGTCGTCCGCACCGTGTCGTCGCTGTTCCTCGCAGTCGGTCTACTGGGCATTCCTACTCAAGCCGTGGCCTCCGAACCGGTGGCAGCGGCCGTGGACATCCAGACGGCGAAGGAGGCTCTCGCCGTCAAGTACGCGGATTTCTTGGCGGGGAAACTGGACTCGGCTACTATGGCCGCCGCCGAGTGGGCCTTCACGGACCAGACCGGCCTTGCAACCTTCTCGCCGATGGCCCCCAGTGGCTATGCCGAGGGACCGAGTGGTCTTGTGGCCCAATATGAGGCTATCGTGCTCAGCAAGGTCCCAGACGGCGGAGGCGGAGCTCGCGTGCTGCCCGTGCAACAACAGCCTCAGACCAAGAACTACTACTGCGGACCCGCTACCGCGGTGGAGATCCTGCAGGCTTTGGGCCACGCCACATCCACGTATAACCAAGCCCTTACTCAGACGGAACTGGCCCGCTCCTGGTGGCTGTACACGGACTACTACGGGGGCACTCCCTGGTTTGGGCACCCCGCGTGGTCGTGTTCCGACGCGGGGAACTACGCCTGCTACGTTATGAGGAACACGCTCAACCATTGGCGCACGGGGAGCAACGACGGCTATTACGTACCCCGTCGGGCGCCTGACGATTCGACGTACACGCAGGACTTGGTCTTTGACATCGACCGCGGCTGGCCGATCGCCGGCGACATGTACCAGCCAGCCAACAACAGCACCCTGCACTTGAACGGCCACCCGTGGGACCGGTCCCTCAAGCACTGGATCGCGCTCGCCGGCTACCGCGGCACGGGGGGCACGGAAACCTACTACGCCGACTCAGCCAGTTCCGAGGCCGTATCCTATGGTGGAGCCGTACCTCCCTACTCGTTCTACGCTTCTTCCAGGATCGCGGCAATGGAGCGCGCGTGGCCCTTCGGGCACATCTGGTGATCTCTGGGCTCGCACCGCGCACATGCGTCCGCATACGGCTGGGGACAGGGCTGGTCGCGCTGGCGGTAGTTGCCACCGGCTGTGGGCCATCCGGCGTGCCCGCGTCCCGGCGCACGGGTCGGGAAACAGCTTCAGCCAGTCTTGGCACCAGCCCGGCCACGCCCGAGCCGGCGCTTTCCTACTACCCGGAAGGTTTCCTGGATCGCGGCGAGTCCATCCCCGACAGCGCCATCAGACGGTTTTCCACCGACCGCGGGCCCTCGCAATGGTTCTCGCCCCTTGGGGTGTGCCCGGACGGACGGCTGGTTGTGGGCAGGACCAACGCTCGGCCTGAACGTCCCGATTCGTCTCCTCCCGCGGAGATGGTGCTATTCGATACTGCCACCGGCTCGAATCGAACCATCCGGCGCATGCCCGACTTCTGGACCCAGCCGGGGGACGTCGATTGCGACGGGAACTGGCTTGTGTGGTCCGAGAACTACAACGACGTCCCCAACTGGGTGATCTACGCCTACCGCCTACCCGACGGACCCGTTGTGGAGCTGGATCGCCACAGCGCCAACGCCAAGGGCCAGCCGGTCAACGCCCACCCGTGGCTTACCCCTTCCGTCGACAAGGGGGTGGCGGTATGGCATCACGCCGAGGTCGGCGGGCGCCGGCGGATCCTGGCCAAATACCTGGCCGACGACTCCCCGCCCAGGGAGCTTGCCGCCGAGGGCGGCCTGCCCGCCATCATCTACCCGTGGGTCTACTACGGGGCTCCCCCCGCGCCGGGACATGTGGAGGCGGTCAACTTCGAAACCGGAGAGCGCCGCCCGCTTCGCATAGCTCGGGGCCAGGCCATCCACTACCTGGAGGCGGGGGGCAACACGGTTGTGGCCATGGTCGGCTGGACCAACGAGACGCCAGATCTGCAAGTGGCAAGCCCTCCCGAGGCCGAGCCCCGGGTACTTTCTGAGCCGCCGGGCGAACCCGACCCGGGGGATGGCTCCACATACCCGGGGATGTATCGGCTCCAGTTCCCAACTGTGGGGGATCGATTCGTGGGCTTCGGATCCAGCAGCCTTTTCGATTTGAAGCTCGGGCGTCTGGTGCGACTGGAGAGGCCGCCTCTTCTCGTGGACGCGAGCATGGCCCGCGGCAAGGCCGTGATTTGGGGTGTCCGCCCTCCGGGCTCCGAATGGTGGACCGAGTTCGCGGTCGCGGTGGTCGACTAGGGCTAAGGCCTCTGACCCGAAGGCCCCCCTGACCCGTCGGGTAACGCTATCTGCTCGACGACGCCAAACTTCTGGAGCAGCAACTGGCGCCTGACCCGGCAGCCAGCAGCGCTTTGACCAAGGCCGCAAGGGCGGTCGTGGCGCCTTGGCTGCTCAGACCTCGACGATGGTCGGGATGATCAGCGGCCGGCGGTTGGTGCGCTCCTTGAAGAAGCGCCCGAGCGCGGTGCGCACCTGCTTTCGAAGCGTGCCGGGATCGTGTACCCCCTGCTCCGCGCTCTCCTCCAAACAGGCAACGACCCGAGCCCGCGCCTCCTCGAAAAGTTCGAGTGACTCCGGCACGTCGACGAACCCGCGCGAGTCCAGGTCCGGCTCTCCGAGGATGTGACCGGTCCGGATGTCCACCGCCACCACGCACAGCACGAAGCCGTCCCCTGCCAGGATGCGCCGATCGCGCAGCACCTCGCCTCCGATGTCGCCCACGCCCAGCCCGTCCACGAAAACCATCCCGGCGTCGACTCGGTCCACCTTCTCCACGCCCTCGCGCGAGATTTCGATGACGTCCCCGTCCTCGCAGATCAGCACGTTATCCTCGGGAATCCCGACCGCCCGGGCCAGCCGGGCATGCGCCGCCAGGTGCCTCCATTCGCCGTGCACCGGCACGAACGCGTGCGGCCTGACGATGTTCAGCATGAGCTTGAGTTCTTCCTCGGCGGCGTGACCGGACACGTGCACGAGAGCCGTACCGCGATGAATCACCTGAGCTCCGGCGCGGGTGAGATCGTTGATGGTCCCGTTCACCGAGGCCTCGTTGCCCGGCACGATGCTCGAGGACAGGATCACGATGTCACCCGACTCGACCCCGACATGGCGGTGTTCCCCCGCGGCGATGAGCGACAGTGCGCTCAGCGGTTCGCCCTGGCTTCCCGTCGAGAGCACGACCACCTTCGACCGCTCATGACGATCGATCTCGTCGACCGGCAGCACCAACTCGTCCGAGAGGCGCAGGTAGCCGAGTTCGCGAGCCACGGAGACATTGCGAGTGATCGACCGACCCACCAGCGCCACACGCCGCCCACACGCCGCCGTCGCGTCGAACACCTGCTGCATGCGGTGGATGTGGGACGCGAAGCACGTCACGATGATCCGCCCCTCGGCGCGGCCGAACAGCTCGGCAAAAGTCCGGCCGACATCCGCCTCGGAGCGCACGTGGCCGGTCACCTCGGAATTGGTGGAGTCGGAAAGCAGTAGGTCCACCCCGCCGGCCGCGAAGCGTGCCAGGCCCCCGAGGTCGGTGATGCGCCCGTCGATGGGGGTTGGATCCAGCCTGAAGTCCCCGGAATGCACGATCGTCGCCGAAGGCGTGCGAAGGCCCAGGGCGACTCCATCGGGCACGGAGTGGCAGACCTGGAAGAACTCGACTTCGAAGGGACCGATGGAAATGCGCTGCCCGCCTTCGATCACCACGAACCTGGGAGCCAGACCGTGTTCCTCCAGCCTCGAACGCGCCAGGCCCAGCGACAGTGCCGTGCCGTAGACGGGCACATCGAACTCCCGCAGGAAGTAAGGCAGGGCCCCCACGTGGTCTTCATGCCCGTGAGTGACCACCACCGCTTCGATCGATCCGGCGCGTGAGCGCAGGCAGTCGAAGTCGGGAAGGATGAAGTCCACGCCCGGCTGCTCGGCATCCGGGAACATCAGGCCGCAGTCGATGACGAGAGCTCGATCGTCCACCTCGACCATCGCGCAATTGCGCCCGATCTCGCCGAGCCCGCCGAAGAACGTTATGCGGGTGGGAGAGCTCATATCAGTGTTCACCTCCGTGACCATTTAGCAAAGCGCCACCCCGCCGGCGAGGAGAAGTTCCCGGATCTTCGCGACTTCTTCGGCCGTGGCTTCGACCAGCGGAGCCCTGAGAGGCCCACCCGGCAGACCCACAAGACCCAAGGCCGCCTTGACCGGGATCGGGTTCGTGGTGACGCTCAGCGCCCGAAATACGGGCAGCAGACCCTGGTGCAGGGCCAACGCACCCCTTGTGTCCTGCCTTTCGAAGGCTCGGATCATCTCGTCCATGCGGCGCCCGGCCACGTGAGAGGCGACGGCGATCGCGCCCACCCCGCCGACGGCCAGCAAGGGCAACGTCCAATCGTCGTTGCCCGAGTAGATCTCGAAGCCCTCTGTCTCCGCCGCCAGGCGGGAGGCCGCCATGAGGTCACCGAACGCGTCCTTGACGCCGACGATGTTCGGAACCTTTGCCAGTTCCAGCAGCGTGTCGATCTCGATCGTGCAGGCCGTGCGACCGGGGATGTTGTAGAGCAGGATGGGCAGGCGCGTCTCGACGGCCACCGCCCGGAAATGCGCGGCGAGACAGCGCTGTGGCGGCTTGTTGTAGTAGGGGCTGACCACCAGCAGGCCGGCGGCGCCGGCCTCCTCCGCAGCCTTGGACAGCCGGATCGTCTCGCGAGTGGAGTAGGTCCCCGTGTTCGCCAGCACGTTCACACGCTTGCCGACGGCACCGATGACCGAGCGAAGAAGGCTCAGCCTCTCCTCCGAGGAAAGCGTGGGTGCCTCGCCGGTCGTGCCGGCGACCACGATCCCTTCGGAACCGTTGTCCGCCAAGTACTCGGCCAGCGCCTTCGCCCCGGCGAGATCCAACTCGCCGTCGGAGCTGAACGGGGTCACCATCGCGGTGATCACTCGACCGAATCGCGCGCTCATCTGTCTCCTTGGTCATTCACGGCTGTCGCCAAATCCGGACCATCCGGCTCTCGGGCCCCATCCTATCGGGGTTCGACGTCCTTCGAAACGCCGGCGGGCCCGCCGGCGGGATTCGCGGACGGCGCAGCCGCGAGGCTCTCGGGCGACTCGGCCGCACGGGCGATGCGCCGCCGTTCCGCGGCCTCCTCGCTCGCCAGTCGCTCGAGGCCGTAGTCGGCATGATCCACGAACTTCATGAACTCGGCCACCAGCCGGTGACCGGCGATCTCGGAAATCTGGCGGTGCATCTCCTGACAGAGCCGCCGGTAGGAGGCATGCCCCGCCGGCGAGGTGCGAAGCTCCAGCACGTGCATCGCCTCGCGTGCGTTCATCTGCATCGAGTAGCGGATCCGGTAGCCCATGGCCACCGCATAGGGCGCCTGGCGCGGGAAGGGGCCGGCGAGATCCTGGTAGAGCGCGGCCGAGGATGCCATCGCATGCACCCACTCATCCTCGAAACCCGCCTCAACCACGACCTCCGGCATCCGGTAGCCGTGAAGCGGAGACAGCCCCTGCCATTCGATGGTGAGCATTCGGTGGCGCTGGAGATCTCGGAACGATCCGTAGTCGCCGAGGACGTCGAAGCGGTACCAGACGTGTTCAAAAGCCCGGCCGGGACGGTGACGCCGGTTGCCCCGCTCGCCCACATAGGCCCACATCACCCGCATGCGCTCCTCGGCGGACATCGCTCGAACCCGCTCGAGGATCTGGCCCTCCGGCAAGTGGGTGAACGGATACAGCATGGCCGCCACCAAGTGCTCCTCGGCGTGCGGATCGAACGAGGTCAGCGTCACATCCGCCCGCGGCTCGCAAACCGTCTCGGCCATCAGCTCGCGAGCCACGATCTCGCTCCGCGAACGCGTCGACTCCAGGTACTCGCTCCACGCGCCTCCGCGGTCGGGCAAGTCCACCCGACGCACGAACGAAGGGATGACCTTGCGAAGCTCGGTCAGGATCAGCCTCGCGTAGTTGCGCGCCTCGGCCAGCGGCTCGGCGCGCAGCCGGATCAGCAGTTGCTCGAAAGCCTGCCCCGAGGCGTAGACCCCGAGGTTCGAGGTGGTCGCCGCCGGAAGCAGGCCCCGCATGCTGTCCAGGGTCTTGGCCTTGATGCTTGCCCGCCACGCTGTCTCAGCTACCCCCGCCTCGCGCGGATAGCTGCGGGCCAGGTGCTCCCGCATAGGGCGAAGCAGCGAGGCGTAGGTCTCGAAAAGCCCGTCGAGGGTCTCGACGTAGCGCCGCCCCACCGCTGAGGCAAGAACGTCCGGATCGCGGAAGTACCTCCACCAGCCGCCGGGCCGGTCGTCGTAGCCGATGTAGCGGGTTGATTGCTCCAGGTAGGAGGCAAGCCTGCCGCGCTCCAGCATCTTGGTAAGCACGTTGGAGACCTGTTCGCAGGCCAGGTGCACCCCGCCGAGCTGGGCCACCGAGTCGTCGCCGTACTCGACGAACACCCGGTCGTAGAGCTTCTCCGCATGGGCGAGGCCCGGCCCCGCCTCGCCGCTTGCCCGATCGCCTTCAAGCCCCTCGTGGAACTCGTCGAGAAACAGCCTCCTCAGGCTCTTGCTGCTACGCGAGTAGCGCGCGAAGAGCGCTCCCTTGACCACCTCGGGCAGGTTCACCACGGCGAACACGGGAAGGTCGACGTTGGTGAAGTGCCGTGCGAGGATCGCTTCCTCCTCGGAAGTGAACTCCTCCCGAACGTAGGGAGTCTCGGGGCGCTCCGCCTGACTCACGCTGGGGTCACTCCAGGACCGATTGGGCCATCTCGTAGAAGGCCTTGTCCACGAGCTTGGGCGTGCCGGTCGCCTCGGACAGGGGCACCTCCACGATCTCGGTGCCCCGCAGCGCGACCATCACGCCGAAGCGCCCGGCCACCGCCGCGTCCACGGCGGAGATGCCGAAACGGGTCGCGAGTACGCGGTCGTAGGCCGTCGGGGTGCCGCCCCGCTGGAGATGGCCCAGCACGATCGCCCGAGTCTCGTAGCTGGTCCGGTTCTCGATCTCGTTGGCGATCGCGACGCCCACCCCGCCCAGGCGCGGGTGGCCAAAAGCGTCCACTTGCTCGGAGTGGGCCATCTGGAATGAAGTGCCCTCGGCGGGGAGTGCTCCCTCGGCCACCACCACGATGGAGGAGTAGCGGCCCTTGGAATGCCGGCGGCGCAGCCGGCGGCAGACCGCTTCGATGTCGAATGGGAACTCGGGAATCAGAGTCTCCTCCGCCCCCCCCGCGAGCCCCGCGTACAGGGCGATCCACCCGGCGTGGCGACCCATGACCTCGACCACCAGAATGCGGTGGTGGCTCTCGGCCGTGGTGACCAGGCGGTCGATGGCCTCGGTCGCGATCTGAACAGCGGTCTGGAAGCCAAAGGTGTAGTCGGTGCCCGACAGGTCGTTGTCGATGGTCTTGGGGCAGCCCACGACCTTCACGCCCTCCTCGTGAAGCTTGGCCGCAACACCGAGGGTGTCCTCGCCGCCGATGGCAATGAGGGCGCCGATGCCGCTGTCTTCGAGCGAGTGCTTGATCTTGGTGATGCCGCCCTTGATCTTGATGGGGTTGGTCCGTGAGGAACCAAGGATCGTGCCCCCGCGGTGCAGGATGCCCCGGGTCGAGTTCGTGTCCAGAGGGATCGTCCGGTTCTCCAGCACGCCGCGCCAGCCGTCGCGGAAGCCGACCACCTCATGCCCGTACTTGTCGATGCCCTTGCGCACCACCGCGCGGATGACCGCGTTCAGACCGGGGCAATCCCCGCCACCGGTCAAGATGCCGATGGCGCCGTCGATATGATCCTTGACCACCGTCTCATCCTCCCGCTCTTCCTTCAGCCAGGCTGCCGGCGCGACCCCCGCCGACTCGCATCCTCGAGCCCCGCAATGGGACTTGCCCCCACTTGCCTCCGGTCTCACCTGCCGCGCCCCGGGCGGCTTGTTGCCGGCACCCGGCAGATCACCGGGTGATGCCTCCAGTGTGGTGCGTCCGAAGTTCCCCTACATTCGGTCGCGTCCGCATCCCGAATCGCGGCGTTGCTCGTCGGTTGCATACCTACAGGTATGCGCCCTCCTCGCGCCTTGCGCTTCGGGCGCACCCGCGC
>JBBAAN010000018.1:0-38586 GCA_041658225.1 Actinomycetota bacterium
CGTGATGGCACTCTTCGAGTCGAAGAAGGTGAGAACTCCAAGCGTTTCCTTCGGCAGCGCCTTGGTCAGCTTGGCCTCGCCGCCTGACATGGTCATGTCGGTTGCGGTGCCGATCGACTCCAGCACTAGTGAGTTCTCTTCGGCCCGAAGCGCGACTGCGCTCACTCCCAAGTTGCCCAACGAGGAGAAGTCCAGCCCGGGAATACCCAGGTTGCCGGGTAGTGAAGGCGCCATGGAGGGCATGCCCGGCACCCCTTGGCCCTGGGACATCCCGAGCCCCTGGGACATGCCCGGCAAAATGCCTGGCATCATCCCGAGCAGTTTGGCCGGATCGAAGTAGGCCAACGCCAGCCGGTCGGCAGGAAGCTTGGCAACGGCGTCCTTGTAGGCAGCGGCTCCCTCGAGCGAACCCTTGGTTCCGCCGGCCGCCTTTCGCACGGCGTCGAGGTCGGACCTGCGGTCGCTGATGACCGCCCAGCCCTTGATGAACTCGTAGACGACCGTCTGGTTCTGAGTTCTGGCCCTTGCCTTGTCCAGCGCTGCTTTGGCTTTCGCCTCGTTCTTGACCTCTACCAGTAGGACTGCCGTAGGCTCGCCGGCGGACGGGATCACCGCGGCGGCGGCTTTCGAGCCCAGCCAGGGCTTGATGTCGGAGGCATAGTCGAGTCCTATGCCCTCGGCGGCTTTGGCTACCAGTGACTCGATCACCTTCTCGGTGTTCTGGTCCTTGGCTGCGGGGAACTTGGCGAGCAGGGCGTTCAGTCGGGATTTCTGGGTACTCGACGGAGCCAGGTCGAACTGCACGAACGCGGCTGAGTCGGCGGGAGCAAGCGCCGCAGCCGAAGCCTTCTCGCTTCGGCCCATCAGGGCGTAGGCGGCGAGCCCGAGGAGCGCGACGATGACCACGCCCAGTACGACGAAGAACGGCCAGCGCCGTTTCCGTGGCGGCGGCGGCATTGCGGCGAACTCGGGTGGAGGGTAGACCCCACCCGGAGGCGGATAGGCGGCTGGGGGAGGTGGGTAGACGGGTTGAGGGGGATAGGGCGCGCCCGGCACTGCCGGTCCCTGGGGCGGGTACGAAGGCGGCGCCGCGGGCGGCGTTGGATACGCGGGTGTTTGGGGTGGTTGGGGAGGATAGAAAGGCGCTACGGGCTCCTGGGGTGGCGCGACCGGAGCGGGTGGTTCGGGCGGTGGCTGGACGTAGGACGGCGGTGCGGGCGGCGGGTACGCCTGCGGTGCCGCCGGAGGGTAGACGGGTGGGGCAACCGGAGCGGGTGGTTCGGGCGGCGGCTGGACGTAGGACGACCATGCGGTCGCGGGTTTGGGCTGGGGGTAGGCAGGATCGGGCGGGGGGCCCTGTGGCGCCTGGTATGCCGGTGGTGGGTAGGCCGGAGGGGCGGACTCGGCCGGGGCATAGGGGGCGGGCATGGGCTGTGACTGCGACTCGCGGGCCGTTTCCCCTTGCTGCCCGGCGTTCTCCTCGTCAACCACGGAGGTCTCCTTCTGTCGCAAGCGTGACCGCAAACAAACGTAAGAAGCCTACCGTTTTCCCAGGGGTGCGGCGAGAACCTATACTGGCTTGCCGTAAGAGGAATGCACCCTGCGGGGACGGTGCGGTGCGCCGTGTGCCAGAGGAGGTTTGCCACCCTTGAATCCCAGCTCCAATTCGGCTCGGCCCGGAATCTTCAGAACCCTCGCCTATGACAGCGCGGATGAAATGCTGTTTGGGCATGCGAAGTACCCCGTGGAGTGTGGGCTTGGCGTGCGCGTCGGTGCCGGCGCGGTGATCCCTGAGGTCAACTACACCCTCGAGCCCACCAGCGTCGTCCCGGCGAATTTCCCGGTAGTCCTGGCTTCCTATCGCCAGATGGTCGACGACATCCTGTCTCGCTCGGCCAAGCTCGGCCTGGAGTCCGTGGTGCTGGAGTTCGAGCATCTCCCCCAGCTCACCGAGAACGTGGACCTCGGCGCTCAGATCAGCGCTCAGACCAAGGAGCAGATGAAGGCCTACCACGCCGGACACGGCCTGAAGTCGGCCCTGCGTGCCACGATCTGCGACATCCGCGATGTCGACAAGCCTCCGCGCATGCGCACCGGCAAGCACACCCAGACGATGTTCGACTCCTTCCGCAAGAGCGCCGAGGCCGGCGCCGACCTGCTGGCCATCGAGTCCACCGGAGGCAAGGAAGTCACCGACAAGGCGATCGTGGAGGCCGATGTCGAGGCCTTGATCTTCGGCCTCGGGGTGCTTGCGCCGCGCGACGCCGAGTTCCTCTGGAACGGAATCTGCGACATCGCCAGGGCGACCGGCACGGTCGCCTCAGGCGACACCGCTTGCGGCTTCGGCAACACCGCCATGATCCTGGCCGACCAGGGCTTCATCCCGGTCGCTCTCGCGGCCGTCATCCGCGCGATGACCGCCGTGCGCACGCTGGTCGCGCACGAGTGCGGCGCGACCGGCCCGACCAAGGACTGCGGCTACGAGGGCCCGGTCATCAAGGCGATCACCGGCCACCCCATCTCGATGGAGGGCAAATCGGCCGCCTGCGCCCACTTCAGCCACGTGGGCAACGTGGCCGCGGCCGTCTGCGACCTGTGGAGCAACGAGTCGGTCCAGAACGTGCGCCTGCTGGCCGGCCGCGCCCCGGAGTGTTTCACCGAGATCCTCGCCTACGACTGCCGGCTGCTAAATGAGGCCATCCGCACCGGTCAGGCCAAGGCGATGCGGGACATGCTCGTCAACACAGACAAGACCCTGAGTCTGCACGCGTTCATCATCTGCCCGGAGGTCTCCTATGAGATCGCCAAGGCAATCGTGGCCGAGGACACTCACTTCGCCATGACCCGCGCGGCCGGCCTGAAGGCCTGCGAACTGATGCGAGAGGCCGCCGGGGCCGTCAAGGTGGATGAGCGCGAGGCTCGCTGGCTTCGCCTGGCCGAGAGCGCCCTCGAGGACATGGACACCGAGGACAAGGTTCTGGCCGAGGTGGCTCCACGCTTCGAGGGCGTGGTGGACCTCTCCGAGTACGGCCTCTAGCGTAGTGCGTCCGAAGTTCCCCTACATTCGGTCGCGTCCGCATCCCGGATCGCGGCGTTGTGGGTTGCATACCTGGCAGGTATGCGCCCTCCTCGCGCCTTGCGCTTCGGGCGCACCCGCTCCCTCGATGTGTACGGCGAATTCGGACGCACTACACTAGCTCCCGTTCAGGCGGCGCCTCGTTGACGGACCGCGCCTAGCCGGACATCGGGTCCTGAGTCTCTTCTCCGGTGGGCTCCACGTGGACGACAACGTCCCCGCCACCGAGCTCGCGGATCAGACGGTGCTCCACCTCGGTGGCTATGGAGTGTGCCTCGGAGAGCGGAAGCTTGCCGTCCACGGTCAGGTGCAGATCGAGGTAGTAGCCGCCCTCGACTCGGCGTGAACGGACGTTGTGGCAGCCGGCGACTCCGGGGACTCCCGTCGCAATGGTGATGACCTGGTCTGGCTCGTGGGCGATCGCGTCCGAAAGCGTCAACCCGGTGTCCCGGAAGATGCGCAGGCTTGTGTAGGCGATCACACCGGCGATCAGCAGGGCAATGATGGGGTCGGCGCCGGGGTGGCCCAGCCGCGCCAGCCCGAGGCTGATCAGCACCGAGAACGAAACCAGGATGTCGCTGAGGGTGTGGCGGGCGTCTGAAACCAGGACGCTGGAGTCCAGGGCTCGTCCGCGGCGCGACTCGATGACGGTCACCGCCGTGTTGACTCCCATGGTCGCCAGCATCACCACGAAGCCTCCCACTTCGGGGCGGGGCTGGACGTTGTCCTTGAAGGCGTGCAAGGCGGACACAGCGATGCGAACGGTCGCTACCAGCAGCATCGCGGCGATGCCGAGGCTCGCAAAGGTCTCGAACTTGCGGTGTCCGTAGGGATGGTTGGAGTCGGGAGGCCGTTCGGCCACCCGCATTCCGGTCAGGCCGATGACGTTGGAGGAGCCGTCCACGAAGGAGTGGAAGGCGTCGGCCACCATGCTGGCCGAATTCAAGGCCATGCCCATGAGAAGCTTGGCCACGGCCACACCCACGTTTGCACCCAGCACGGCCCACAGCACCCGCTTGATGCCGCGGGAGCGCTGAGCGGCTCCGACTTCGGGGGGTGGGGTGGGCATCTTCGTTTCCTTGGGAGTGCCGCGATGAGAGGAACGGACGCGGTCGGCAGATAAGTCTCTCTCCTTCGGGGAGCGGCCGCCAGTGGCGCTGTGGCCACTCAAGAGTGCCCCGAATTGGTGTCGCTCGCGCGCCCCCCCGGGTTAGACGAAAGAGCAACAGGCGGGGTAGCGGAGACGGCCGCCTGAAAGTGCCGCATTCCGCCGGCCCCCGCCCCGGCCCTGCAGGGGCCAACTGCCCGGGCAACCTCGGCTCGAAGCTCCGGCCACATAAAGTTAGCCCCGGCCCGAGCGTTGCGGGGACACCCGGGACGGGGCCAACTCCTATGGGAGGCTGTCACCGGTTCCCCGGCCGGATGCGATCCCGGCTTTCCCCCAAGGGGTGGGACACGGCGCATTCTCCCTGAACGGCATGATGCCAGCGGGGTCCTTTCGTGAAGAGCGTCGCTGGTCCCAACCCGGCTGCGACTTTGGTCTGACCCGCTACCGGGCCCGATGAAGGCGTAACGCGGGATGTCCCACGGACTCCGCGGACTCCGCGAGCGGTTCCGATGACGGGCGAGGTGTTTGTCTCGGGCGGGAATACTGGGGCCCCCCAATCGGTTTAGCCAAGCGAGATCCGAGCGCGCTCCGCCGGAGCGTGCGGTCACCGGAGGCAGAGATGGCGGACATCCAGGCGGTCACCGACGAGAGCTTCGAATCCGAAGTCCTGAAATCGGAGTTGCCGGTCATCGTGGACTTCTGGGCGCCCTGGTGCGGTCCCTGCCGCATGGTGGGTCCGGAACTGGAGAGGGTGTCCGAGCGACACCAGGGCAAGGTGAGGGTCGTCAAGCTGAACGTGGACGAGGCTCCTCATACGGCCGGCCGCTACGGCGTGATGAGCATCCCGACCATCGCGTTGTTCGCCGGGGGCGGTATGCAGGCCACGGTGATCGGGGCGCAGCCCGCGGATGCCATCGAGGCGGGACTCGGCCTTGCCGAGTTGGAGGTGAAGGCGCAGTAGGGCTTCCAGGACTGGGCCGGCGGATTCTCGTCGAACGGCCCGGCGAAGTCCATGTGCCGGAGGGCAGCCAGGCTTCTACTGCGCCAGCAGATTCTCGAGGGCCTTGGTGAGCGCGTCGGCGTCCATCTCGCCTTCGATGTGATCGACGATCTGGCCGGACCGGTCGGTCTGCTTGATCAGGCGGCCCTTGCGATCCAGGAAGAACAGCGACGGGATTCCCTGCACGCCCCAGCGGTTGGCGATCTCGGCGGTGGATTCCCCGGAGATCGTATCGTCGAGGATTCCGGCCTGCTGAGCCAGTTCCCGGTCGGCGCCCGCCACGCGCACCCCGATGCTGACGGCCAGGAAGCCGCCGCCGCGCGATTGCCAGCCGGGCAGGACCTTGGGCAGAACCTCGGTGAGCTCAATCTGGCAGTGGGGGCACCAGTGGGCGAAGAACGCCACCAGGACGGGCTTGCCGCGAAGCTCGGCAAGCGAGACATGGCGCCCGCTCATCGTTGTTCCTTCGATGGAGAGCTTCTCAATGGTGGCCTGGGTCGTGGGGCCGGCTGTTTCGGGCTTGCCCGCGGATTCCCGGCGACTCGCCCACACCAGACCCCCACCGACAAGGGCGAGCGCCAGAACGAGCGCCGCGGCACGGGTCCGCGTCCGTCCCCTGCGGGGGTACGCGGGCGGGGCCGGTGGCTCGGAAGGGGCGCTGAAGGAAGTGAGCGGATCGCCGGCTTGAGGGTCTTCGAACACTCGACCTCCTTGGGGCCCGGTTCGGTTTGGCGGTGCCTGATGCGCAAGTTGTGTCCGCAAGAGAATCTCACAGAGAGACCGGCCGGTGCGCGGTCTTGGCTGGTCAGCCTGATGACGCCCACCTGCCGGCGGGGGTAAGTTAGAAATAGGACTAAGGGGGTTCCCTCATGACTTGGTCTGTTCCCATCGGGATGATTCTGGGTATCCGGGTGAAGGTCCACGTGACCTTCCTGGTCCTGTTGCTGCTCGTTGTAGGCAACCTCTATACGGGCGCCCGCGAGGCAATCGAGTCCTTGATCTGGATCCTTCTGGTTTTCGCCTGCGTCCTGGTTCACGAGTTCTCCCACGCCCTGGTAGGGCGGCGCTACGGAGTGATCGTCGAGGACATCGTGCTGCTGCCCATTGGTGGGGTTGCCCGCATGCGCGCCCTCCCCAAGATCCCGAGCGAGGAGATGGCTGTCGCGGTGGCCGGCCCCGCTGCCAGCCTCGTGCTGGCCGTGCTGTTCCTGGGGTCGGCGGCGGCAAGCGGAGCCAAGCTCTGGGCGCCCAGCCTTTCGGTAGGATCGCTTGCCGTGCGTCTGGGCTACTTCAACCTCGTCGTGGCCGGGTTCAACCTGCTGCCGGCCCTTCCCATGGACGGGGGCCGGGTGCTGCACTCCATCCTGGCACGGCGCATGGGCGGCGACCGCGCCACCACCTCGGCGGCTGCGGTCGGCCGGGCTTTCGCCGTCGCCCTCATGGCGGCCGGGGCGTTGTGGAACCCGTGGCTGCTCATCATCGGGGTGTTCGTCTTCTTGGGGGCGGCCGCCGAGGGAGGGCACGCCGCGGCCCTCGTTCGAGTCGAGGGCGTGTTCGTGGGGGACGTGATGGTGCGCGAGCCGGTCGCGCTGGATCCGACGGACACTGTTGCGCGGGCGGCGGAGGTGGCCCTGCGTTCCGGACAGATGGACTTCCCCATTGTGGTCGATGGCCACCTGAGCGGGCTGCTCGGGAGGGCGAGCCTTTCTCACGCTGCTCGCAGCGGAACGGGCGAATCGCTCGTGGGTTCACTCGCGCGCCTGGATCTGCCGGTCCTGGACCCAGCTCAACCCTTGCGAGATGTCGTCGATCACTTCATCCCCGGCGTCTCGGCGTTGCCGGTGGCACGGGGTGAGCAGTTGGTGGGTCTTCTCACCGTGGAGGGATTGACGCGGGCCAGTATGATCGGCCGGCCGGGCCGCGAACGCCAAGGGGGCCGGGAGGACGAGGAAGGCCGCGAGGGCTAGACCGAGAGCGGCGGGTCTGGGGAGGCCTCGATGAGGACCATCTCAGCATCGGCGGCGACACTGCGCGGGAGGACGGGATGCCCTACCTGGTTGGATACGAGGGAACCCAACTCTACTTCGAAGACTGGGGGAGGGGCCGGCCGCTTGTGTTCATACCCGGTCACATGTCCCCCCACGACGTCTTCGTCGAGCAACCCTACGGTCTGGGGCGGCGGTTCCGGGTCGTCGTCTACGACCGGAGGGGGACCGGGCTCTCGGCCAAGGAGGGCACGGATTTCTCCATCGACTCCAATGTTGCCGACCTCAGGGCCGTCATCGCCGGGCTGGAACTGAAAGGCGCGGTGCTGGTCGGCTGGTCCATGGGCGGCATCCTCGCCCTTCGCTACCTCGAACGCTATGGGGCGCGGGGAGTCGGCGGCCTGGTGCTGGTGGGCTCGGGCCCCCGCACCTGGGCGGGACCCAACAACGAGTACCCCCTGGCGAACAGTCTGGCTCAGTTGGGCGAGTTGTCGGGGGAGATCCACGGGCCGCTGGCCTACCTCGAGGTAATCGCCAACCTTGGGCGGGCGTTCACCCACCGGCCGCTTCCTGAGGAGGTGCGCGCCTGGCTGGTCGGGGCCCTGTTGCGCACGCCCGCCTTCGTGCGAGCCAAAGAGAACACCGAGGTCGGCCGCGCCGACATGCGCGAGTTCTTGACCCACGTCAACGTGCCGGCGCTGGTGCTGCACGGAGCTCACGATCGGATCATGCCGCACGCGATGGGGCAGGACCTGGCGCGCCATGTCCCCGGCGCGCACCTGGTCACCTTCCAGGAGTCCGGCCACATGCCGTTCCTCGAGGAGCCGGTGCGGTTCAACGAGGAACTGACGGAGTTCGTGGCCGGGCTGGGCGGAACGGACGAGCGCCATCGCTGAGAGACCGCCCTTACCCGGAGCGGAGCAAACCCGGCAGCCGCGATGGCCGGGACCAAGCGACCGAGTCTCTGAGGGATCGCCCCTACCCGAAGTCCAGGAAGTACGCGATTCGGCTACACCTGGCCGCGGTCCGGCAGCGGTTGCCCGGGTGAGGGCTCCACGTCCTGTGAGGGCGCCGGGATTGGCCGATAGGGTGGGGTGGGCTGCGATGGGGTCGGGGTCGGACTTGGCGCGGATGCCGCCCCGTTCGGTGGCGCGGGTTGCTGAGAGCTGCGCAACACAGCCACCTCCAACTGGTTCACTTGCTCCAGCAGCCTGCGAGCCAGCGCGGGGTCGGCCGAGAGAGCGAGCAAGCGCCGCTCGAGCGACAACAGCGCCAGTACCCGGCCGAGCACCGCACGGTCGCCCAGGACGGGGCGCGGCAGGCTCAGCAAGGCGCCGTGGACCTTGACCACCGCGACGACGACGTCCTCACGGTCTCCGGTCAGCGAGGCCTGCTGCAGGGTGGATTCGGCTTGGCTGATGCTCGCACTGGCTTCGGCCACCGGCCGGCTGACACGGGTGGGCTCGGGGCTGCGCTGCGAGATCACGACGGCGCCCAGCAACGCGAACAGAGCGGCCGCGCCCGCGAGCACTCGATGTGGAAGGGGCACGTGAGGTCCGCGGAAGCCGGTTCCCGCATGACCAGACGCGGCGACGGCGCCAGTGGGGTCGGACTTGACCAGTGCCATTGCGAGACGGGCGCGGGTGTTTGCGCGAAACCCTTCGAGGCGCCGGTGGGATTCGCTGAGGATCTGAGCGGCCACCTCGGGTTCGCCCTGCCCGATGGCTACCGCGGCCAGTGTCACATCCAGGCCGAGACCGACCTCGAGTTCCGCCATCTTGTCGGCCAGTTCCTCCGCAAGGGCGGCGTCGGCCTGCCGGGTAGGACGGAGATTTGAGACGAGGAACAGCCGACCGGCCCGAACATGGGCGGATGACCGATCCCCCCTCCTCTTCATGTCCAACCCCCCGACCGGCCGCAACGCCGGATCCAATCGAACAACGCCGAGACGCCCGTCCTCTTGCGCGGTTCCTTGTCGGGCAGCCCGGACCTTTCGCCCGGCCTTGTCTGCTCGCGGTTACAGTTCGACCCGGCAACCTCAACTCCTGCCCACAACGCCTGTTATTCGGCTCTCGCCCTCGTTCTGTGGCGCGGTGTCTTGCGGCCGCGCATCGGGTGGCGCTAAGTGCTCACCCCCGCAAATACGCCCCCATTCGAACGCCCCCCCATCCCCGATGGCTGCGTTGCTCGTCGCTTGCGTACCGTCAAGGTACGCGGCGCTCCTCGCGGCCTTGCCCTCGGGGCGCGGTGACGTTCTCGGTGGTGGCCGTACGTGCGGGGGCGAGCGCTAAGGATGCAGGGGTGGTTGTCGGATGGCCGAAGTATTATTGGGTCCGAGAAACTGGGGTTTGCTCCCGAACACGGCGGGGACTCGACAGCTTCGTGATTTGGCGCTCGAATGACCGGAGGGAGCGGACCGTTTCCCGGACGCGGGTCCGGATGCCACGTCCGGCACAAGAACGGAGACGGGGGGGTTGATGACGCGCCGGCTATGGGTCGCCTCGTGTGTGCTTCCACTGCTTGCCTGTGGGATAGCACTTGCGGGTGAGCGAGCCGGCTTGTACTCGCCGCCTGTGGCCTTCGCGGTTCTCGGGGGGCTGGGGGCGGTGGCAGGAGCGTCGCTGGTCGCGGTCACGGCTGCCGCGACCAGCCGGGTCCGTGAGGAATTCGCTCGCACCGAAGAGGTTTTCCGCACCATTCTGGATTCGGCGCCTGAGGCCGTCCTGGTGACCGACGCCCAAGGGCGTGTCATCCAGATGAACCGTCAGGCGGCCCGGCTCTTCGGCTACGAGCGCAAAGAGATCTTGGGCCGGCCGGTGGAAATGCTGTTGCCGGGACGGCTGCGCGACCCGCGCTCATCCGATCGACCCGCGTCCGCGGGTGTGGCCGGAGCCCGGGACGAGCGCGAGAGCAGGAGCCTCTCCGCTCGGCGCAAGGACGGTCGCGAGTTTCCCGCTGAGGTCATTCTGAGCACGAGTGTCTCCGGAGGACAGACGCTGGTCACCGGGGTGATCCGCGACGTCACCTCACGCATGCGAGAGGAGGAAGCGCGCAAGGAGATCGAGCGGCGCAAGGCGGAGGCGTACGCGCGTGAGCGCGAAGTGGCCGAGCGGTTGCGGGCGCTCAACGACATGAAGGACGCATTCATGCGCGCCATCTCACACGACCTCAGGACGCCGCTGACCGTGATTCTGGGCATGACCCAGACGTTGGAGATGCGCTCGGACAGCCTTGCTCCCGAGGAAGCGCGCCGGATGCTCGGGCGCATAGCCGTCAACGCCCACAAGGTGAACCACCTGCTGTCGGACCTGATGGATCTCAATCGCTCGATGGGGGAGGCGCTCGAGCCGCACCGGCAGGCGACGGATATCGGTCAGCTCGTCCGGCGGGTGGTGGAGGGATCCGAGCGAAAGGGTCGCGCTGTAGAGATCGAGATGGAATCGCTGGTGGCAGCCCTGGACGTGGGCCTGACGGAGCGAATCGTCGAGAACCTGGTGGTCAATGCCGTGCGCCACACTCCGGACGGAACACCGATATGGGTGCGGGCCAAGAAGGAATCCGCGGGGGTTCTCGTCTCCGTGGAGGATGCCGGTCCGGGAGTGCCCGACGAGTTGAAGGAAGCGGTGTTCGAGCCGTTTCGTCGGGTGGGTGGGGCGTTGTCCAGGGCCCCCGGCATGGGCATCGGGCTGTCTCTGGTGTCGCAGTTCGCGCGGCTACACGGCGGGCGCGCCTGGGTTGAGGATAGGCCCGGGGGAGGAGCGTCCTTCAAGGTCTACCTTCCGGGATGGCCGGAGCGCACGCGCGGCGCACGGGTGCTCATGGTCAATCGCAGCGCTGCCGACCAGGCGTTGCACGGCGCCGCGCTTCGTGGAGCCGGTTACGACCTTGGGGTGTGTGACGGTCCCGAGTCGCAGGCCGGCACTCATCGGTGTCCGCTCGTCGACGGGGGGTTGTGCCTGCTCGCGGAAGGGGCCGATGTGATCGTGCTGAACGTGGGTCTCTCCGGCGATGAGAACCGAGAGGTGTTGCGGGAGTACCGAGAGGGCTTCCCCGACACGCCCGTTGTCGTCGAGGCGTCCGACCCGGGCGGACTGGAAGAGGAACTGGGGGAGGGGTGCGTGCTCGCACCTTCTTCGCTCGCGCCCGAGACCCTGATCGCTTTGGTAGATGAGGCCCTGAGCGCCTCTCGCGCCAAAGAGGCCGGCGGCCGATTCGGGGAGCGCGGCCGAAGCTGGTAGTCGCTCCGCGGGGCACTCCGGGAACTTCGGACGCACTGCACTAGAATTGAGGGTGTCTCGGGGGGCATCGAGGATGCCCCTCATTGCGCAGACAAGGTCGAGATGGTGCCGTCTCTGGAGAAGGTTCTGCTCGCGCGTCCGCGCGGCTATTGCGCCGGCGTGGAGCGAGCCGTGGAGGCCGTGGAGGTGGCTCTGTCTACCTACGGCCGGCCCGTCTACGTGCGCAAGCAGATCGTGCACAATCTGCATGTGGTGCGCGCACTCGAGGGGATGGGCGCTGTGTTCGTGGAGGAACTCGAGGAGGTCCCGCCGGGAGCCACTGTGGTTTTTTCCGCCCACGGTGTCGCGCCGGGTGTCTACGGCGAGGCGGCCTTGCGCGGGCTTCGGGTCGTGGACGCGACCTGTCCGCTCGTGACCAAAGTCCACGCCGAAGCCCGCAAGTTCGCCGCAGGCGGCTATCAGATCATCCTCATCGGGCACGATGGTCACGAGGAAGTCGTGGGCACGATGGGAGAGGCGCCTGAGAGCGTCCATCTCGTGGCCACTCCCCGGCAAGCCGATCGGTTGGACCTGGCGGACCCGCGGCGGGTGGCTTACTTGTCGCAGACGACCCTCTCGGTCGACGAGACGGCCGAGGTCGTTGCCGTGCTGCGCTCGCGTTTCCCCGGCATACAGGCACCCCTTCGAAACGACATCTGCTACGCGACCCAGAACCGTCAGGCCGCGGTCAAGGCACTGGCCGAACGCTCGGAAGTGATCCTGGTGGTCGGCGCGGCCAACTCCTCCAACTCCAATCGCCTGGTGGAGGTCGCCCGCCAGGCGGGACGCCCCGCCCACCTGATCGACGACGCCTCAGCCATCGAGGAATCCTGGCTCGAAGGCCCCCGCGTCGTGGGGGTGTCTTCGGGTGCCAGCGCTCCGGACACCCTCGTCGATGGCGTGGTGCGCCACCTCAAGGACCGCGGTGCCGTCGAGGTCGAGGAGCTGACGCTGGTCGAAGAAGGCGTGCACTTCGGGCTGCCCTCGGACCTTCGCCGGGATGCGGAGGCGGCCGGGGAGATCAGCGCCTCGTAGTGTCACGGGGCCGACCGTTCTTCGAGTTGTCGAGGCCGGGTCCAGCGGTGGTTGCGACGGGGTCCCAGAGGGATGCGCGCAAATGTGGCGGCGGGCGGCGTCTACACGGCAAAACGCACGTGCACCACGTCGCCTTCCTTCACGACGTAGGTCTTGCCCT
Source organism: Actinomycetota bacterium (assembly GCA_041658225.1). Taxonomy (GTDB): domain Bacteria; phylum Actinomycetota; class CALGFH01; order JBBAAN01; family JBBAAN01; genus JBBAAN01. The sequence continues at coordinate 12,642 of JBBAAN010000018.1, forward strand.
CGACCCTCAAGCGCCCCTTGGCTTTGGCGGCGTCCCAACCACCCGTGGCCACCAGGTCGTCATAGGAGACGACTTCGGCGCGTATGAAGCCGCGCTGCAGGTCGGAGTGGATGACTCCGGCGGCCTCGGGAGCCGGGGCGTGCTTGCGCACTTGCCAGGCGCGGGTCTCGTCATCGCCGGTGGTGAGGAAGGTCACCAGGTCGAGCAAGCGATAGGCCGACGCGATGATCTGGTCGAGGGCGCCGCGCTCCACACCGTACTCGGCAAGCAGACCGCGCGCCTCTTCCTCGGGCAGTTCCGCCGCTTCGGCTTCCAGCTCCGCGTCCAGGGCGATCACGTCCGCGCCGGACTCGAGCGAGGGCCTGATCCCCTCGGCGCGCTCGGAGGCGCTCGCGATCTCCGACTCGTCGAGATTGATCACGTAGATGGCCGGCTTCCCGGTGAGCGGCGCGTAGTTCTTGAGCACCGCCATCTCCTGCGCGTCCCACTTCTCGGCTCGCAGCGGCGTGCCCGCGTCCAGCAGGCCGCGTGCCCGCTCGAGCAGCTCGATCTCGGCCTTGGCCTGCTTGTCCCCCGACTTGGCTTTCCTGGCCGCGCGCTCGAGGCCGCGTTCGAAAGAGGAGAGGTCGGCCAAGGCCAACTCCAGTCGCAGATCGGAGAGGTCCGCCGCGGGATCCGCGTCGGGGCCGAAGGCCTTGAGCACCACGGCCAGCGCGTCCACCTCGCGAAGAGCGCCCAACAGCTGCGCGCCCAGACCGTCGCCGGCCGCGGATCCCTTGGCAAAGCCGGCCACGTCGATGAATCGCAGCGTGGCGGGAACGACCTTGCGGGAGTGGTGCATTTCGGAGAGCACGCCAAGGCGCGGGTCGGGCACCGAGACCACGGCCTGGTGAGGTTTGGTGGCCGGGCCGTGCGCGTCCACCGCGGCGCGCGTCAGTGCCTTGAACAGGGTGGTCTTGCCGCAGTACGGCAACCCGATGATCCCGACGTCCTTCACTCCCGCCTCCAAGCCGGCCGCTCACTGTCGCGGGCATTGTAGTTCACGGGGACGAGAGGGCGTGGGTGGTAGGTGGACTATCAAGGCCGCTTCGTACGTTGATGATCAGGGTGGGCAGGGTAACCTGTATCGGGCCGATGACCCGACTCTGCCCGTGACGATCACGGAGGAAGAGGGTGTGATCCAGAAAGAGCGAGCCAGGCCTCGCGTGCTGATGGCCGTGCACGCTCATCCCGACGACGAGGGGATCTCGACCGGCGGGGTGTTGGCCCGCTACGCCCGTCTTGGCGTGCGCACGGTTCTCGTCACTGCGACCCGGGGGGAGGTCGGCGAGATCGTCGACCCGGAACTGGCCCACCATGGCGGCAACTTGGGGGAGTATCGCGAACAGGAACTGCGCTGCGCTGCGGGCATCCTCGGGGTCTCCGATCTGCGCATCCTTGGGTACCGGGATTCGGGCATGGCCGGAACTCCGGAGAACTCCCACCCGGAATGCCTGCATCAGGCCGATCCGGCGGAGGTGGCGGCCCGGCTGGTCGCCACCATTCGCGAGGTCCGCCCCGACGTGGTCGTCACCTACGACGAGAACGGCGGCTACGGCCATCCCGACCATGTGGCGGTGCACCGGGCCACCGTGCTGGCTTTCGGCCATGCCGGGGACCCTCTGAGCCACCCGGAGGCAGGGCCGGCCTGGTCACCGGCCAAGCTCTACTACACGGCCTTTCCCATCAGGCAGATCCTCGAGGCCGCGAGGCTGTTTCGAGAAGCGGGACAGGACCCGCCTTTCGGCGACTGGACCGAGGAGCGTCCCCCGCCATTCGGGACTCCCGACGAGTTGGTGACCACCCGAGTGGATATCGGCGAGTACATGGACGCGAAGCGCACCGCTCTCTCGTGCCACCGTACTCAGATCGCTCTGGACTCCCGCCTGTTGCGGCGCATCGAGGGTCCGGCCCGCCACGCTTTCAGTCACGAGTACTTCCGGCTGGTCCGCGGCCCCAAGGGCCCGGCCGACGACGAGTGCTTCGAGACCGATCTGTTCGCGGGCCTGTGATCTGTGCCCGAGCTACTCGCCGCTGGCCCGGGTGCTCGCCGTCGCTTCGGTTACGAGGCTATGACGGGAAGAGAGTCGTCGTTGTGCTCCCAGCGCTTGGCCAACTTCTCCGCGACCACCGGCATGGTCGTGTACTCCATCTCATCCAACGGCAACCGGTGCGGCTCGAAGGGGCCGTGGCGGCGCAGGTAGTCCATGACCTCGCCCGCGGTCTGGCGGGCCTTGTCGAAGGACGGGTCGTCGAACATGTCGAGAGGCCCGATCAGCTTGCCGTTCTTGATCTGGAAGCCGAGGGCGACTATGCGCGGAGGCCCGTCGAAGCGGGCCGGGTGCGCATGAGCTAGAGGCACCGGCAGAATCGGCGCGTGGTGCGAGCCGCGCATCGCGCCGGCGACGGTGTGCGGAAAGGCGAACGGCTCCAGGATTTCGCCCACGGCCGGAAGCCCCGACTGGGAGCGCACCATCATCACGGGGTCGTCCTTGCCCACATAGCGCCCGGCGATCAGCGACAGTCTCTGGGTGCTCGTGGCCGCGGCGACCTCGCCGGTGGTCTTGGTGAACACGCGCTTGATCACGTAGCGGGCCGGAGAGCCGATGAACAGCAGCATGTCGTAGATCTCGGCCGGGCAGGAGAACAGAATGCGCTTGTCCTCAAAGAGATCACAGACCTCGAAGATGAAGCCGTCGTGCATCTTGGGGTCGATGATGAGCCCGGCCGTGGTGAAGGGGTCGGCGAACATCTTGTACAGCGGCATGTTCCAGGCGCCGGGTTCGGTCTTGTCGGCCAGGAAGCAGATCACCGGCTCCGAAGGCCGCTCCTCGAACTCCATCTCCGCGTAGCCCGGCCCCATGCCGCGCAGGTTGCCGGAGAAGGCGTCGGAGAGCAGGTCCTGCCCGGCGCCGTAGAGCCCAAGCCTCTTGGCGATCTCCGTGGTCTTGAGGAATGTGTCCCAGGCGAAGGCGTGCACGCGCTCGGCGTCGATGCCGTGCTCGTGAGTCATGATCAGCGAGATGTCGTCCCCGCACCACGACACGTGACCGTCGATCAGTAGGTCGCCCTTGGCGGTCTCGATCGCTTTCCGCGCCGCCTCGACCGCCTCCGGATGAACCGTGGAGTGGCCCACGAATCCTCCGGTGTCGGCCTTGATGATGCTGAGTGTCAGCACTGCCTATCGCCTCCCATCCGGCGTTCCGACGTCCGTATCGTCTCCCCGCTCTCGGAAGCAGTGCTCCCGAGGACGACGGTCGGACCCCCCAACAGCCCGCAAATCGTACACCCGAAGCCCGGTCTGGCAACGACCACACAGCGTCGTGGATGTCAAACCTTTCAACAAATGCGCAGGCGCGGCGAGGAAGGGGTCCGCCGCTAAGCGGCGCGCCGGGTCGTCAAGGTGCCGGCGCAGGCGCAGGCGAGACTACTGAGGTTTGCGGCGCTCGCGGGACGGATGTCCGGGGCGGGAAACGAGTGCGGGCCCCTCTCGCCTTGCGGCACCGGTTGGCTGGGAACGCGGGCGCGAGTCGCGTTCGCGCTTCTCGGCCTTGCCTCTGGGCCGGGTTCCGAACCCGGCGTCCCCGGAAGTCGCGTACGCCAGTGCCGCATAGCCCACGACACTGGACGTCGAGCCACCGGCCTGGGAGGAGGTGGCGTAGGCGATGAGTTTCCCCTTCCAGCCCAACAGCATGGCCACGCCGGCCAGGGCAAGCAGGGCCCCTCGGCCGCACGCCTCACCGGCACGCACGGCGTCCAGATCGCCGGCCAGCAGTGAGTCCAGCAGCGCGCTGTCCATGGCGCGGGCGGCGGCATCGGGGTGGTAGTGGCTGAGGTCGGTGCTGACCAGCAGTGCGGTGTCACCTTCGCTTATCAGACCGGCCAGGGCTGGGACTACCGGCGCCGGGTCACCAATTCCCATCAGGCAGGGCACGATCTGCGCTTCCGGCAGGCGTTCTTGAAGGAACGGGAGGTGCACCTCGAGACTGTGCTCGGGAAGGTGCGCCTCGGCGCTGACGGTGAAGTGCGGTTCGTGGGCCAGGCGCTCCACGGCTTCCAGGTCCACCTTCACCTCGCCCAAAGGCGTGGCGAAGGCCTCGAAGGGGGCGAGAGCGGGCCGGGTGACCGGCTCGTAGTGGGAAGGGCCGAGCAGGATCACGCGGCGAGCGTGGGCCAGCCGCGCATGGGCCCTGGCCGCCACGACTCCTGAGTACTGGTAGCCCGCATGGGGTCCGACAACGGCCGGCGCCGGCCGGCCATCAGCCTCGGCCTCGGCCTCGGCGAACAGCCTGCGAACCACGCGGCGCAGAGCGGTTTCCTCGCCCGGGTAGAAGGCTCCCGCCACGGCCGGAGGCCGAACGCGCACCATCACTGCCACACCCCCGCCAGTTCTTTCCCGCAGTCCGGGCATACACCCGGCAGCTTCCAGGTCGGCTGTGTCCAGTAGCCGTTCCTCGCGATGGTCAACTGCCCGCACGAAGGACAGAACGTGCTTTCGCGCTCGGGGTCGCGCAGGTTGCCGAGGTAGACATAGCGCAGCCCGGCCGCCTTGCCGGTTTCCCACGCTCGCACCAGTGTGGTGGCCGGGGTCGGCGGCACGTCGCGCATCCGGTAGTCGGGGTGAAACGCAGAAAGGTGCCAGGGCAGGTCGGGGGAGAGTTCGAAGAGAAAAGCGGCAGCCTCGGCAAGTTCCTTGGGATCGTCGTTCAGTCCCGGGATGACCAGCGTGGTCACCTCGGTCCACACGGGGCTCTCGCGGACCAAGTGCTCGATGGTGCGAAGCACGGGCGCCAGACGAGCTCCGCACCACTTGCGGTAGAAGCCGTCGCGGAAGGACTTGAGGTCGACGTTGATGGCGTCGAGGTGGGGAACGATTGTCTCCAGGGCTTGCCGAGTCTCAAATCCACTGGAGACGAAGACCGTTCGAAGGCCGGCTTGCCGGGCCAGCCTGCAGGTGTCGAATGCGTACTCAAAGAACACCGCGGGCTCGTTGTAGGTGAAGGCGATCATCGGGATCTCGGAGTCCAGACATGCCTCCACGATTCGGTCGGGAGGCAACTTCTCGCCCAGGGAGTCGGGGTCAACTTCGCCGCCCTCGAATCGTGTCTGAGAGAGCGACCAGTTCTGGCAGAAGGCACAGCGGAAGCCGCACCCGTAGGTGCCGATCGAGAGGATCTCCCGGCCGGGAAGGAAGTGATACAGGGGCTTCTTCTCGACGGGATCGACATGCGCGGCTGCGGCTCGTCCGTACACCAGCAGGTCGAGTTCGCCTGAGGCATTGCGTCGCACGCCGCACTTGCCGGTCTCGCCGGGTCTCAGCACGCACCAATGCTCGCACGCCGTGCACCTGATGGTCAGCGGTTCCGGTTGGCGCGGCATCGGCTGCGCCAACATGGCGCTTCGGCCCATCGTCTCTCCCGCGTCGTGATCGGCCCCGCCCCAGTCTCGCGCACGTGCGGCGAGTGCGCCAGGACCATGCTAGGGACGGGCTTCGTCCGGCAGGTCCCGCAGCAGCCCGGCCGCGCCATCGCGCTCGGAGAGGATGGGCTCGCCCTTGATCGGCCACGGGAAAGCGATGTCGGGGTCGTTGTAGCGAACTCCGAATTCGTCGGATCCATCGAAGTAGGAGTCCACGAGGTAGGTCATGGTCACGTCGGTAAGTGCGAGGAATCCATGAGCCACACCGGGAGGGATGTAGATCGCCACCTCGTCGCCGTCGCCGATCTCGATTCCCAGCCGCGAGCCCGAGGTCGAAGAGGAGCGACGCACGTCGTAGAGAGCGACCAGGGCGCGCCCGCTCGGCACGTACCAGTAGTCCGCCTGCTTGCGGTGGAAGTGAAGACCCCTCAGCACTCCGCGCAAGGAGTCGGAACGGTTGGCCTGCACCATTGGGGGAGAGCCGAGAATCCATTCGGCCCGGTAGGTCTCCAGAAACCGTCCCCGATCGTCCGCTTTCGCCTCGAGATGGACGAGGTAGACACCCTGGATCGCTTGCGAATGCTGGATCTTGGCCATCGCCGTCTCCCTTCCTCGGCGGCTTGATTCAAAGTTCTGGATCGCGGCCAACGGCAGACTTGTGTAGTGCGCCCGAAGTTCGCCTACATTCGGTCGCGTCCGCATCTCGAATCGCGGCGTTGCTCGTCGGTTGCATACCTACAGGTATGCGCCCTCCTCGCGCCTTGCGCTTCGGGCGCACCCGCGCCCTCGGTGTGTACGGCGAATTCGGCCGCACCACACTAGCAGCCGGCCCTCCCATCCGCATCCGTGGGCATGGGTGAGGATCGGCGGGCTGCGTGCGGACTGGTCGGCGTCTGCCGCCGCCGGGCTCTTCTCGGCATGGCGGGTATGCTGTGATGGCATCCGGGCGGGTGTGGGGGAAGGAGGAGGCATGGGGTCCGATCGCCAGGTCTCGATCACGCCGGAGGAGTTCCGCAAGGTCTCCGGGAGATTCGCCACGGGCATCGCGGTGGTCACGACGGTGCACGGTGGGCAGGGTCACGGGATGACCGCCCACACCTACGCCTCGGTCTCCTCCGACTCGACGCTCATCTCTGTTTGCATCAAGACCGCGGGTTACCTCTGCCGTGTCCTGAAGGACTCCGGGCTGTTCGCGCTGAGCTTCCTGCGGGAGGACCAGGAGGCGATCTCTCGCCACTTCTCGGATCCGGATCGCCCGCGTGGCTGGGCGCAGTTCGATGGAGTTGCCTACCGCCGGGGCCCAACCGGCGCGCCGATTGTGGAGGGCGCGATCGCATCGATCGAGTGCCGGGTGCACGGCATGCAAGAGGCGGGGGATCACACCATCGTCGTGGGTGAAGTCGTCTCGGTATGGTCCGGGGACGGACGCCCGCTGCTGTACTACGACGGCGGCTACTGCGGTCTTCCTGCCGAAACCGAGTGTTTGTAGGAGTCGAGATGTCTCTGGCGATCGGGAGCGTGGAATCCCCCATCGGGAACGTTCTGGTGGGCATGAGTCCGCGGGGCCTTGCCCTGGTGAGCTTCGGTGACGAGATCGCGCCGGAGGAGATGGAGCGGCTTGGCCGTCTCTACGAGGGCGTCGTCGAAGACCCGGGCAAGACCGGTCGGGCCTGCCGGCAGATCGAGGAATACTTCGCCGGTCGGCGCCGTCGATTCGCTCTCGACCTCGATCTCCGGGCGGTGACCCCTTTCCAGCGCGCCGTGCTCCGGGAGTGCGCGAGCGTGGAGTTCGGCAAGATCACGACCTACGGGGAACTCGCCCGCGCCGTCGGCTCACCGCGCGCGGCGCGGGCAGTGGGCGGCGCCTTGGGGCGCAACCCCGTTGGGATCGTGGTCCCCTGTCACCGGGTGCTGGCGGGCGACGGCAGCATCGGGGGATTCACCGGAGGTCTGGCGATCAAGCGGTTCCTGCTGGACCACGAGGGGATTGCCGTGCGCTCCTCGGGCGGCGGCGAATCGCAAGCACGCCGGCCGTAGCCAGCGCCACGACGATCGCCGCCAGAGCGGCAATCAGCGGCCAGAAGCGGCCCGGGCCGTTTGCTGATCGCGCTTGTGCCGGGCTCTCTCGCCCTCGCGATGCATCGGCCGCGACCGGCGCGGCCGGTTCGACTGTCAGCTTCTCGGGGTTGGAGTGGACCTTGTCTATCCCGTCGTCGGCCTGGACTTCCACGGCGTAGTCCCCGGGCCGCAGATCTGGGGTCCAGAACAGGCTGGTCTGTCCTTCCTCGTGCGGTTCCCAGGAGGTGGCGCCCACCTCTTTCTGGTCCTGCGTGGCACGGATGCGGACCTTGGCGGCTTTGGGCAGCGAGAAGGCCATCTCCAGCGTGCCGTCCTCGCCGACGCTGGAGGGCATCTGGATCGCGCCGATGGCGAGTTGGGCAGCCGGCAGGGACCCTGCCACCACTGAAAGCGCCTGCCCGCCACGGAACCGCCAGGGCCCCGGACCGGGACTCGCTCCGGCCGGCACGCCCTGAAGGCTGGCGGCACCATCGGCCGAGACGGTCAGCTCCTCGATGTCGGTGGCCAAGCCGATGCGCAGTAGACCGGGATCGGGGTGCGCCTCGGGAAGCAGATTCCCGTAGTAGGCGGCGAGGATGGCCGAGTAGTCCAGGCCCCGCTTGGCTTTGCCGTAGGCTCCCCACTGCACCAGGCCCACCCCGTGGCCCCAACCGCGCCCGGTGAACCTGGCCGCGGAACCCTCCATCTCCACGGAAAACCAACGTGAGGGCAGAGTCTGGGGAAGGCGTTTGCCCGACGGGGCGAGCGGGGGGTAGCGATTCGAGGACACGCACGGCGCCTGCGCGCTCACCTGAGTGCGGAACCGGTCGGCTTCCAGTCGGATCTCGGAGGCATCTCCCGAGATGATGACCTTGCTCCCTTCCAGGGCGATCTTGCGAATCGCGCCGTCCTTCCAGGTGCCGGCCAGGCGAAGCATTTCAGCAAGGTCGCTCAGTGGAAGCGACACGCTCCAGCGGGAGGTCGGCGATGCGGTGTCGTCGTTCTCGGTCACGCTTCGCAGATATGGCAGGGGCGCGGAGCCGAAGACCTCGTCGTTGCCAAAGGTGCGCCCCGGGGACGTCGAGAAGTACAGGGTCGAAGCGGCACTTCCCTTGTAGAGCAGGGCCTGGCCTCGGGTCGCTTCCACGGCGGTGACCCATCGCTCGCCCCACGGTCCTGCTTCCACGCCCATACCTCGGTAGACCTGGCAGGCGTCGGTCGCGCAGAGGTCATAGTCGAGCTCGGCGGCTTCCCCGCGGCGAGGACCCATTCGTGAGAGCGCGTAAGTACGAGCCGCCACCACTTGAGCTTTCAGCGCCTCCTCCGGCCAGGTTACCGGCACTTCAGCGATGCCCTTGAGGTAGTCCTCGAAAGGGATCTCGTCGATCAGGAACAGCCGTCCGTCGGGCTGCCGGCCGACTTCCAGGTTCCCCCGGTAGCGGGCGTGAGCTGGCTTCGGTCGGCGCGCGGCGCACAGCCCGGGTCGGGCCGCGGGACGGATCTCGACCCGGAAGGTGGTGAGAGGAGAACCGGCGATGAGGCGCACGCGCTGCAGGTCGGTCCCCGCGGCGGAAGCGGAAGGGGTGGAGGCGGGAACCAGCCCGGCGGCGAGCAGGGGCGCCAGGAGCAATCCTGCGAGGGATCTCGATCCTGGCACTTCGTGGCACCTCCAGAGACGGCTCACGACACGGCCTGCCCGCGCCCCACTGTAGGGAACACGCGCGCTCAAGGCTACAGGTGCGATGAGAGCGCGGGCCCCATCCCATGGGCCCGCGTGTCACGGGCTCGATCTCCTGGTTGCCAGGGTGCCCTATGGACGGCCGGCGGCCGGCGGGTGAGCAAGGTGCCAGGTTGTGCCGCTGGGAGTGTCGGTGACCTCCACCCCCAGGTCGGCCAGTTGCGCGCGCAGCGCATCGGCAGCCGCGAAGTCGCGCGCGCGCCTGGCTTCTTCCCGCCTGTGAATCAAGTTCTGAGCCCCCTCGGGAAGGCTGACCGAGACTGGAGTGAGATCCAGCCCCAGAATCCGGTCCCACCCCGCGACAAGCCTGGCCTTGGCGGCGGGCTGGAGATCGGGGTCAGCGTCCAGCCGAGAGATCAGCGACAGCGCCGCGGGCAGGTTGAGGTCGTCCTCGACGGCCGCCAGGAAACGAGCTTCGTAATCCGCCTCGTCCCGGCCGCTGGGGCCGGTGGATGGCCCGGGCAGGCACGACCACTCGGCCACTTTGGAGCGCAAGCGGTGCAAAGCCGTCTCGGACGCCGCCAAGGCATCCCAGGTGAAGTTGAGCTGGGTGCGATAGCGGGATTGCAGACTCAGAAAACGGAAAGCGAGCGGAGAGTGGCCCCGCTCCTCGAGCTCGCGCAGCCCGTAGAAGTTGCCCGCCGACTTGGACATCTTGCGTCCCTCGGCCAGCAGATGTTCGGCATGCACCCAGGTCGAGACCACCTGATGACCGGTGACCGTCTCCGACTGGGCGATCTCGCATTCGTGGTGCGGGAAGGTCAAGTCCACCCCCCCGGTGTGCACGTCGAAGCGCTCTCCCAGGTAGTGAAGGCTCATCGCCGAGCACTCGATGTGCCACCCCGGGTATCCGTTACCCCAGGGCGAATCCCACTTGACCAGCCGGCGCGGTCCGGCGGCTTTCCAGAGCACGAAGTCGAAGTGGTGTCGTTTGGCGTAGTCGACTCCTTCGTGACGATGCCCCGGCCTCAGGCTTTCGAGGCTGTTGCCCGAGAGCTTGCCGTAGCCGGGGAAAGAGGTCACATCGTAGTAGACGGTACCCTCTCGCTCGTAGGCGTGGCCGGACTCGAGCAGTTTGGCGACCAGCTCGATCATCTGGGGCACGTGCCGGCTTGCGCGCGGGTAGCGGGCCGCGGGGAGGATGCCGACCTTGGCCGCGTCGGCGAGGTAGGCCTCCGTGTAGTAGGCCGCGATCTCCGCAGGGCTCTTCTGTTCCAGCCTGGCGGCCATGAGCATCTTGTCTTCACCGCGGTCGAACATCTCGTCGGTGAGGTGGCCGATGTCGGTGATGTTCTGTACCTGTGTGACTTCGAGTCCCCGGTATTCCAGCGCGCGCCGAAGCACGTCGGCGGCGAGGAAGGTGCGCAGGTTTCCGATGTGGGCGTAGCGGTAGACGGTCGGGCCGCAGGAGTACATCCCGATCTTGCCGGGATCGAGCGGGGCGATCTCCTTGCGGGAGTTGGTCAGGGTGTCGGCCACGACGAGCATCTGGCTACCCCTCCTTGCCCTCTCCTGCCGTGGATTCACCTCCCGGCCTCGCCGGCTCGGTGTCCCGCGCGGGCACTTCGTTGCCTTCCACGTCCAGTTGTTGCCCGGCAAGCACCGGGTTCTCCTGCGCCGCTGGCACCTGCGCCGCGGGCGCTACCGGCCAGCTCACCGGCGAGTGCTTCCTTCTTACTGCCAGCCAATACAGACAGAGCGCCAGGAAAGCCAGAGAGGTCCACTGGCTCCCGTCCAGCCCGAAGTAGGTCTTGTCCACCCGGGCGAAGTCCACGATCAACCGCTCGACGGTGTACCAGGCCGTGAAGGCGACGATCATCGTGCCGTCCGGACGCGGACGGCGGCGCAGGTAGTTGATGAACAGGAGCAGGGGGATCACCGCGAACAGGTCGTAGAGCGCTGCCTGATGCACCAGCGTTCCGGGCACGCAGGGGCTTCCCTCGTTGCCCCGGCAGTAGTAGCCGAGGAGGAAGGTGGTCTGCTTGCCGAGGTGATCGCCGATGACGAGGTCGCCGATTCGCCCGATCGCGATGCCGATCGGCAACCCGATGGCCGCGGAGTCCATGACGCGCTTGAAGGACAAGCGATGACCGAGCATGTAGGGCAGGGCGAAGGTGATCGCGCCCAGGATCCCGCCCAGAAGGCTGAGCCCGCCCTCCCAAACCTTGAGGGCATACAGTGGGGTGCCGGAGTAGAACTCCGACCAGTGGTTGACCACGTATACGAGCCGGGCGCCCACGATCGCGCCCATCGCCGCGCGGGTGAGCATCCGGTAGACGTCGTCGTCGGAGATCCCGCGTTTGCGGCTTTCCCAAAGCATCGCGCGAGCCCCGAGCAGGAACCCAACCGCGATCCCAATGCCGTGAGGCGAGATGGCCAGGGGGCCGAGATGGATGCGCACCAGTGTCGGGTAGCTGATCGAGGCGAGCAGATGGGTCACCGGCTACTCCTGGATTGGCCGGCGGGCGCTGTAACCCCCCGCCGGCACCGTGTCGGGCGATTGTCCCGACTATTCTCGGCTGCCGGCACGCCGAGCGCCACCGTCGGGCTTCGCGCGGGTGGGCACCTCCTCGGAGTGACAGGGACCGCTCTTGTTGGACCAACCGGCTTATTGACAACGGTTATCGTTAGCACTTAGGGTTCGGTGGGTAGTGTTCGCGTGCGGCGCGCTTGCGGTGGATCCGGCGGGGAGGAGGAGCGGGTGTCCGGCTTTCGGCGCGTTTGGGCTCTCCTTCTCGCTGTGGGTTCGATGGCCGTACTGGCGCCCGCGTGCGTGCCTCCGAGGGTTGCCGCCGGACGAATCCTGGTGACGGCCGCGTTCTACCCTCTGGCCGAGGCCGCGCAAGTGGTCGGGGGTCGACGAGTCGAGGTGGTCGACCTCACCCCTTCCGGGGCTGAACCGCACGACGTGGAGTTGACCGCGCGCGACCTGCGCCGGTTGGAGGACGCGCGCGTCGTCGTCTACGTGGGCGGGGGATTCCAGCCCGCCCTGGATCGCGCCCTGGCCAACCGCGGCAAGAGGTCCGGGGTGCTGGATGTGGTTCGCACGGTGTCGACACTCCCCGGCGAGAAACGAACAGCCCGTGACCCGCACGTGTGGCTCGACCCGCTGAGATACGCGCAGATCGTCGAGCGTGTAGGTCGCTCGCTCGCCGAGGCAGATCCACCGGGGAGGGACTACTACGTGAACCGAGCCGCCTCATACGCGAGGGAGTTGGCCGGGTTGGACGCCGAGTTCCGTTCGGGGCTCTCGGGGTGTCGCGTGCGGACGCTGGTCACCGCGCACGGAGCCTTCGCGTATCTGGCCGCTCGATACGGTTTTCGCCAGGTCGCCATCTCGGGGATCTCGCCGGAGTCCGAACCCAACCCGAGACACCTGGCCGATGTGGCTCGGACCGTGCGGCGGGAGAAGGTCACGACGGTCTACTTCGAGTCGCTCGTCAGCCCCAAGGTGGCCGAGGCCCTTGCGCGAGAGACGGGGGCCCGGGCCGCCGCCCTCAACCCGATCGAGTCGCGCACCGCCGCGGAAGCCCGACAGGGCAAGGACTACATGGAGTTGATGCGGGAAGACCTGGAAGCGTTGAGAGAGGGACAGGGATGCTGACGGCGACGGGTGGGCCGCTGCTGGAGCTTTCCGGCGTGCACTACGCCTATGAGGGAGCGGCGGTGCTCCAGGGTGTCGACCTTGCGGTCGCCCCCGGCGAGTTCGTGGCTCTGGTCGGGACGAACGGCTCGGGCAAGACCACACTTCTGAAGGTGGCGCTGGGTCTCCTCCGCGCCCGCTCTGGAACCGTTCGACTCTTCGGCGATCCCGTGGACCGGTTCCACCACTGGGCTCGCATCGGGTACGTCCCGCAACGCATGGCGGTGGCGCGTGGGGTTCCGGCCACCGTGCGCGAGGTGGTGGCCTCGGGACGCGCCGCGCGGATCGGTCTGCTCCGCCGCGCCAAGGCGGAGGACCGCTCGGCCGTGGCGAAGTGCTTGGCGCAAGTGGGTTTGGAGGAGACAGCCGACCGGCCGGTTAGCGAGCTATCGGGGGGGCAGCAGCAGCGGGTGTTGATCGCAAGAGCGCTCACCGGAGGCCCCGATCTAGTGATGCTGGATGAGCCGACCGCCGGAATCGACCAGATCGGTCAAGAGCGGTTCGTGGAGCTGCTTCGGATGTTGAACGTCGAGTGCGGCGCTGCCGTGTTGCTTGTCGCTCATGACCTCGGACCCGCAGCTCCGTTGGTCACGCGGGTCGTGGCGCTTTCGGGAAGCATCATCTACGACGGCCCTCCGGTGGGTGGAACCGGCTTGCCGGCCTATCTGCTTCCAGAGATGCATGGGCACGAGCACGGTGGGCACGAGCCGGGAGAGCGGGCAGGCCAAGACCGCGGACCGAGTGCGGCCGGCGAGCGGGAGGGCGGTCGGCCATGAACGTGCTTTCCTACGGCTTCATGCGGCACGCATTGCTGGCCGTGATCGTCGTCGGAGCTGTGGCGCCGCTGATCGGAATCTATCTCGTGCAGAAGCGCCTGGCGCTCATCGGTGACGGCCTCGGTCACGTCGCCTTCGCGGGAGTGGCGGCCGGATTGCTCGCCGGCATCAGTCCGGTGGGTGTGGCGCTTGCCTTTGCGGTCGTCGGCGCGCTGGGCATCGAGAGGCTTCGCGCCTCCCGCCGGGCCGGTGGAGACCTGGCCTTATCGCTGTTCTTCTACGGAGGCATATCCGCCGGTGTGGTGCTGGCCAGCGCGGGAGGCAACTTCAACGCCAACCTTCTTGGCTATCTGTTCGGAAGTGTGCTCACCACCAGCCACGCCGACCTGGTCGTGGTGGGGGTGTTGGGTTTAGTGATTGTCGGCACGGTCTACCTGCTGGCCAAGGAGTTGTTCGCGACATCATTCGACGAGGAGGCCGCCCGGGTGTCCGGTGTCCCGGTCGGCCTGGTCAACGGCCTGCTCGCCGTGCTGGTCGCGGTCACGGTGGCGGTGGGCATGCGGGTGGTCGGATTGCTGATGGTGGCGGCGCTGATGGTCGTGCCGGTGGCCTCGGGACGACTTCTCGCCTCCAGCTTCAAGGGAACCATATTCGCCTCGATGGCGGTGGGCGTGACCTCCGGGATCATGGGGCTGTTTCTCGCCTTCTATCTCGATTTTGCCCCGGGCGGGACCATCGTGCTGGTGGCGATCGCTGCCTACGGCCTGGTCGGCTTGCGTGACCGCCTCCGGCGCCGCCGGGAGGTGTTCCGGTGAGCCCGGCTTCCGGCTCTGCCCGGTCGGGGAGGCGGACCCCGGCGGTGAAGCCGCCGGGAGGTGTCCCGGTAGGTTCGGCAGCGGGAGTCCCTCGCCAACGGGAGGCCAGCCCGGCGCCCGGCGGCATTGCACGTCAATGGCCGGTGTCTCCTCCTTCGCCCCATGGCCTCCGTCGACGAACCACCCGCCAGCGGGAGGCGATCGCGGGGGCCCTGGAGGCCTCGCCCGGTTTCCTTACCGCGCAAGAGCTTCACGGAATGCTGCGTTCGGGGGGGACGGCGGTTGGGCTCACCACCGTCTATCGCGCGTTGCAGTCGCTGGCCGATGTCGTTCGCACGGCCGGTGGCGAGACGGCCTACCGGATGTGCGGCGCCCATCATCACCATCATTTGATCTGCCGTATGTGCGGCCGGGTCGAGGAACTGGTCGAGTGCAGAGTGGAGTCCTGGGCCCGCGATCTCGCCGTTGCCCGGGGATTCGAACTGCTGGCTCATCACGTGGAGCTCGAGGGTATCTGCGCCCCCTGCCGCGCGGATCGCGCGGTGACGCCGAAGACGGCGGTCGAGCCCAACACCAAGCGTGCGGTCAAGAAGCCCGCGCGGGCGAAGCGGGCGGCGAGGGCTCGTTCCGGGGCCGGCCCCGGTAGCGCGCGAGCCTCGAGGTCACACGACTCCTAGGCCCCGCAGCTCCTCAATCTCCTCGGCGGAGACACCCAAGGCGCCCAGGATCTCCTCGTTGTGCTCGCCCACGTCCGGGTGTGCCTTGAACTCGGGGTTATGTAGCGGACTACCTGGTATGTCGATGGGGCCGAGGCGCGGGTGGTCGACCTGGGCGAGCATGTCGCGCGCCGCGAGCTGCTCTTCTTCGTTGACGGCGTCAGGATCCGAGATCGCCGAGCAGGGCACGCGCGCGGCGCGAAGCATCCGCTCAGCCTCTTCGGTGCTCTTGCTCGCGAACCATCCGGTCAACAACTCGATTCCGCGTTCCCGGTTGAGCACGCGCAGCGGGAAGTTGGAGAAGTCCTTGCCACTCAACTCCTCCACGCCGGTTGCCTCGACGAGGCGAGCCCACTCCGCGTCGGTCACCGCAACGAGGGCGAGCAAGCCGTCCTGAGTGCGGTAGATGTTCCAGAAGGGAACCTCGCGCCCGGCGGTGGCCATGAAGTCCATGCCCAGGGCGGACTGGGCTTCGGCGCGTTGCTCACCCAGGGCGCGCACGAAGTGGGCGCGGTAGTTGTGCAGGTACATCACGTCCTGCATGGACAGGTCGATGAGCTTGCCTTGCCCCGTGCGTTCCCTCTCCAACAGGGCCTCCATGACGGCGAGTGCCCCGAAGGCCCCGGTGACGAGGTCGGCCCAGTACACAGGTGGCAGCCTCTGGGGGTTCTCCTGCAAGGCGATGATGCCGCCTGACGCCTGGGCGATCAGGTCGTAGGCCGGCTGGTCGGCTCTGGGGCCGGTGCGTCCGAATCCCGAGATGCCCAGGTAGATGAGGCGCGGGTTGATCTCAGCGAGCCGCTCGTAGCCCAGACCCATGCGCTCCATGGTGCCGGGCACCAGGTTCTCCACCACCACGTCCGCGCTCTTCACCAAGCGGGTGAACAGTTCGGCGCCGCGCGGGTGACGCAGGTTGAGCGTCATGCCCTTCTTGTTGCGGTGCAGGATGGCGAAAGATCGCTCCGCCACGGGAACTGCCTTCCAGATCAGCCGAAGCGACTCGCCGCCCGGCCGTTCGATCTTGATGACCTCCGCGCCGAAATCGGCCAGAAGTTGGGCCGCGCGCGGGCCCGAAAGGAATTGGCTCAAGTCCAAGACCCGGATCGAATCGAGTGCCACGCGAACCCCCCGTTCTTCACTTGGATCGTGCGCCGGCCGTCCTGTGTGCGTGACAGTTTAGACGCTACGTCGGCGGTTGCCCGAGCTAGACCGTCGTGCGTGCGAGGAAGCTCGTCACCAGGGCGGCCACCTCGCGGTCCTGGTCGAAGAAGAAGTGGTCGGTGCCCTTGACCACGGCCACTTCCTTGGGATCTCCGACGCCGGCCAGCCAGTCCTCCAGAGAGTCCGTCGGGCACCAGGCGTCGTACTCGCCGACCACGAAGAGCTTGGCGGCGCTCCAGCTTCCCAGGTCGACCGGCAGCGGCGGGATCATGCCGGGAGGCACCATCAGCGGGAAGCCCATCGCGACGTACCCGGTCAGGCGCGGATCCTGCATGCAGGAGAACAGCCCCACCACCGCGCCGAAGGACCAACCCACCACCGCGAAGGGCCCGGTGACGCCCTCGGCGGAAGCCAGGTGATCCAGGGCCCCCAACAGGTCTGCGACCTCGGGCCCGCCTCCCGAGTGCTCGCCCTCGCTTCCCTCCACGCCCCGGAAGTTGAACCTCAACACGCTCCAGCCCTCGGCGGCCAGGGCGCGCTGGATCTGTGGGAGTAGCCAGACGTCCATAGTTCCGCCGAAGGTCGGGTGTGGATGGCACAGAACCACGCCGCCACCGTGCTTGTCTGGCGGCAGGGTGATGCGCCCTTCGAGGGTCAGTCCGTCTCGGGATGCAAAAGACATCTTGGGCAAGGTCGCGTTTCCTCCTTGCTTTCGGGTGGCCCGCGCCGTCCTCCTGTGCTATGTATGTTGCGCCATATGGAACTCGCGGCGCCAGGTTACGCGGAAAGCGGACCGGCGCAAGCAGGATTCCTGAATCGGACCCTTAGGAAAGGGGTTGGGAAGCATGACGTACGTCATTGCAGAGCCGTGCATTGACGTGAAGGACCGGGCTTGTGTCGAGGAGTGCCCTGTGGATTGCATCTACGAGGGTGACCGCACGCTCTACATCCACCCGGACGAGTGCGTTGATTGCGGCGCCTGCGAGCCGGTGTGCCCGGTCGAGGCGTGTTTCTACGAGGACGACGTTCCGCCGCAGTGGAAGGAGTTCACCAAGACCAATCGTGACTTCTTCGAGGATCTCGGCTCGCCGGGAGGCGCCGCCAAGATCGGGCCCACCGGCAAGGACACTCCGTATGTCGCCGGCTATGTGAAGTCCGAGGCCTAGGCTTCCCTGGCGGATCAGAACGGATTGGGGGGGGCGGGACCGGATGGTCCCGCCCCCTCGCCATGTACGGCCAGCATGGGCAGCCACTCGGAGGCGAGAGTCCTCGCCCCCCTTCCCGATCATGATCGGGACCAGCTTGTCGGCCCCTGACCGGCACGATGTCCGATGCGGGGAGTGGGGCGTCGGGCGCACGAGACATGCCGCTATCATGGTGGCCCGTCGGCCCGGACGAGAGCCCCTGTGGAGGCAGTTGAGTGAGTGAGACACGAACCCTTGTGCATCTGGTCCGCCACGGATGGGTCGAGAACCCGAGGGGGATCCTCTACGGGCGACTGCCCGGCTTCGGGCTGAGCGGGGAGGGGCGGCGTCAGGCCGAGGCGCTTCCCAAGTTCTTCGCCGGTCGCGACGTGGCCGCTATGTACTCGAGCCCCCTGCAGAGGGCAAGGGAGACCGCCGATCCGCTTCGGCTCGCCTTCGGTTGGGCAATCGAGCCGGACGAGCGGTTGGTGGAGTCCGGCAACGTGCTGGAGGGGACGCCCGCGCCCGTCGTGACGCGCACGCTCGTCAAGCCGTGGAAGTGGCCTCTGCTGCGCAACCCCTGGCGGCCGTCGTGGGGCGAGCCGTTCACCGAAGTGCGCGACCGCATGATGGATTTCGTGCAAGACAAGCGACGGCTGCACGACGGTCATGAGGTGGTTGGGGTCTCTCATGAATCCCCAATATGGCTTTGCCGCCTGGGCTTCGAGGGCTGGGTGTCTCCGCCGTGGCGCAAGCGGCTGACGGTCGAGCGGGGTTCGGTAACGAGCTTCGAGTTCAACGGCGATTCGCTGGTGCGGATCGGATACTCGCGCCCATGTTCCGACGGCAGCGCTGGTGAGCGCTGAAGTCCCCTTCAAGACCGTCTTGCCTCTCATCTCCAGTCCCCTCCTCGTCTCATCGGATCCTTCCCCGCTAGTAACGCACGGGCCGGTTCGAGGGGAGTGGGCGAGGTGTAAGGAGTGTGTAAGAAGCCTGACGGATGCGAGAGAGGGGCGAGGCCCGGTATCCTACCGACGCCGGTGGGAGTGGCGGACGATGCGCCGCCGGACGTGAAGCCGGACGTGAAGCCGGTGCGGGGACGGGGAGGTCGCGGTGGACTTGGGACTCGCTGGCAAGGTGGCGCTGGTGGCCGGGTCCAGCCGGGGATTGGGCCGGGCAATCGCGGAAGGACTGGCCGCCGAAGGAGCGCGCATCCACGTCTGCGCTCGCGGGGCGCAAGCACTGCTCGAGGCCGAGCAGACCCTGCGAGCCGCGGGTGCCGACGTGCTGGCGAGCATTGCAGACGTCACGGTCCCCTCGGACTGCGAACGCCTCGTCCAGGACACCGTCGAGCGTTTCGGGGCAATGCACATCCTGGTCAACAACGCCGGCGGTCCGCCCGTGGGAACGGCCGAGAGTCATGACGAGCAGGCCTGGGAAGCGGCGCTGCGACTGAACCTGCTCTCCACCATCAACCTCAGCCGGGCTGCCCTACCTCACCTGAAGGCGGCCGGGTGGGGGCGCATCGTCAACGTGACCTCGGTGGCCGCGCGCCAGCCGCTGGCCGGTCTGATCCTGTCCAACACCGCCCGTGCCGGCGTGCTGGGTTTCGCCAAGACCCTGGCCAATGAAGTGGCTCCCTTCGGGATCACGGTGAACAGCGTGTGCCCGGGTCCAATTCTCACCGATCGCATGAGGGCGCTCGTCGCCTCTCGCGCACAGGCCGAGGGCATGAGCGCCGAGCAAGCGCTGCACAGCTTCGTCGACGACATCCCATTGGGCCGGCTCGGTCGTCCGGAGGAGCTGTCCGCGGTGGTCTGCTTCCTGGCCTCCGAGGCGGCGTCATTCGTGACCGGTACAGCTATCCAGGTCGATGGCGGTATGGTGAGATCGATCTACTAGTGTGGCGACTCGCCGCTCCGCGTCGAATGGCAAGGCCAGGAGGGAAACGTCAGTGGCAGATTTCGTCACGTCCGGTCAGCGCCGGCTTCTGGTGGTCGACGACGACGTTGCCGTTCGAGAGCTGGTTCGGGCGACGCTCGAAAGCGAGACCTACGAGATCATCGAGGCCAACGACGGCGAGGAAGCCTTGCGGATGATCCGGGAGAACCTTCCCCAGTTGGTGCTTCTGGACATCATGATGCCCGGCCGTTCGGGCACCGAGGTTTGCCGGTTGGTCAAGTCTGACCCCGAGACCTCGGCGGTCGTGGTCGTGATGCTCACCGCCAAGTCCGATCCGGGTGAGCGGGAGGCGGCGCTGGCCGCCGGGGCCGACAGCTACTTCGTCAAACCCTTCTCTCCGGTGGCGTTGCTTCGCAAGGTGGATGAGGTCCTGGGCATCATCGGCGGCCAGGACCGGACATGATGCGTGCCGTGCGATGGTGAAGTAGCCTAGGCGCAGTGAACCGACGAGCGATGATCGCGGGTCTTGCCCCGGCCGTTCTGGCCGTGATTCTGGTGGCATCATTGGCGGGCGCGGGTAGCTCCGAGGTTTCGATCCAGGACGGGGCGTTTTCTCCCGAGATCTTGACCGTAACGTTGGACGCCCAGGGCAAGGCCGTCGTCGTGTGGACCAACCAGGGCCGGAAGGCACACGACGTGGTCGCAATGGACGGGACATGGCGCTCCGGTGTGTTGCGGCCGGGAGACAGTTTCACGCACACATTCGCCTCGGCAGGGGTCTTCAGCTACCGCTCGACTCAGAAAAACGACAGCCAGGCGGTGGCGGGCATCTGCGCCAGCGGGATGTGCGGGTCTGTGCACGTGTTGCCGGGCGGGTCCACCCCGGCGCCGCAACCGACATCGGCCTCGACCTCGCCCCGGCGTACCCCGAAGCCCACCTCGGCTTCGCTTCCCGCATCTGCGGGGACTGCCACCCCCTCGCTCAATCCCACCGCTACCGGCACCGATTCCCCCGGCCCGGTTGGCGCCGATTCCGCGGGGGGATCGGGCGAAGGCGCAGGGGTCTCGTCCGTCAAGATCGTCGCGGTTTTGGCTTTGGGCTCGCTGGCAATCCTGGCCGGCGCGGGCGGGATATATCTCATTCGCCGCTCGTCCTGACCCCGGCGCCCGGCCCGGCCGCGGATCCTTTCCCCCGGTGAATCCTGCGCACGACGGCGGGCTGTTCGCCGGCCCGCGGGGTCTGGTATCTCACCGAGACCGGTCGGCTCCCATCAGCGGGGAGCGAGGAATGCGGCAATGACTCGCGCGTAGGCGCGAGCCGCCTGGACGAGCTCGGCGACTGCCACGTGCTCGTCCGTCGCGTGGGCCTGATCTAGACTTCCCGGCCCCCACACCACTGTCGGAATCCCGGCTTCCCCCACCAGCAGACGTGCGTCGGTGGCGCCTCGCATGCCGACAAGAGACGGCTCTCGGCCGAGCACTTCTCTGGTCGCGGCCAGCGCCAACGTCGCGATTGGTTCGCACGGATCGATCTCGCAGGGGTCGGCTTGGCGCACCGGGTCAACCTCGGCCCGGAACGTGGCATCTTCGCGATGCAGTTGCTCGGCGATCTCTCGCAACTCCTCCAGCACGCTGTCCATGCTCTCACCGGGAATCGTTCGACGGTCCACCTCGGCCTCACAGCGGTCGGGGACCATGTTGATCTTGCGGCCTCCGCCGATGATGCTCACGTTGGCCGTGGGCGGACCGAGCAGAGGATGGGCCGTCTCGTAGCGGCGGTCCCGCACCGCCAGCACGAAGCGGGCCATGTGGTAGATGGCGTTCACGCCCAGCTCGGGTGCCGACCCGTGGGCCGAGCGGCCGTGGGTCGTGAGGCGCACCCAGGCCACGCCCCGTTCGGCAACCCCCACGTTCATCTCGGTCGGCTCGCCCACTATCGCGGCGTCGGCGATGCAGCGACCCCGGGCGCAGAGCCATGCGCTGCCCAGCTCTCCGAGGACTTCCTCGTCGGCCACCGCCTGGACGAGCAGGCGGCCCGCAAGTGGGGCCCCGGACCGGCGAAGCGCGCCCAAGGCGCCGATCAGGGAGCCGATCGCGCCTTTCATGTCGGCTGCTCCGCGCCCGTAGAGCCGTCCATCCTCGACGACGGCTGCAAACGGAGGTCGGGTCCACCGGCGCTCCTCGCCGGCAGGCACGACGTCCAGGTGCCCGTTCCAGAGCAAGGTCGGACCGGCGGTTGCGGTGTCCCAGGTTGCCAGGACGCTGGGCCGTCTCGGACCAGCTTCGACCACCTCGAACTCCAGGCCCTGGGAGGAGAGAAGATAGGCGGCCATGCCGGCCGCCTCGCGCTCGTCTCCCGGGGGGTTCTCACTGCGGCAGCGAACCAGCCGGCGAGCGGCATCGAGGATCTCCTCCTCATCGAGGCCGGCATCGATGGCCCTGCCCAACTCCGGGTCCAGCGCCGGCTTCGCTTGTGAGTCCGAGGCGCGCTGCGGATCGTGAGGCCACATCGTCGAGTCCGCTCCTTCGGGTGCGCTCGCAGATGCGGGGATAGTATGGGCCGGAAGTCCCGAGGACAACCTTGGCGAGGTGGGACTTGGCGAGGTGGGGCGGATGGAGCAGGAACTGCGGCGGGCCCTGACGGCAAGACCCCGGTGTGAACTGGAAGCCGAGGCAGGCCGGCGCGCGGCCGTTCTAGTGCTCATCTATCCGCTCGCCGGCGAGCCCGCCGTGCTGCTGACGCGCCGGAGATCTCACCTGGGTCGTCATCCCGGCGAGGTCTCTTTTCCGGGGGGAGGTTGCGAAGCGGGGGACGATGGTGTGGCCGGGGCGGCACTTCGCGAGGCCCACGAGGAGATAGGACTGGACGCGGGGCGAGTGGCGGTGGTCGGGATGTTGGATGACATGCCCACTCTGGTTTCGGGAATGGTCGTGACGCCGGTGGTGGCCACGGCCGCGGACTTGGGCAAGCTGCACGCGGATCCGGGAGAGGTGGCCGAGATCATCGAGGTTCCCCTGCGCCGGCTTGTCGACCCGAACACGTTTCGCCGTGCCAGGTTGGGTCCTCCCGGCGGGTACGTGACCTGTCTGTTCGATCTCGGTTCGGTCGTGGTCTGGGGACTCACCGGGAGAATCCTCGACATCTTCCTCGAGGTTGCGGCGCCGGTCTTGCTGGGATGCGAGATGCCGGAGCCCAAGATGGTTGAAGCCGAATGGCAGGAGGGGCAGCCCTGGCCGAGGATCAAGCGAGCCCGCTAGTGTGGTGCGTTGCCGGCCGGCCGTTCGGCGGATGGCGGGTTACCACAGAGCGGGACATCGTCAGAGGGCTTGGCCTCCCAGCGCTCGTGGCACAATGGGTTGACCCCGGAGCGGATGCGGACAAGCGGGCAGACGGCGAGTGAGGGAGGGCTTTGGGGTGGGCATGATCGGGGTGCTGGGACTGGCCACCGCGGTGGTCGTCCTGAGCGTCACGCTGCTGTTCCTGGCCAACAAGCCTGAGCCCGTGGTGGCTTCGCAACGCATACCGCCACCCGGCGAGGTGCGTCATGCCGCCTTCCGCCGCGGTCTGTTCGGCTACCGGATTGGCGAGGTGGATGAGTTCCTGGCCGAGTTGGGTCCGGCCTACGAGCGGCTCTACGAGGGCCGGTCGTCTTCGCCGGAAGCATAGTCGCGCCGGAAGTCATCGGCCCCGGGCAGGAGCTGAGCCACCTGGATGAACCCTCCGCCCGGTACGTGCACGAAAGTACACCTGCCCCAATCCTCAGTCACAGTGCGGTCCACTATGCCTCCGGCCGCAGCCAAGCGGGCCAGGTCGGCTTCAAGGTCGTCGGATTCGAAGACGGCCACGATGGCGCCGCGAGGTGGGTTGCCCGGCCGTTCCGGCGTGCGCGGATTGGCGAAAGCCTCGACCTCGAAGTCCTCGCCGGTGAGGTGGATCCAACTCGGCAGGCGGCCGTCCTCAGTCATCCCGACGCCCTCGGCGAAGAACCGGGAGGTGGCGTCGAGGTCCTCGGTTTGCACGGCCAGCCAGCGAATTCTCACTCCGGCAGTATGCCGCGGGATCGCCATGGCGAGAAGCCCGGCTGGGTCACACTCGCCCGCCGGCGGGCACGCAGCATGTGGGCGAGGCCGCGTGTGGGCTAGACTTTGTCGGTTCGCTTTCGCTCAGAATCCCTGGGGACTCCTCAGGATCGCTGGCGACCCCCAAGGACCCAGCCCAGACGGGCGGCCGAGAAGGAGACACGATGCTCAAGCTCTCGCTGGCCACGCAGGATCCGGCCGCTTTCCCTTGCGACGTTCTGGTCCTCCCGGCTTTCAAGGGAGCAGGCAAGGACGCCCCTGTCGAACTCGGCCGGATCGGTAAGGCGCAGGGCAAGACTCTGGAGACCTTCGCCACGGAGAGCCGCTTCAAGGCCGAGGTTGGGGAGACCCTCGCCGTGCCGGCCGCCGGCGGTTGCCGGGCGCGCACCTTGATGTTCCTGGGATTGGGAGAGAAGTCGAAGGCCAACGCCGACACGCTGCGCAGGGCCGGTGCCGCGCTCGTGCGCCGCGTCGCCGGCTACAAGAAGGCGGCGACCACTCTGGCCGGGGCCGTTGAGTTGGCGCCGGAGGTGGCGGTGGGGGCCCTGGCCGAAGGACTGCTGCTGGGAAGCTACCGGTTTGACCAGTACAAGTCGGAGCCAACGCCGTCGGTTCTGGCGGAGGTGGCCCTACTCGCGCGGGATGTTCGCGCGGCGGCGGCTCGCAAGGCTCTGGAACGGGCTCGTATCTACGTCGAGGCGACGTTCCTGGCACGTGACCTGGTCAACGAGCCGGCCGGCAACCTCGACCCGGCGGGCCTGGCCGCGATTGCTAAGACCGAGGCCAAGAAGGCCGGACTGACGGTGAAGATATGGGATGAGAAGGATCTCGCCCGTGAGGGATTTGGCGGCACCCTGGCCGTGGGGGTCGGCAGCGCGAAACCTCCCCGGCTGATCGAGCTTCGCTACAACCCTGCGGGAGCCAAGGGCCGCGTGGTCCTGGTGGGCAAGGGCGTCACCTTCGACTCCGGCGGGCTCTCACTCAAGCCTGCGGACTTCATGCTCACCATGAAAGACGACATGTCGGGTGGGGCGGCGGTGATCGCCGTGATGTCGGCCCTGGGCGCGCTCGGCGTCAAGACCGAGGTTGTTGGGCTCATTCCCGCGGCGGAGAACATGCCGAGTGGCACGGCAACCCATATCGGTGACGTCGCCAGGATTCGCGGAGGCAAGACCGTCGAGATCCTCAATACTGATGCTGAGGGCCGGCTGCTCCTGGCCGACGCGATTGCCTACGCCGGTGAGTCTTCGCCTGACGCCATCGTGGACATCGCCACGCTCACGGGAGCCTGTGTGGTCGCGCTGGGCGCCAAGGTGGCGGGGCTGTTCGGCAGCGACGAGAACCTGGTGCGCGCGCTCTTGGCCGCCGCCGAGAAGACGGGCGAGCCAATCTGGCACCTGCCGCTGGTCACCGAATACGCCAAGGAGATGGAATCGGCTGTCGCCGACCTGAGGAACATCGGCACCGGCCGCCACGGCGGCGCCATCAATGCGGCCCTTTTTCTCAAAGAGTTCGTGGGCGAACGGTCCTGGGCCCATGTAGACATCGCGGGGCCGGCTTTCGCGGAGTCCGAGGACGGCTACCTGGCCAAGGGTGGGACCGGTTTCGCCGTGCGGACGCTGCTGGCCTGGTTGGAAGCCGGAGTCGACTAGGGCCGGAAAGCCGGGGGTGCGCGCGCCTTCTCCAGGAAGCGTTCCCGGTCCACCACCGCTCGGCGATGCTTGCCCTT
This sequence comes from Actinomycetota bacterium, assembly GCA_041658225.1. GTDB lineage: Bacteria > Actinomycetota > CALGFH01 > JBBAAN01 > JBBAAN01 > JBBAAN01. The sequence goes on from JBBAAN010000018.1 coordinate 37,901, forward strand.
GGCGACGAGGACTCTTCTGTCGTGAGCCTCGACTCGGCCGAAGCGTTGCCTAGTCTGTGGGCGAAATCAGAAGAGAGATCGACAGCCCGTCTCCGATCGGAAGGATCACGGTGTCCAGGGCGGGCTCTTCCACGATGCGGGCATTGAAGGCCCGAATCCCCTTGGTGTCCTCGTCGTCGACCAGCGGGTCCGCGACCTTGCCTTGCCAGAACACGTTGTCCGCGGCAATGATGCCGCCCGGCCTGAGCAGCCTGAGGGCATGGTTGAGATAGGCAGGGTACTCTGACTTGGCGGCGTCGATGTAGACCAGGTCGTAGGAGCGCTCGGCAAGACGGGGGAGAACCTCCAGGGCCCCCCCGAGGATCGCCCGCACCTGCTCGCCGAGTCCTGCCTCCCGGTAGGAGGCCACGGCCAGCCGCTGGCGGTCGGGGTCCGATTCGATGGTTGTCAGGTGCCCCTTGGGTTTCAAGGCTCGTGCCAACCAGATGCCCGAGTACCCGGCACCGGCACCGATCTCGACGGCAGTGCTGGCTCCGATCTGTCGAGCCAGAAAGGCGATGAGTGCGACCGACTCCAATGCAGTGACCGGGATGCCGGCTTCCTCGGCTTTCCGGCGGGCCGCGGCCAGCGGGGGATCTTCACAGGCGGTGAGGGCACGCACATAGTCGATGACTCGATCTCGACTG
>JBBAAN010000019.1:0-36472 GCA_041658225.1 Actinomycetota bacterium
GCTCGCGCCGAAGCCGGTGCGGGGCAGCTCGCCGGAAATGGTGAGAGTAGCCACAAGCACCTCGCGCGAGGATCCATCGGACGAGGAGCCGCGAGCGATGATGCGGTGGGCGCCTGGCTCGATCGAGGCCGGCAGCGCGAAGGATCCCGAAGCGACTCCATGTGAATTTGCGTCGACACCGCCCAGGATGACCGGGTCGGAGAGGATCAGGAAGGTCACGCGGGTGCCCGGGGCGAAGCCCTGGGCATGGACTGCGATCGTGGCGCCGGCGGTGAGCTTGCCAAGGTCGAGGGTCGTGGCAACCGAGGGCGACGACGACGGCTGGGGTGAGGAAGAAGCCGAAGGAGAACTCAATGGGGTTGGGGAAGGCACAGATGCGAGGGGCGGGAAAGCCACTACGGAAAGTGGGAACGCCTTGCCGGCCATGCCCCAAGCAGCTTGGGCGGTTGCGCTTGCGTCCTCAGCGCCGCCGGCCTGATAGGAGAAGGCGCCCGAGTCGAACTGAAGCGCGGCAAGGGCTGCGACCGGATTGCTTCCGCTCTTGCTCCAGGCGCTTGACGTGGGGTCCTCACCCAAAGCGGCGATGGCCTGGAGGACCACTCCGGTGGAATTCGCGTCGGTGCCGAACCCGGCCTGGTAGGGGAACCCCCCGTCGGATTCCTGGCTTGCGTGCAGGAAGGCCACGGCCGAGGTGATGGTGGTGTTGGAAGCGGGAAAGCCGGCTCCGCGAAGCGCCTGGACAGCCAAGGCCGTGGAGTTGGTGTCCGCGCCGTAGGCTGCCGAGCAGTCACCCGCGGCGGAAGCCATGTAGCTCCAACCGCCTCCGGTGCAAGCGGCCGCAAGCAGGTACTGGGCGGCCTCAGGCGACACCGTGCGTTCGGCCGACTCCAGCCCCAGCATGGCCAGGGCCTGACCGAACACGCCTTCCGAGGGCGCACCGTAGCCACCGGTCGCAGAGTCGTAGGTGGACTCCAGGCGAGCTAGCACGTCCACGCCCCCGAAGCTGCGCGGGTCGCGCCCGCCGGCCACGGCGGTCATGGCTACCTTGCCGGAGGGGCCAGCCTTGGCGCCGGTGGAGGTGCGAGTGTAGGCGTCGGTCTGCGAGGCCAAGAAGTCCAGGGCCCCTTCCAGCGGGGTGCCGCTGGTGGCGGAGGCGACCAGGGCTGCGATGCCATCGGCCGTGGAGCCGGCGCCGACGGCGCCGCCCAGCCCCGGCAGCCCCCCACCGGCATCCTGGTGGGCAACGAGCCACGCCGCCGCGCTCTTCGCGGATGCCTGGCGATCGGGCACGGCCATCGCGGGCGAAGCGAATGCCAGCGCCGCCGCGGCGGCGAGGAGTCCGGCCGCGAAGCGTAGCGGCCGGTGTAGGCGGGTGCGGGTCTCGTGGATCATGTCCTTTCCCTCTCTTTCCTTGACCCCGAAACGCGAAAGACCCCCTTGACTCGAAGAGGGGGTCTGCGATGGCGCGGGCCTACGCCCGGGCTCCTGCCCCTTTCTCGCGAAGGTTTCGGGAGCAACGCAAGGCCGGGTGCTCTGGCTCACCGAGATGGCTCGGTCTACAGTTGCGGGACAGCGCCGGACTCTGACCGGACTTCCCCCGCGGGGCCCGACCTGGCGGCCGGGCACCTTGCGTCACGTATGCGGTTGTCAGTCGCCCATGGATAGCACGCGGGAAGCTACGGGGTCAATCGCGACCTTGGCCGCGTGGCCGCGTACCGAAAACTCTCTGTCTTGCCGGCACTGCGTCACGAGTATTCGGACACCGCGTCGCCTGGCTTTCGTGCGACTGTAGGCGACAATCAGGGTACATTGGCCCCTGGGTGAGGGACTTTGGACGCACGGGCGAGCATCAGTGGCACCGCGAAACTCCTGGCCAAGAACCTCACGGCGGTGGAGAGGTTGATGGCCTGTGCGAGTCGAGAGGGAGGAATCGAGGACGTGTCCGGTTTGACGGTCACCGGGATTTCGTTCGCTCATCCTTCGACCAACACCAGGGAACGGGCACGTCTCGCGGTCGAGGGAGAGCGGCTCCGTGCGGCCTACGAGCGGCTCGGGCGAGCCGGGTTCGACGCGTTTGTTCTGTCGACCTGTCTGCGGGTCGAACTTGTAGTCCTGGGCTGCGATGAAGTGCTGGCGAGGGCAGCCGAGGTCGTCTTCCCCGACGTCGAACTGCCTCGCACGGGCATCGTCAGGCGGGGACAGGATCTGCTTCATCACCTTTTCCGGGTCGCCTCCGGACTCAACTCTCCGATCCTCGGCGAACCCGAGGTTCTTGGTCAGTTCCGCAGTGCCGTCGACACAGTCAAACAGACCGGGACCGTCGGTGGGGCTTTCGGAAAACTCCTGGAATCGGCCATCACGGTCGGCCGATCCACCAGAAAGATGCTGCCGGTCACCCCGGCGGGATCAATGGCGCTCGTTGCCGCGGCGATGGCCGGGGGCCACGAGCACGTAGCTGTGTTCGGCGCCGGGGTCATGGCCAAGGCTGCGGTGTCCGCGCTGCGGGCAGCCGGCCCCGACACCCTGATCACGGTATACGCGCGACATCCCGAAACAGTCGACCTTGCGGGAGTGAACGTCGCCCACATGTCCGGGGCCCCCAAGGCACTGGTCGATTTCCCGGTCGTGATCTCCGCCACGGCAGCCAAGTGTGAACTGTTCGGGCCCGAGGTCCTCGACGAAGCTTTGTCTCGGCGCTCCAGCTCGCTGCTGCTTCTGGACCTCGCGATGCCGCCGGACTTCATTCCTGGCAGCGCGCATGAGCTGCTGACCTACCGGAACATCGATCAGATGGGGGAAGTCGTGCGAAGTAACGGCGTGTCGGCCGAGGTTGAGGCCGCGGTCGCACAGGAAGCGGAGACCAGGTGGAGCCGCCTGTCGCTCCATTCATCGGTCGGTCCGGTTGTGTCCGAGATCCTGGACCAGGCCCGCCGGGCAGTCGATGAGGAAGTCCGCCGCTTCATGACCAGGCTCGACGACCCCAACGGGAACGAAGAGGTTCTCCGGCAACTCGCCCAGACTGTGGCTCACCGGGTCCTCCACCCGGCCCTGTCGTACCTTAGCTCTGCCGAAAGCAGCCCCGAATCGGTTGCAACGATCGCAGAAGCCTTCGGGGTAGAGCATGCGTAGGGCAGCGCCTCATGCGACACGGCACTAGCGAGCTACGGCTCGCCACGCGTTCTTCGCTCCTCGCCCTGGCACAGTCCAGGCGGGTTGTCGCTCTCCTCGAACGAGCTCATCCATGCCTGACCGTCCGCCTGGTCGAGGTCGATTCGTCGGGTGATCAGGATCAGAGCAGCCCGGTGGCTGCGCTCAGCGAGATGGGCGCCTTCGTGCGGACAGTCCAGCAGCGGGTAATGGACGGAGACGCCGACCTGGCCGTGCATTCGCTCAAGGATCTGCCGACCTTCGGTCCGCAGGCGTTGACGATCGCCGCCTACCCCGAGCGGGAGAGCCCCTTCGACGTGCTGGTGGGAGCGGATCTCGCGGCGCTACGTGAAGGCGCCTTGATCGGAACCGGCAGCCCACGGCGGGTCGCCCAACTGCGCCGGCTCCGGCCGGATCTGCGCACCACGGAGTTGCGCGGCAACGTCGATACCCGGCTTCGCAAGGTCCGCCGGGGGATGGTGGATGCAGCCGTTCTGGCCGAAGCGGGCCTGCGGCGACTCGGCCACGACGACGCCATCGCCCGCGTGCTCGCCGTCGACGAGATGGTGCCGGCCCCCGGACAGGGCGCCCTGGCCGTCGAGACCCTCCGGGACGGGCTCGCCTTTGACTTGGTGCAAGCGATCGACGATTCGACCGTTCGCAGGATAGTCGCCGCGGAGCGTGAACTGCTGGTCCTGACGAGGGCCGGCTGCAGGTCGGCCCTCGGCGCGCTCGCAACATCCCGGGGGGACGTTGTTGAGCTCCATGCGTTCGTAGAGGACGAGCGGGGAGCACGCCGGGTAACGGTGACCGGGTCCGGACCTGTTGAGGCGGCGGAGAACGCGTGCAAGGAGTTGGGCCTGTGACACGGGTCGCCATAACCACCAACATCGACCGGTATGCGGAACCTGCCGCCGAGCTGGAGCGGGTGGGGCTCGAACCGGTGCGGCTGCCCTGCATCGAGATCAAAGAAGTGCCCGGCGCCGCCGACCGCGCCCGCGCTGCCTCGGCATACGTTGACCTGGTGGTCATCACCTCGTCACGTTCGCTCGAGCTGGTCTGGGGGTCTGGCCCTCTGCCCTCCGTCCAGTTTGCCGCAGTCGGTCCGGCAACAGCCGCCGCCATCGATCGGCGCGGTGGGCGCGTCGGCACCATCGGGGAAGGAGGAGCCCTTCTCCTCGCTCAGCGGCTTGCCGGCGAGGTGGCGACTAGGAGGGTTCTCTACCTCCACGCCCACGGAAGCGACCAAGCGGCAATGCGCCTCCTGGAAAACCGGGCCGCCGGGTTTTCGGCCGTCGAGGTCTACCGGTCTGTGCCCGTCGGTCCCGCCGCCGATCCGGTCGAGGCCGTGATATTTGCTTCTTTGTCGGCTGTGGAAGGATGGCTCTCCGCCAGAAGCTTGGCAGGTGTGGTCGTGGGCGCCATCGGCGCCACCACCAGCGCCGGACTCAAACGACACGGGCGCCGGCCGGACGTTCTGGCGCCGGCACCGAGCTTCACTGCGCTCGTCGACGCTCTGGCGGCATTCCTCGAGGAGGCCACATGAGCGAATACCCCACGATAAGACCCCGACGGCTGCGCCGCACCGCCGCTCTGCGCGAGGCGGTTGCCGAGACGCGCCTGGATCCCTCCCGGTTCGTGCTGCCGGTGTTCGTCGTCCCCGGTGAGGGCGTCCGGCGCCCCATCGCATCGATGCCCGGCCACGCCCAGTTGTCGGTAGACAACGTCGTCGATCTTGCGAAAGAAGCGGCGGCGCGGGGGGTAGGAGGGATGATCTTCTTCGGGATTCCCGAGCGCAAGGATGAGATCGGCAGCCCGGCCTGGGATCCCACGGGTCCGGTCCCTCGGGCCATCGCGGCGGTTGCCGGCGAGGTCCCATCGCTGCTCCGGTGGGCGGATGTGTGCCTCTGCGAATACACGAGCCACGGTCACTGCGGTCCGTTGGACGGCGAGACCGTCGACAATGACGCGGCTTTGCCGTTGCTGTCCCGCGCCGCCGTCGCCTACGCGCAAGCCGGTGCCGATATCGTCGCGCCGTCCGACATGATGGACGGCCGGGTTGGGGCGATCAGGGCGGGCCTCGATGCCGCCGGCCTGCAGGACGTGCCGATCTGCTCCTACGCCGTCAAGTATGCGTCGGCCTTGTACGGGCCATTCCGGGACGCGGCCGACTCGGCGCCGGCATTCGGCGATCGGCGCTCCTATCAGATGGATCCGCGTAACGGGCGGGAGGCGCGCCGGGAGGCGGCGCTCGATCTCGCGGAGGGCGCCGACATGGTGATGGTCAAGCCGGCCGGCTTCTATCTCGATGTGATCCACGACCTGCGGCCCCGCGTCGACGTTCCGCTCGTGGGCTATCAGGTGTCGGGTGAGTTCTCCATGATCGAGGCAGCCGCCGCCCGGGGCTGGATCGACCGCGACCGGGTCATGATCGAATCGCTCACGGGTATCGCCCGGGCGGGTGCCGATCTGATGGTTACCTATTTCGCCGTCGAAGCGGCCGAACTTCTTCAGGGGGCGTGAATGACGAGTCGGGAATGGTTCGAGCGGGCGGTCCGGGTCATGCCCGGCGGGGTCAATTCACCGGTGCGTGCGTTTCGTGCCGTAGGCGGTGAACCCCCGTTCGTGGCCGGTGCGTCGGGGGCGCGGCTCATGACCGTCGACGGTGCGTCGCTGATCGATTTCATCTCTTCCTGGGGGGCGCTGATCCTTGGTCATGCCCACCCCTTGATCGTCGAAGCCGCGACCTCCGCGGTGGCCGGGGGCACTTCCTACGGCGTTGCGACGACCGGCGAAGTGGAACTCGCCGAGCTCATCGTTGAGCTCGTCCCCTCCGTGGACGTGGTTCGGATGGTAAACAGCGGAACCGAGGCGACCGCCTCGGCGATCCGTCTCGCCCGGGCCGCCACCGGTCGGTCGGCGTTGATCAAGTTCGAGGGGTGCTACCACGGTCACGCCGACCCCTTCCTGGTCAAGGCGGGCAGCGGGTTGGCCACCTTCGGGCAGCCCAGCAGCCCCGGCGTGCCCGAGGGCGTCGTGGCCGACACTCGAGTTGCCCGGTACAACGACCTTGCCTCGGTCGAGGAGCTGATGGTGGACGGCCGGGCGGCGGCGGTGATCGTCGAACCCGTCGCCGGCAACATGGGCTGCGTGCTGCCGGAACCGGGATTCCTCGCCGGTCTGCGCAGACTGTGCGATACCTACGGAGCGTTGCTGGTCTTCGACGAAGTGATGACCGGCTTCCGGGTGGGTCTTGGGGGCGCCCAGGCATTGTTCGATGTGAACCCTGATCTGACCACCCTCGGAAAGGTCATGGGCGGTGGGACTGCCGCCGCCGCGTATGGCGGCCGGGAGGATCTGATGCGCATGATCAGTCCGGACGGCCCCGTCTATCAAGCCGGGACCCTGGCCGGCAATACACTGGCGACTGCCGCCGGGCTTGCCACGCTGCGCTACCTGCGGGATCACCCCGAGCTGTATGACAGATTCGAAAAGGCGGGTGAAGGACTGCAATCCACCCTCCAGGCCGCGCTTGATCGTGCGGGTCTGCCGGGTGTGATCAACCGAGCCGGCGGGATGCTGGGCATCTTCCTGGGGGTCGATCGGGTGCGCAACTGGGATGACGCCGCGGATCTTGACCAGGACCTGTTCAACCGCTTCTTCCACGCCGCCTTGGCCCGGAGGGTGCTGCTGCCGCCTTCACCGTTTGAGGCGTGGTTCCTCATGGAAGCCCATCTTGACGGTGATCTCGACGCGGCCGGTGACGCGCTGGCCGGGGCGATCGAAGAGGCCGCCCGATGAGGTTGCTCTCCGCGCTGCGGCGTGAACCTCTGGACCGGCCTCCGGTGTGGTTCATGCGACAAGCCGGTCGCTATCTGCCGGAATACCTCGAGGTGCGTCGCCGGCATTCGTTCCAGGAGGCGGTCCGTACCCCCGAAGTGGCCGCCGAGTTGACGCTGCAGCCGATCCGCCGCTTCGGCCTCGATGCCGCCATTCTCTTCTCCGACATCATGACGCCCCTGGAGGCGATGGGGGTCGCCGTCGACTTCAACCCGGGACCGCGGCTGTCTCCCATGACCCTCGAGCAAGTGGCCGGTCTGCCTGAGTTCGACGTCGAACGAGTCGCCTTCGTGCCCGATGCCCTCAGCAAGGTGCGGGCCGGCCTCTCCGATGATGTCGCCCTGATCGGGTTCGCCGGCGGGCCCATCACATTGCTGGCGTATCTGCTGGAAGGGGGCGCCGGCAAGGAGTTCCCGGCGCTGCGCGGCGCCCTCTACCGGGCACCGGAGCTGGCGGCGGAGGCGCTGGCCAAGCTGGGGCTGGGCATGCGGGCCTATCTCTCCACCCAGATCGCTGCCGGGGCAGATGTGGTGCAGCTCTTTGACTCCTGGGCGGGTCTGCTGCCGATCAAAGGGTTCGACCGCTTTGCGGTACCGGCGGCCAGGACGGCGCTCGACGGCCTCCAAGCGCCGACGATTTATTTCGCTCCCGATGCCGCCCACCTGCTCGACCGGTTCGGCGCGGTGGGTGCGACGGGATACGGGGTGGACTGGCGGTTGCCGCTTGCAAGCGCCTGGGATCGGCTCGGTGCGGGGTGGGTCATTCAGGGGAACCTCGACCCGATGGTGTTGCTGAGCGACCCGGTTACTGTGGCTTTCGAAACCGGCCGGGTCCTCGAAGAAGCGGGGGGCAGGCCCGGGCATATTTTCAATCTCGGGCATGGCATCAACCCCGCGACGCCTGTCGAGAACGTGGAAGCGATGGTGCGGACGGTGCGAGGAGAGGGCTCATGATCAAAGTTACGCCCGAGTTGCTCGCCCGCTACGACCGGCCCGGGCCCCGCTACACGTCCTATCCGACCGCCGTCGAGTTCCGCGAGGATTTCGGTCCCGCCCAATACGCCGAGCGGTTGGCTGAGGCTGCCGGTGATCCCGAGGCGGCGCTCTCGCTGTATGTCCATCTGCCCTTCTGCGAAGCGCGCTGTTCGTTCTGCGGCTGCCATGTGGTCGTGGCCCGCCGCCGGTCGGTTGCCGACGTGTACCTCGATCGGGTGATCGCCGAAGCGGATCTGCTGGCCCAGCATCTGGGCGAGCGCCGCACCCTTGCGCAGTACCACTGGGGTGGCGGGACCCCGACGTACTACTCACCCGGTGATCTGGCCCGGCTCCACAAAGCGATTCTGCGGCGATTCGAGCCGGCCCCGGGGGCGGAGGTGGCGCTGGAGGTCGATCCCCGCGTGACGACGGTAGAGCATCTGGAGGCTCTGCGGGAACTCGGCTTCAACCGGCTGTCGCTGGGGGTCCAGGATTGCGACGCGGTCGTGCAGGACCTGATCGGCCGCCATCAGAGCTGGGAGCAGACCCACCGCTTCTTTGAATCGGCCCGTTCGCTCGGGTTCAGTTCGATCAACGTCGATCTCATCTACGGGCTCCCAGGACAAAGCGAAGCCAGCTTCGCCGACACCATCGAGAAGATGGTGGGGCTCCGCCCGGACCGTCTGGCCGTCTACTCGTTTGCCTATGTGCCGTGGGTGCGGCCCAACCAGAAACGCATCGACCCGGAAACGCTACCCGACCGGGATCTCAAGTTCGCGTTGCTCGCCCAAGTGATGGAGGGGTTCACCAGCGCCGGATACCGCCAGATCGGGATGGACCATTTCGCTCTTCCCGACGACGAGCTGGCGATCGCCGCCGACGAGGGGACCCTCCATCGAAACTTCATGGGCTACACCACCAAGCGGGACGCCGAGATGGTGGCGCTCGGCACGTCCGGAATCTCCGACGTGGCGGGCGCGTACGCCCAGAACCACAAGCGCCTCGCCTCGTACTACCGGTCCGTCGACGCCGGTGAGCTGCCCGTTGAGCGAGGCGTGGTGCTGAGCTTCGACGATCGGGTTCGCCGGTATGTAATCACTGAGCTGATGTGCAACTCGCGAGTGTCGGCCGCGCAGGTCGAATTGCGCTTCTCGGTCAACTTCGCGGAGTATTTCGCCGATGAGCTCACCCTCCTGGCCACAGATCCTGGACTCGACGGACTGGTGGAAGTCGGCACCGGTGAGGTGAGAGCGGTCGGTCTAGGTGAGCTGTTCATCCGCAACGTGGCGATGGCGTTCGACGCCTACCTCAAGCACCATCAGGAGAAACCACAACCCGTGTTCTCGAGGACGCTGTAGCAATGATCGGAGTTGTTCTCGCCCAGATGGGAGGACCGCGCGACCTCCGGGAAGTCGAGCCGTTCGTGCGGGCGATTTTCGCCGATCCCGATATGGTCCCGATCCCCGGCCCACCGGTGGTCGGTCGGGCGTTGGGCTGGCTGGTCGCTAAGGCGCGCGGACCCCGGGTCAGGCGCAACTACCGGCTGATCGGAGGAGGCTCGCCGATTCTGGAGATCACTACCGCTCAGGGCAGGGCGCTCGAGGGTGAGTTACGAGGGCGGAGCGTCGACGCGGTGGCGGTAGTGGCGATGCGCTACACGCATCCCGACACCTACGACGCGGTCCGCCAACTGGTGCAAGCCGGGATCGATCGGATCGTGCTGCTGCCGCTCTATCCCCAGTATTCGAAGGCAACGACCGGCTCGTCGGAGAACGAGCTCCGCCGGGTGATGGTCGAACTGGGAGTCGATCTCTCACTCACTGTAATCCGTACCTGGCACGACCATCCGGCCTACCTCGACCTGCAAGCCCGCCTGGTGACGGAGGCGCTCGATCGACTGCCGGAGGAGGAGCGGCAGGGTATGGCCGTTCTCTTTTCGGCTCACGGGCTCCCGGAGGAGGTCGTTGCTCGGGGCGACCCCTATTCGGAAGAGACGGCGGCAACCGTGAAGCAGGTGGTCGAGCGGATCCCGTACCCGATCGATGCGCGAATCGGCTACCAGTCCCGCACCAAACCGATCAAATGGATCGGGCCCGGGACCGAGAAGGTGCTGGCCGATTTCCATTCGGACGGGCACCGATCGGTGTTGATGGTGGCCATCTCTTTCGTATCCGACCACATCGAGACCCTATATGAGGTCGATATGCTGTTCCGCGACCACGCCGAGAAAGTCGGTTTCCAGCGGGAGAGGTACTACCGAAGCGAGATGATGAACGATCGGCCCGAGGTCGGGCCGATGCTGGCGGACATTCTGGAGGAGCATCTGTGAGCACAGTCACAGTGATCGGCGGAGGCCTCGGAGGTCTTCTGGTCGGGGCCGAGTTGAAAAGGCGCAACGTCGATGTAGTGGTGTTGGAAGCAGCGGGTCACCCGGGAGGGGTCGCTTCGACCGTGGTCGAAGACGGCTATGTGCTGGAGCCGGCCGCCGGTTCGATGCTGCTACCGCACCCGCACATGACCCCGATCCTCGAAGCGGTAGGCGCCGACATCGTCCCCGCCCTGCCCCAGGCCAAGACGCGCTTCGTGTACGAGCGAGGAACGCTACATGAGATCCGCCAGTCCCCGGCGGTTGTGTTCTCGCCGCTGCTGTCGTGGGGCGCCAAATTCCGGGTGCTCCGTGAGCCGTGGGTGAAGACCCCGTCCGACGGCGACGAGTCGGTATTGTCTTTCTTCGCACGGAGGTTCGGTCCCGAGATGGGGCTGCTCGGGGCAACGCTCATGGCGCGAGGGGTCTATGCCGGCGACCCGGAGCGGCTGTCCGTCCGGGGGGCCTTCCCCAAGATCGTGTCGCTGGAGGACGAGGGTGGCAGCCTGATTCGCGGCATGATCGCCCGGATGAGGAGGCGACCCAAGGCAACCCCGCGCGCGTCGGTGCATGTGCCGCGGTACGGGATGGCGGGGCTGGCCGAGAGTCTGGCTGCCTACCTGGGTGAGGGCTTCCGCCCGAACTGGCCGGTGGATTCCCTGACACGGGATGGCAACGGTTGGCTGGTGGGAGGCCTTTCCCAGATACGAGCTGATGCCGTGGTGGTGGCGCTTGCGCCCCACGCGGCGGCGGGGTTGGTACCACGCGAGGTTCGCGATCTGCTCGACCGAGCCCAGTACGCTCCCGTTGCCGTCGTAGGTCTCGGAGGACGGGCGGCCGACATGCCGATCCCGGCAGGGTTCGGGGTATTGGTTGGCCCGCATGCAGGGATGCGCTCATTGGGGATCCTCTTCGAGTCGGCATACGCGCCGGGTCGCGCCCCCAATCTGCACTCGATGGTCAAAGTGATCCTCGGAGGAGCGGCCGATCCCGAGGTTGCCAGTTGGGGTGACGACGATCTCCTGGAGCTAGTCCGTGAGGAAGTCGGCCGGGTAGTCGGCACCCCAATGCTGCCGTCGTGGACCAAGGTCGTACGCCACACGCCGGGGATCCCCCAATACAACATCGGACACCTGGCCTGGCTGAGAGATCTCGACGCTGCTCTCAGTGCTCATCAGGGGCTGCATATGGCCGGGTGGGCATACAGAGGGATCGGCGTCACCACGTTGGCCGAGGAAGCCGTCAAGATCGCCGACACTCTCCAAGCGTCGTAGGATCCCTGAGGAGTGCGGAAGTCGCGACCCCGGCTCCGAGCAGGAGCATCGGGTAGCACCGTCGACTCCGTCTCTCCTCGAGGAGGAACCGGGAGTGGGCTACACACCCAGGCGCGCCGCCGAACGCACGCAGGTGTCCAGGGCCCGTCCGAGGGCCCGGCGGCGCCGGGTCTCCCGGGCTCGCAGACGGGCGTGGAGAGCGGGGTCGCTCGCCTGCCAGCGGACGGTCATCTCCACTCGGAGCAGCTCGGCGAAGGTGCCGATCTCCGTCTTGATTCGCTCGATGTCCGTCTCCTTCCCGAAGGACATGGGCAGGTAGCGGACCCCGTAGGTCCGGCACATCTCGGCCAGGGCGTCCTTGGCGATGCCCTCAGGCATGCACTTGAATGGGTAGAGGTGAAGGACCCCGTCGACCCCGGCCTCGACCTCCGTCCGGGCCGCGGACGCCGACTTCACCCCTTCCCCTCCCACATCGAACCAGAGGAAGGGCCGGGCCTCCGGGCCCCGGTTGAAGGGTTCCTCCAGCAGGGGAACCCCGTGCCGCCACAGCCAGCCGAGGACCGCGCGGACCCCCGGGCGCCGGATGATGGTTCGCCGGCGCATCTCACGCATGGAGCTGTGCATGAAGCCGCTCAGGGTCACCCCCTCCACCACCTCGATTCCCTCCCGGCCCAGGAGGACGTCCACCGCCCCCCGGTTGGCGAAGGGAGACAGGGCCACGTAGATCTCCCCGACCGAGACCACTCGCGGCCGGGGGGAGGGGTCCTGAGGAAGCTCGTCCAGTAGACGGAGACCCTGTCGGCGGGCGTCCTCGATCTCGGGGAGGGTGTGGGCCCGGCGTAGGAGTTCGTAGCCCCGCTTCTCCGCCTGGGATGTGGCGCCCCGCTTGATCTCGTGGGCCCGGACGATGAGGGCCCGGGCCCTCACTGCCTCGGCGGCCTCGAGCTTGACCCGGGCCGGCTTTGCCAGCCGCCCGAGACTCCGGAGAACCTTGAGACCAACCCCGTCCCGGTGGCTTCTCACCTCATCCAGGGCCCCAGCCTCGGCCAGCTCCAGCAGGGGCTTGAGCTTCTCGCGGTCCCCCAGATGGGCGAGGTCGGAGAGGACCCGGCGGGCGTCTTTCAGCCCCAGGGTGGCCATCTCCAGGGTGTGGCCCCCTCGGGCAAGCCGGTCGGCAAGGACCTCCGGGAGGACCCCGGCCTGGGCGAGCGAGTACCAACCGTAGGTACAGGGTCCCTCGCCCCTTCCCTGGAGGAGAAAGACCCGCCGGGGCCGCGGGGGCTCGACCCGGGTTCGAGCTTCGGCCTCGATCCGATCGAACAGGGCCGTAAGGGTCTGGACGAAGCTGCCCGTGGTGATGCCGTAAGGGCAGCAGGACTCGGAGTACTTCCCCTCCCCGAGGGCTATGGTCTCGAGGGTTGGTGGCAGGGGCGGGACCAGATACCGCCCCAAGCCGGCCTGGTGGAAGATCTCCTCCAGGGCGAGGTCAACCAGTGGGTTGAAGGAGGGCCAGGTGATGACGGGTTCCCGCTCGGGGGCCCGGACCTCCAGGTGGGGCCGGGCGGCCGGGGCCGCGCCGAGGGCGGGGGCGGGCTCGTCCCGGAACGGGTCTGCGCCGGCGAGCAAGGGACCCACCGTGCTGCGGGCGTCCGGTGCGTTCAGGGCCGGTGGAGCCGGGTAGGGCTCGGAGCCGGAGGGAAATAGGTTCACGGGGTGAGGGCGACCCGGGCCGGCCGTTCTCACCTGAGGGCGTCGTCCGAGTCTCACGTCCCGGCGCTCCTCGAGGAAGCCAAGGATGGTCTCGAAACGGGTGTTGAAGCCGGATCTTCCGGACTGCTCATCGAAACGGAAGTACCAGGCGGGAAGGCCTTTGCCCCGGGCGTAGTCCGCCAGCCACTCGCTCTCGAAGGCGTCGGGGTGGCAGCCGAACGAGGAGACCAGGACGAACCCGTCCACGGGCAGGGAGGCGGCGTACTCGATAAAGGCGGTGTAGAGGCGGTGGGTATCGTAGTAGCCCAGGGTGTCCAGGTACGCCCGCTCCAGCATCTCGAAGGGGACGTCGGTGGCGGTGAGGACCGCGCACCCGGCCCGCTTGAAGAAGGCCTTCACGTCCGAAGTCAGAAGGGGATCCTCCACCAGGTAGACCCGGCCCACCAGGCCGAGCCGGGGACGGTTAGGGTCCCCCAGAAGACCCCTGAGGGCCTCCTCCCGCGGTCGGGCCTCCTTCTCCAGGGCCGCCCGCATGGCGCGGTGGGCTTCATTCCAGGGGGCCAGGGCCTCGCCCAGGACGGGTGGCAAGAACGGCGCCAGGCGCCGACGCCAGGGCCTCACCCCTCGGAGCCGGCAGAGGAGCCGGTAGCCCAGCACCTCCATCTTCTCGGGTCGGAGGGACCAGATGTTCGGCTGGAGAAGTTCGGGCCAGGAGCGGCCCTCGGTCAGGAGGCGCCGGCCTTCCTCGGGACCCAGGAGGGCCAGAGCCTTCTCTCGCTCCTTCCACCCCGCCCGGGCCAGGGTATAAGCCACGGGTGAGCCGAGGGAGCGCAGGGCCACTCCCCCCGGGTCCCGGTACTTCGAGCAGGTGCTGGTCATCTCGTCCTCGGAGCAGACGTTGGGGGCCACTATGAAGCGGGGCTTGGGCTCGGTGGCCAAGAGGCGATGGAAGTGGCCCACATAGGCCCGGAGGGGGAGGCAGTAGTCGGAAGCCGAGAGGGTCGTTCCCGCCTCGAGGACGTCCGGGGTGGTCCGGGGGGTTCGCCGCACACGGTACCCGGCCTCCCGAAGGAACGTCTCCACCACCCGGGCCGAGCGGTACTTGCCGGTAAAGGCCGAGACCATGCCCACTTCCGCTTCCACCGTCCTCATCCCTCATCACCTCGAAGGCTGTTCGCCAGAGCCACAAGAAACCGCATCAGTGAAGGCTCGCTCCCACCGTCACACCCGCCGCCGCGGCCACCCGGATGGTTTCCCGGCGAAGGGCCTCGTCCCCGATGAGCCCGGAGAAAAGCCCGAACTCGCAGGAGAGCCCGCGGTAGCCGGCCACGGGGTCTCCATCCTTGAGAAGAAGGACCACTCCGGGGCAGCCCTTGGGGCAGTCGGGGTGGAGGCAGGCCAGCGACGCCGTCTCCCAGCGAGCCGAAAGAGCTACCGGAAGGCCTCGAAAGGCCGGTTCGAGACCCCGCTCCCAGCGGTCTTTGGCCAGGAGAGCCGCCCCCAACGCCCCGGCCCCGAGGACGAACCGGGGGTCGGGGTGGACGAAGAACTCCTCCTCCGAGAGTCCCAGCAGGTCGCGGAACGCCCTCACCAGGGCCCCGTTCAGGAGGGCCCCGCCCTGGCCCACCATGGGCGCGGCCAGAACCTTGCCCTTGGCCACATCCGAGACATACGTCCGGACCACGGCTTCGGCGACCCCGACCAGGAGGTCGGGCACGGGGAAGCCCAGACGGGCCTTGTGTATCAGGTCGGACTCGCCGAAGACGGCGCAGCGCCCGGCCACGCGAGCGCTGCGGGCCGCCTGGGAAGCGGTCTCTCCGTACTCCGCCAGAGGCACGTGGACCCTCTTGGCCACGGCCTCGAGGAAGCTTCCCGTCCCCGCGGCGCACTTGTCGTTCATCCCGAAATCGAGACCCGTCGGAGTGAGGCATATGACTTTGGAGTCGTTGCCCCCCACGTCCACCACGGTTTGAACCGCCGGGAGGACCTCCGAGGCCCAGACGTAGTGGGCGATGATCTCAGTGGTCATGACGTCGGCCACTTCTCCTTCGGCTCCCACCAGGACGTGATAGGCGAGCTCCCTGGCGCTCCCGGTGGTCCCCACCGTGACGGGCTCGGCCCCGTCCGGGAGGGCCTCTGCCAGGTGACCGGCGGCCCGGAGGATGGCGGCCAGGGTGTCCCCACATGTGTCCACGGAGCCCACGGCCACGACTTCGTAGCCCTGACCCGCGGCGGTGGAGGGGCCGGTGGAGCGAAGGAGGGCCCACTTGATCCCCCGGGAACCGCCGTCAAAGCCGGCGAAGTAAAGGCCGGCCGAGTTCCGGGCGGCTGCCCGGGAGAGGATACGGAAGGGCGAAGCCCGGCGGGCCCGCTCCAGCCTGGGCCGGACGGCCACGGCGGGCTGGGGTTCCGGGCGCAGGTTGGCCGCGTCCTGGCCCCGCTCGCAGCGGCCTCCCAGATGGTCCAGGGTCTTGCCCGTGGCCGGCACGGCGGTCTGAGTGACTTCGCAGGCATTCTGGCAGCCGTGGCAGTAAAGGAGGGAGGTGCTAAAGGCTCGGGCCTCTAGGGCCTCCACCTCGGCCACGGCGGGCGGGAGGGGCCGCTCCAGCCAAGCCTGCCGGACCAGGACGGCCATACCGTAGGAGCCCATGAGGCCGTGGTCCAGCGGCACCACGGGGTCCTCACCCAGGGCCTCGGCGAAGGCCCGGACCACCGCGGCGTTGGCCGCCACCCCTCCCTGGAAGACCACGGGAGAGGGGAGGCGCTGGGATGAGGCAACGTTCGTCAGGTAGTTCCTCACCATGGCCCGGGCGATACCCATGAGCCGATCCGCCAGGGGCACGCCCTTCTGGGTTAGATGGCGGAAGTCCCTGCGTGAGAAGACCGTGCAGGTGGGGTCGATGGGGGAAAGGCTGCGGGAGGTCAGAGCCGTGGGGCCGAACTCCTCCAGCGGTATCCCGGCCTCGTCGGCGATCTGACGGAGGAACTCGCCGGTTCCCGCGGAGCAGATGGAGTTCATGTTGAAGTAGATAGGGACGCCCTGATGGAAAAGGATCACTTTGGCGTCCTGGCCGCCGATCTCCACTATGGACCCGGGCCACGGGGAGGAGAGATGAACGGCGCCCCGCTGCACGGCGTCGAGGAGGCCGGCGGCGTGGGCCACGATCTCCGTCCGAGTGAAGGCCGCCCCTACCAGATGGCGCTGGAGTTCTCGCCCGCTTCCCGTGGTTCCCGCAGCGACCACTCCCGCACCCGGAGGGAGGGAGCGGAGGTAGGAGCCGTAGGCGGCCCGGACGGCGGCCCCGGGGTCGGAAAAATCGGCGATGGACAGGTACGCGGGGCGCCCCGCGGGGCCCTCGCGGGTGAGACCGGCCACCTTCACGGTGGCCGACCCCACGTCGACCCCCGCAAACACAGGTTCGTTCCCTGCCTGAAGGGCGCACAAACCCGCATCTGTGCAGCCTTCAGGGGTCTGCCCGCAGCAGGTGGTTCCCCGGCTCAGGGGCGCGATCCGATAAGCGCAGCCTCCGGCCGTCGGCGCCTTCATCGCGCAGCTGAGCGCCGGCGCAGGGCTCCCATCTCCCAGCCGTCGTACTCTCCGTCTTGGCGCCAAGCCATCACCCTCAGACCTAACACCAGTCCGTGCACCGGTTGATCGTCGATGACGACGTGGTCGGTGGCCGTGGCGACCCACCTTCTCTCGGTCGCGTTCCAGTCCACCCGGACCTCCAGTCCCTGGGAGCGCAGCGACTCCGCGACTTCGTCGGCGGCCTTGCGTGTCGAGAAGGAAAAGTAGTGCCTCATGGCCTGGGAGTTCGCGGACTTGGCGTCACCAGAGCGATCCAGCTCAGCCGCGATCAAGTCCTCGACCGAAATCTCGCCCTCGTCGGCCCGAAGCTCGGTGCGCCTCCTGCGACGCAAGCGAAGGATCGCCATGGGTACCCCCAGAGTCACGTGCACGCGTAACCTGCGGCCTGCCTCACCTGGATGCCGTTCCGGCGCCGGGCCGGGCGTATCGCGGCCATCCCCGCTTCCGTCTGGCGGCTCAGCAGACTGAGCAGCATGTCCTTGGGGGACATGCCTTCGTACAGGACCTTGCCTACGTTCTCCGCAATGGGCATCTCGACTCTCTCGCGGCGCGCGAGGGCCACGACGGCTCGGGGTAGCTTCACGCCCTCCGCGACCATTCGCATCTCGGCGAAGATCTCATCCAAGCGTCGCCCCCTGCCGAGCTGCTCGCCGACATGACGGTTGCGGCTCTGGCGGCTCATGCAGGTGGCCAGGAGGTCCCCTATTCCGGCAAGGCCCGAGAATGTGAGCGGGTTTGCGCCCAGGCGCATGCCGAGGCGCGTCATCTCGGAAAGGCCAAGGGTCACCAGCAAAGCCTTCGCGTTGTCTCCAAGTCCCACCCCCTCGGCCATCCCCACGGCTATGGCCAAGTAGTTCTTGGTCGCCCCCCCGAGCTCGGTGCCCACGACGTCGGGGCTCATATAGACCTGGAAGTAGGGAACCTGAAAGCACTTCTGCAGTCGGATGGCCACCAAGGGATCCGGCGTCGCGACGACCGTCGCGCTGGGCAGGCGCCGGGCGATGTCGCCGGCCAGGTTCGGCCCAGACAAGACGGCCACCTGCTCGGCGGGCGCGCCCGTGACATCCCTGATGACCTCGCTCATGCGCATCAAGGTCTCGCCCTCTATGCCCTTGGTGAGGCTGACCAGCGGCGCTCCGGCAGGCATGAAGGGCCGGAACAGGACAAGCCCTTCGCGCAGGGCATGGCTGGGAAGGGCCAGGGCCACGACTTCGGCTCCGACAAGCGCCTCCCGCGGATCGGACGTCGCCCTGAGGGACACAGGTAGTTTCACGCCGGGTAGGTAGTCGAGGTTCTCGTGTGTCTTGCTGATCGCCTCGGCCAGTTCCGCCCGGCGCGCCCACAACCGGGTGTCGTGCCCGCCCCGGCTGACAACGGAGGCGAACGCGGTACCCCAACTGCCCGCGCCCATCACCGCGACTCTCGCCACCCTTGACTCCTTTACATCAGCATCGACGGCGCTACCGGGGTCTCGGTCTCCGCCTTCGCCGCCAGCAGAGCCCTGACTAGTCCCTCAAGTCGGCGACAACTGCTTGTCCTCACTCGACGGCCGCCAGCCATCTACCTCGGGCCACGCCGGCGCCCACGCCGGCCGCCTCCACGACTGGCGGATCTCCTCGACCAGTTCCCCCAGTTCCGCCATGATTTGGGCCGTCGCGGTGCGAAGGGTCTCGTGAGTGGGTTCCGGGCCTTCGAAATCAGACAGGTTCACCGCCGGGCCGAGCTTGACCACGATCTCGAGCCCGGGTCGCCAGCTACGCTTGTGTCCCTTGGGGGCCGCGACATGGCTACCCCAAACCGCGCAAGGAATGACGGGGGCGCCGGTCGCCAGCGCGAGCCTGGCAACGCCCATCTTCCCGGCCATCACGCTGAGGTCCGCATTCGTGGTGATCGTGCCCTCGGGGTAGATCATCACCGCGTCCCCGCGCTCTAGCGCTGCGATCGCCTCGTCCAGGGCGAGCGGAGCTCCCGCGGTTCCTCGATGCACGGGGATCTGGCGCATCCCCCGCATGATTCGACCGAGGCCGAAAGCGTGGAAGAGCTCCGCCTTGGCCAGGAAACGGGCCTTGCGGCCGGCGCCGTCGACAAGCAGACCTTGCGCCAAGGGGTCAAGCCGTGAAATGTGGTTGCAGGCGACTATGAGCCCGCCGGTTTGCGGGATGTGCTCCGACCCCTCAAAACGCAGACGGAAAGCCGTCGACATCAAGGGACGCACCACCGACTTGGTGGCCCAGTACCAGAACTCAGGCTGTTGCTCCACGCGCCTCACCCTCAAGGTTCTTGGCCCTCAGGCGGGCAGGCCTCGCCTGCGCCGGAGGAGCCGACTCTTCCTTGGCCGAAGGGAGCTCGAGCCCCGATCCGCGCACCCTTCAGACTGCGGCCTCCTGCGCCTTAGCACGTAGGTGGGCAGGCCGACCGTGAGTGCCAGGCCCAGAGCGCCGACGATGGCCTTAAGGATCCGTCGGCGCAGCCGGAGCAGACGTCCACGGCGGTAGACATAGGCCAGGATCTCCTCCTGGCTGCGAGGGCGCCGCTCGCCGGCGTCGTCACTGTTTGCCAAAGGGGATCACCTCCTCGTCAGTTCTCTCGCCCAACCGTTGGCGAAGTGCGGCGGTGCCTCGGTGAATGTGGGTTTTGACCGCTCCCTGAGTTACCCCAAGTGCCTCGGCAACTTCTGCCTCACTGAACCCGCCCAGGTAGCGCAACCCGATCGCCTCCCTCTGACGGCGCGGCAACAAACGAAGGGCCGCCACCAGGCCCAGGCGCAATGTCACGGACTCCTCCACGTTCACCGCCTCTGGAGGCGACACAAGCGGTGGCTTCCGCCGGGCCGCGTCTGTCGCGAGGTTGATGACTACCCTCATCACCCAAGCATCCCGGTAGGAGAGCGAGCGAACCTTCCGCCAGTGGGCATACGTTCTGGCGAGGGCTTCAGCGGCCACGTCCTCGGCATCTGCCGTGCTCGGGAGCAGCCGGCGGGCTGCGGCCATACACCGAGGCAGCAG
Organism: Actinomycetota bacterium; assembly: GCA_041658225.1. GTDB lineage: Bacteria > Actinomycetota > CALGFH01 > JBBAAN01 > JBBAAN01 > JBBAAN01. Next base: position 19,905 of record JBBAAN010000019.1, read on the forward strand.
GTCATCGAAGGCGATCTCGAAATCCTCGTCACGGTCCCTGGCCATGCCCCTCCTGCCCTTGGGCCCTTGGGCGGTCATCTACCTAGGTAAACGTACAGGCAGGGCCTTTGGTTGACATGCGCCCTGAATTCGCTCGCGCATGCTGTCCTCAGAGATCGACGCCGACTCGGTAGAGTCCAGGAAGTCCACGAGCGTCTGGAGGAAACGTTCGGGCGCCTCGCAGTGGGGGAAGTGACCAACGCCTTCGAATATCTCGAGTCGGCTGGCGGGAATCGCATCGTGAGCGGCTCGCGCGTGTTTGACGGGAATGATCGCGTCCCGTTCCCCCCACACGAGCAACGTCGGGATCTCCGACGCCAGGTACAGACGATCCCCGGCGCTCACTCGCTGACCCCCCAGGTCGACCACCGAGCGTAGCGTCTGAAGGAATGCCGCCCGGCTTGCCGAATCGTCGAGCGACTCGTAGCTTCGCCAGATCTCCTTGAGGGCGGGCGCGGGGCGGATACCCATGCTGCCGAGCCGGCGCCCCACAGAGGTCCCCGCCTCTCGCAACTGCCGTGTGCAGGCCAGCGCAAGTACATACTCCGCCCCAGGGAGAGTGAGCACGCGCAGCAGCGAAGACACATCCCGGCCCAGGCCACCCGAGGACACCAGCACCAATCGCTCACACCGTTCCGGGAACTGGTAGGCAAACTGCATCGCCACACCGCCGCCAAGCGAATGCCCGACCACGGTTGCCCGCTCGTGACCAAGCGCGACGAGCAGATCACGTACCCCGCTCGCCAGGGCTCCCAGCGAATAGTCCCCCGCAGCCGGTGCCGTCCCGCCGTGGCCGGGCAGGTCCGGCGCTACCACGCATGCGCGCTCGGCGAGCGCCGGGAGCACCGCTTGCCAAGTCTCCGAGCTGCTTGCCATTCCGTGGATGAGCAGCACCGTCGGACCCTCGCCCGCGCTGACGTAGGCGACCCGATGGCCGTGAATATCTACGTGCCGCACCCCAGCCCCCCTTCGTCCTCGCCGCGCACGGGCGGCCCGGGATCCCGCCGACGGGGGCACAGTCGTCAGGGCACCGCGGCGAGGAAGGCAAGGTGCGCTCGCGAGTGCTCCTGCTCCCACCACATGCCCACCTGCCTGCGCCCGTAGGCCCGGAGGACGGCGATCCCGAACGCTTCCTCGAACACCGCCCAGTCATGAGCAGGCAGGGAGGTCCGGACGTCGGAAACCACTTCGCCCCACCTACGCTTCAGGGCGAGCCCGGCGAGCGTCGGGAGCCGGGCCGGTAGGCGATTGCGAAGCGCAACCCCGACCAACTCCGGGGCGTGGTGCGCGAAGTCGCGGATCGTGGAACGCACGATGGCGGGGACGGAGTAGAAGCGCTCCATCGCGCGAAGGGTGGCAAGCTGTAGGTCGCGCGGGTGCACCCGTGCCGGCCGCATCACCACGTGGTGCGCGTCGTAGAGAGAGTAGTCCGCGGTGAGAAGCCGTCCCTCGGCCTCGGCTCGCCCATACAGACGGGTCCCCGGAAACGGTGTCTCGATCATGATCTGGATGGTGTCGATCCTATGGCGCCTGGCGAAATCCACCGTGCGGTCGGCCTGTTCGATGGTGTCGGTGTCGGCCCCGACCACGAACATCCCGTGGACCTTGATCCCGTGGGCGTGGAAGAGCTCGACCGAGTCGACGATGTCGCGCACCTGTTGCTTCTTGTTCATCTGCTTGAGCGTGTCCTCGGAAACGCTCTCGAAGCCGACCATCACCATCCGGCAGCCGGAATCGCGCATCAAGCGGAGCAGTTCGTGGTCGGGCACGCGTGCGGATTTCGAGGCGAAGACGGTCTCGGCGGCTCGCACCTGAGCCATCCATTGCGGAGTGAGATCGCGCTCGATCATGCCCCGCAGGAGCGCCTTGGTGCGCTCCTTGTTCACCACGAAGATGTCGTCGTGGAAGAAGACCCTCTCGGCGCCGAGTCCAGCCAGCTCGTCGAGGACCTGGTCGGGGCGCCGGTAGCGGACCGAACGGGAGAACATGGCCGTGACCGAGCAGAACTCGCAGTCGAAGGGGCAGCCCCACTGGGTCATCAGGGGCTTGACATGCATGCGCTCGTGGCCGGCGATCAGCGAGAGATTGGGGGGCGGCAAGGACTCGAAATCCCGTTGCGAGCAGGGCGGGCGCGGCGGATTGTGACGAGCCGATCCATCGGCACCGCGCCAGGATAGCCCCCGAATTCCTTCGAAGGTGCCTCCCCGCTCGAGGGCGTCCACCAGTTCACAGATGGCGCGCTGCCCCTCACCGCGCACCACGAAGCTCGCGTGCGCCAGCGCCTCGTCGGGCAGGAAGGTGACGTGGCTACCCCCCAGGACCACCGGGATCCCCACGCTCTCGAACTCCCCGGCAAGGCGGTCGGCCTCAGGCTGCGTGGAGGTCGTGCTGGAGATCCCGATCAGGTCCGCACTCAGGCAATCCGCCGCGTCGATGGGGGCCAGCGTCTCGCAGTAGCAGCGAACGTCGTGACCGCGCTCGCTCAGGAGAGCCCCCATCAGGGGCAAACCGAGCCGCGGGAGCAAGGCGTTGTCGTAGACGTGGTGGCCCGGAGGTCTCGGCTCGACGAACCGTATGCGCATGGAACCCCTCCTTCTCCCGCCGCCGAGAGGATTGCGGTTACGCGTGCGTAGGTTACGCGGGCGTAGGTTACGGTGCCGTAGTATGGTTGTCAACATGTCGAAGGACACAGGAACCGCGCGTCGCCTGACCGCTCCGGCCCGGCGAGCCCAGCTCATCGAGGTCGGCCGGGCCGTGTTCGCTCGGCGGGGTTACGAAGCCGCTTCCGTCGAGGAGATCGCCGAGCGCGCGAAGGTGTCCAAGCCGGTCGTCTACGAGCACTTCGGAGGCAAGGAAGGCCTGTACGCGGTCGTGGTCGATCGCGAGATGGAGCGGGTAGTAGCGAGGATCTCTGAGGCTATCGCGTCGGGATCGCCGCGGGAGCGCCTGGAGCGAGCCGCTCTCGCCTTCCTCGAGTACGTGAGAGACGAGCCCGACGGCTTCGCCGTGCTCTCGCGGGATGCCCCGGTCACGGCGGCCGATACCGGTATGTCCGGCCTGCTTTCGGAGGTAGCCGAGCGGGTGGGAGCCGTTTTCGCGGCGGAGTTCAGGAAGGCGGGATACGACGCCAAGAGGGCACCGATCTACGCCCACGCATTGGTCGGAATGGTGACTTTCGTGGGCCAGTGGTGGAAGGAGGTTCGCAAGCCACCGGTCGAGGAGGTCGCCGGCCATCTAGCGGCTCTGGCGTGGATGGGCCTACGCCGCCTCCCGAAGCAGCCCAGTCGCGTCGCGGATCGTCACCCGAGAACCTAGCCGCCTCACCGGTCACATCGAGGTTTCTCCTCGCAACTCAGCAGCCGCTCAGAACGGCGGCTCTTCCCCAAGCGGGTCATCCGCTGCCAGCGGTGCGATCAGCCCTTCTCGTTCGCGATCTCGCGGACGTCGTGCTCGTCGAAGAAGCAACGCGATCCGTGCGCTGGCTTCGGTCGTCCGGCGGCCCGGAGATGCAGGGCGTCACCGCAGAGGACTTCCGCGGAGTCGGCGCAGCGTTCAGAGACAACTTGGGCTCCGCGACTGGGTGAACCGAGCCTCAGGCACAGGGTTTCCCTGGTCGTCAGGGGTGTTCTCTCTTCAGCACGAACAGTTCAGACCATCGACTCGTACCGCTATCCCGCGGTTCGGATGGTGCGATTCACTCGCGCAAGAGCCTTCTTTCGGCCGGGATCGCCCGGGTCCGTGAGGTTGGCAACGACGGCGGTCACCGGGGTCTTGCTGCCTCTGAAGTCGAGAATGTCGTTGAACAGGGCCTCGTCCTTGCGAAGCCGCGCGACGTCCGCGATGAGGCGCTCGCCTCTCTGTAGCGCCTCAGCTCGGGGTGGGACTTGGCCGCCGTCTCCCGCGAGTGGCGGAGCGCGTCGTCCCGAACACAGCGGGCCGCGAGGATGGGCCTGCCGGAGGCGCCGAGCATCGCCTCGATGAACGTCGTCTTGCCGGCTCCCGGGGGTCCCGCTACGTGGATAGGCGCGCGCTCGATCACAGCCCGATCTCCCTTCCGAGAATCTTCGCAACGAACCCTCCCGGTGGTTCTGCCTCCACGAGCTTGCGGATGCGCTCGCGGGTCTCGGGGACGCTGCGCCCCGCCTCCGCGGCGTTCAGTGTGGCCGAGTAGGCGGTCCAGACATCGGCGCCGGTGATCTCGTAGCCGTAGCCCTCCACGAGCCAGTGGAGCGCGAGCAGGCCCACGCCAACGGCGAACGCCGGCTGCTTCTCGGCGAGATCCCTCGCGGCGCGGGTGAGGGTCTTCAGATCGCAGGGCGACCGGCTTGCCAGAGCCAGCGCCTCGTCGTACAGCCCCGCCTCCTTCGCGGCCGCGAACCACTTGCCCTCCTCTCCGGGCGTGCTCACGACCAGGTCGGCGAGGATCTCGTCCGCTTTCCTGTGTGGGTACTTCTTCGCGACGGCACGGAAGGTCGCGAGGTAGGTCGCGCGACGGTTCGCGACCAGGCCGTAGCGCTCGTACGCCTCGTCCACGAGGCCGGACGAGAGGAGGATCCCCTCGCATGAGGCGTCGACCTCGCCGTCGGGCGTCCACGGCCCGCGGCACGACTCGGCGTACCGGAGCGCCTCGGACTTCTTGCCCATGGCCGCGAGCGCCCTCACGGCCCATCGCTTGTAGGGCCAGATTGTGTCGACCCCGAGGAGGCCGACGATCTCCGCGTGGCGCTCCGCATGGAAGAGAGCGCTCAGGCAAGCTGAGGTCCCGTGGAAGTGCCCGCGAAGGTTCTTGTCGGGACTCAGGGCCATGCGCGTGACGCCGAGCAGGCGGTCCGCCCAGGCGGAGGCGACCTCCGTGGAAACGCAGAGCTCGCCCCAGTGGTCGGCCAGGCGCTCGATGTATGGGATCTGGTCCGCCTCATGCGCCGCCCACAGGCGATCGAGCCAATCCTCACGCGCCTCCGGGTCGGCCGGCGCGCCCGCGATGATCGGCACGAGCTCCGTGATCGCGTTGTTGACCGCGGCGCCGATCGCACCCGAGGAGCTGTCGACGCGCTCCAGCGCCGGCGACAGGCGTTCCAGGAGGATCACCGCGCCCTCGGCGCCGAGCGCCGGATCTTTACGTGCCACTCTCCTGATCTCGCCGACCGCTTGCTTCACGCGCTGAATGGCAGGCTGCGATCTCCAGCCGAAGGCGTTGCGCCGGAACCTCGGCTTGAACTCCCATTTGTGGGGTTCAGCCTTCACCGTTGCGCGACGCATCCCAGTGGTCCCGTGTCAGCTCGGCGGTGTGCTGGGCGGGCGAGGGCTCGGGAGTCCCCGCTTGTCGATGGCGGTCCACAGGTTCCTACGGCGCTCGTGGGCGCGCGCCCACTTGTGCACCACCTTCCAGTACAGCTCGGAGTCCAGCGCATGCACCGCCGCAAGCGAACGTACGTGATCGTCGTACCTCCCGTCGTGGACGAGGGCGGGGTCGAGGAGCAGCGCCTCGGCGTGGCGCTTCCAGATCTCCAGCAGCTCGGGCAGCAGCGCATCAGCGCCCATGCGCTTCAGCCACCGCGCCCGAGAGGCCGCGAGTGCCTTCGGTTGCTCGCCGGACCGGAGCACAGCGCGTAGCTCGCTGGGAACCCGGCCCTGCGTAGCGGCGTCCAGGTCGAAGGTAAGCAACGCGAGCGCGCGGCGCTCCCGGTCGAAGCTCTTCCTCGTCGCCCCCGCCTCCCGCATCCAGCGCGCCAGTGCAGAGCGAAACTCCTCACCGCTCTCACCGGCGCGCGCCGCGTCCACCAGCGGGCCCACCCAGCCCGGCTTCGCCGGCCGCGGGCTTTCTTCGCCCCACCGGGCGCGCAGGCTCTTGTCCACCACGTGATCACGCCAAGCAGCGAAGAGCCGATCCCTCACGCCGGCATGCCGCTGCGGCACCCGCTCGAACGCCCGCAGCGCCGTGTCCCCGTCCTGCCACCCCCTGCACAGCGCGGTCTGAAGGCGGAGCGCTTCCGCCAGGGCAGCGTCGCCGAGGCCGCGCGCAGCTTTCTCCCACAGGCCGAGGAGCCGGCGCACCTCCGCGTCGGGGCGCTCGTCCCAGTGCGGTCCCACCCGCTGCGCCCACAGGACCTCCCGCGCGTCCCATGACTCTGCTTCCTTGACGCGCAGCAGCACGCCTGCCGCCTCCTCCGCAAGGAGCGCCGCCTCCTGGAACTTCTTCTCCCGCAGCAGGTCGTCCAGCAGGGGGAGCGCGAGGGTCCAGTCCTGATCGACGCCTGCCCGCGCTGCTTCGGTGTAGCTCACGCGGTCCCAGCGGCGGGACAGGGTCTGGTGCAAGCGGAACCAGCCCGAGTAGGCCGAGCCGAGGGCGCTCTTCCAGGGATCGGCGCCCCGAGCCTGGCGGATGCCCTCCACGACGGCGCGCTGCTCCGCTTCGGGCAGGGTTTCGACGAAGCGCTCGACCGTAGGCCAGTCCCAGGTGAGACCCTTCGTCTGCTCCAGCGCGCACAGCGCGTGCAGGAAGGGAAAAGCATCGCCTCCCTCCCGCCTGGTTTGAGCCCACTCCCACTCGAGGAGGCAACCCGTGACCTCGGGGCCGAACTCACAGCCCTCGTGGTCGCGCCAGTCCGGGAACCAATCGGGCAGCCCCGCGCCCGTCTCCTCGACGGTCTCCCGCAAGACGGAAGCGAAGCTGAAATCGGGATCGAGACCCTCCTCCGCGACGCGGGTCAAGAGAGGTCGCATGCGGGCGGCGATGGGCTCCAGGTCGCTCGCCAGACCGGAGGCGGCCAGATGGGGCTCCTCCCAGTGATGTTCCTGGACGATGTAGTCGCCGTGCTCGTCGCCTGACTCGTGCACGTGCTCCCACCACTCGTCCCAAGCACGTTCCCATTCCTGGCGCACCTTGTCCGCGCTCACACGGGGCTTGGTGGGGCCGCCTGTCTCCTCCAGGGCCTTGAGAAGCCGCCGGAGGGTCTGAGCGACCCCCTCGCCGAGCAGGCCGAAAAGGCGCTCGCGCCCCGCGTCATCCAGCGCGCGGAGCGCGCATGTCGCCACGCGCCGGAATTCTTCATCCGAGAGGCCCTCCGAGAGCGCCTGCAGGAGGGCTTCCTCTCGCCTCGATCCTTGCGCCGGGCGCCGTTTCCTCGGAGCTCCTGAAGGTCTACGCCGGATCGTCATGTCGCTCCTGGTCATGCGCCGCCTAACGATCTGAGTGCTCAGCGGCGTCCGGCCGCGAAGCGGCCAGCGTCTGTTCCAGTATCGAGTTTGGCGGCAACATCATCAAAGCAGCTTCCTGAACTCCTCTTCCGTTGGGCCAGCGTCCTTGACGATTCCCCCCATCGTGAAGGCGTTGATTGGATTTGCTCGCGGGATGGTGATGATTCGGCGTCCGTCTGTCATCACGACGTGCTTGCCTTCTCGGGCGATCCGGAAGCCGGCCTTGCTCAGCGCCCGCACCGCAGCCTGGTGAGAGACACCAGGAATACCGGGCATCAGACGCTGACTTCGACTTCCCGGACCTCAGCACCCTCGAGCTGCTCCTCGGTTACCGCGAGGTATTCCTGGATCGCGTCGCGGATACTCGCAAGCGCTTCGGCTTCGTTGCGGCCCTGTGACCAGCAGCCGGGAAGCCCGGGAACCGACACGCTGATTCCCTCATCCGAGCGGACGAGGGCGACCCTGTACCGGAGCGTCATGGCACTGTCATTCTACTCCGCTTGGTCCGCCCAACAATGGTGTCGGGCCGAGGCGACCACCGGCCGGGGCAAGGCATCTTTCAGGTTGGTCGGAGTTCGCGCGGGTCCGCTGGAACGCACTTTCGCAGGCAGAGGCGCGGAGGGTGAGAGATTTGAACTCTCGAGGGGCAAAGCCCCTAGCGGTTTTCGAGACCGCCGCCCTCGGCCACTAGGCGAACCCTCCGCAGCGATTCTAGCAGCGATGCGGACCTCACTCGTTTCCGCGCCGGGTGGTGAAGAAGTGAGACAGCAGGGCTGCTGAGGCGGCTTCTTCGAGACCGCCCTCCACCTCGAGGACGTGGTTGACGCGCTGGTCTCTCACCAAGTCGTAGAGACTGGAAACCGCGCCCGCCTTGGGATCCAGGGCGCCGTAGACCAGGCGCCTGACCCTGGACTGCACGAGCGCTCCCGCGCACATGGCACACGGCTCCAGCGTCACGACCAGGGTGCAACCGTCCAGCCGCCAGGTCTCCAGTTTGCGGCAGGCCTGCCGGATGACCACGAGTTCGGCGTGTCCCAGGGGATCCTGGTCGCGCTCGCGCACATTGTGCCCGGCAGCCAGGAGTTCTCCTTGCGGGGAGAGAAGCACGGCCCCCACCGGCACGTCGTCATGCTCGGGGGCGGCCTCTGCCTCTGCCAGAGCCAGCTCCATAGCTTCTGCCTCATTCATGCGGAACACCTCCCGCCACGGTGGTGGGCACCGGCCGGCCATTCGACGGTGGCTGCACGAAGGGCTCAACCGATGGTAGCTGCACGAAGGCCCCGGCGGGGGAACTGATTGGCGGAATCGTCATCTCACACAACTGCGCTCCGAGACGGCTGGGTGCTCCCCCCCGTGAGTACGCCCACATTCGAACGCCCCCGCATCCCCGATGGCGGCGTTGCTCGTCGCTTGCGTACCATCAAGGTACGCGGCGCTTCTCGCGGCCTTGCCCTCGGGGCGCGGTGACGCTCTCGGTGGTGACCGTACTCACGGGGGCGAGCACTAGGTTCAGCCGAGCAGGTGTGCCGCGCATCAGTGGCGGTGTTCGCTTCCGACCGGCGGCGCGCCGAGCTGGACGGCTTCTCGTTGGTTGGGTATTAAGGGAGGCGCCACGCCAAGGTTGGTGTCGCACGACGGCCGGATATCCACTGGGACGGAGGCGTCCACGACATGACGACGACCAAACCGGTCATTCACATGATCGGCAACGCCCACATCGACGTCGTCTGGCTCTGGCGATATCCCGAGGGGCTGCAAGAGGTCAAGGCGACCTTCCGATCCGCCCTGGACCGCATGCTGGAGTATCCCGATTTCCGGTTCACGGCAAGCAGTGCCGCTCATTACGAGTGGGTGGAGAGGAACGATCCCTCGATGTTTCGGGAGATCCAGGAGCGCGTCGCCGAGGGTCGCTGGGAGATCGCCGGGGGATGGTGGGTCGAGCCGGACTGCAACATCCCGGGCGGCGAAGCCCTCGTGCGTCAGGGGCTGCTGGGGCAGCGCTACTTCCTGGAGCGCTTCGGCCGGATGGCATCCGTGGGCTTCAACGTGGACAGCTTCGGCCACGCCGGCTCGCTGCCCCAGATCCTGCGCAAGAGCGGGATCGAGTTCTACGTGTTCATGCGGCCGGCACCCGACGAGAAGACACTGCCCTCACCTTTGTTCTGGTGGGAAGCCGACGAGGGTTCTCGGGTCCTTGCCTACCGGATCCCCTATCAGTACTGCACCGGAAGCTCCGCCGCTCATCTCGAGTCCCACCTCGAGAGTTGCATGAAGGAGCTTGGAACGGACCTCGATGAGGTGATGTGCTTCTATGGTGTCGGCAATCACGGTGGTGGGCCAACGCGGGCCAACATTGAGGCGATACAGGCTCTCGCCGCCGGCGCGGATTACCCCGCAGTCCTCTTCAGCACGACGGAACGTTTCTTCCGCGGAGTCGATGCCCGAAAGCTGCCCCTGCCCACGGTCCATGACGAACTGCAGCACCATGCCCGGGGATGCTATGCGAACCACTCCGGGGTCAAACAGTGGAACCGTCGCGCCGAGAGCCTCCTGGTCACCGCGGAGAAAGCCATAACGATAGCCGAGCGCGTGGCCGGGCACCGGGGCGGGAATGGACTCGCCCAAGCGTGGAAGGATGTGCTCCTCAACCAGTTCCACGACGTCCTCGCCGGGACGGCCATCGAGGAAGCCTACGAGGACGCTCGCGACACCCATGGCGAAGCGATGGCGATCGCCGGCCGCGGTCTCACCGACGCGGTCCAGGCTGTGGCTGGCAGGGTCGGGGTGGAACATCGTGAGGACAGCGTGCCGCTCTTTGCGTTCAATCCCCATGCCTGGCCCAGCCGCGTCGAACTGGAGCTTGACTTCATCAATTTCGCCAGCTTCCATGCCCCGTCTCATATCGAGGACGAGGACGGCAACCGAATCGAACTGCAGCTCGTGACGTCTCGGTCGGCCGTCTATCTGACTTGGTGTTTCTCGTTCATTGCCGAGCTGCCTCCGCTGGGCTACCGGGTGTATCGGCTCGTGTTGGGCGAGTATCGGACGGCTGCCCTGTCGCAGGGATCTCCGCTGGTCGAGACCGACCGTTGGCGACTCGAGTTCGATGCGAAGACCGGTCTCATCGCCAGCCTCGTCGACCGCCGTGGTAACTGCGAGGTCTTCTCCGGACCCGCCGGGGAGGCAATCGTGATCGACGACCCCACCGACACCTGGGGACACGGACCCACCCGCTTCGATGAGGAGATCGGCCGCTTCCAGTTGAGGAGTATCCAGCGGGTGGAGGACGGGCCGGTGCGGTCCGTGGTTCGCGTGACAAGTGAGTACGGCACGTCGGTGCTGTGCCAGGACTTCATCGTCTACCGTGACCTGGATCCGATCGAGGTGCGAGTGTGGCTGGACTGGCGCGAACAGCACCGTGTTCTGAAGCTCCGCTGGCCGGTTTGCCTCGACTCTGCGCGGGCCACCTACGAGATTCCCTACGGCTTCCAGGAGAGGCCGGTCGATGGCGAAGAGGAACCCGGTCAGCGGTGGGTGGACGTCACGGGGGCTCACCTTCGGACGGGCGAGGTCTACGGGTTGAGCCTGCTCAATGATGGCAAGTACAGCTTCGACGTGCGCGGCTCGAATCTGCACATGACCGTCGTCCGCAGCCCCGTCTACGCCCACCACGACCCCTATCCCCTGGATCCGCTGGAGAATCGCTTCATGGACCAGGGCATCCAACGCTTCACGTACGCGCTGCTGCCGCATGCCGGCACCTGGCGGGAGGCCGGCACCGTTCGCCGCGCCATCGAGATGAACGAACGGGCCGTAGCCCTGCTCGATGCGGGCCATGCCGGCGATCTGCCGCGGGTCGCCTCGTTCGTGGAAGTCACACCCGAGAACGTGGTCGTGACTGCCCTGAAACAGGCTGAGGACGCAAGCGGGGACACCGTGGTTCGCTGTCACGAAACCGCCGGGATGTCGACGCGAGCGAGCATTCGACTGACTGCCTGGGATCGAGTGATCGATGCGGAGCTCGGGCCTTCTGAGATCAAGACATACCGCATCCCCGCGGCGGACAGCGAAGCAGTCTACGAGGTGGATCTGCTCGAGCGGCCGTAGTCGAGCCGCCGCAGTTGGAGAGAGGCGTGGTGCGTGCGGCGCTGACGATGGTCAGGGGAAGGTTGTCCGTCAGCGCCCTCGTGTCACCCTCCATGGGCGGCGCACGCTGGGCACGGCAGTATCGCGCGTCGGGGTGCCGGAACCTTGCAGGCGCCGGCGGAATCTACGGCTGCGGCCCAGCGCTCCGACCACCAGGAGCGCGGCAACCGCCAGCAGGGACAGGTACGTGACGATTCTTCCGATGAGGGACGCCATCGGTCGGACGTAGGCTAGCTCTAAGCGGTGTTGGCCGGCGGGTACCGCCACTCCCAGGAAGGCTCCGTCGGCTTCCACGACCGGCGCCGGCGAACCGTCGAGCGTGGCTTTCCATCCGGGGAAGTACGACTCCCCCACGACGACGAGCGTCGGCGCCTGCGCCGAAATGTCCACTCGCCAAGTCCCCGGTCCTGAGTGAGAGTAGGGGACGCTGGCTTCCTGCGCGGTCTCTCCCGCCAAAGGCGATTGCTGCGGGTAGAGGGGGTAGAAAGCGGCGGCTCGCTTTCGATCGGCCTTCCCATCGACAACCAGGTCTCCTTGCCCCTCCGGCACCATGCTCGAGAACAGACCGGGTGCGGTCTTCGGGTCACACCCGGGGCAGGACAGCAGGAAGGCGTACTGTTTTCCGGCCGACTGGGAAACGGGTCCGAATCCGAACTTCCACAGTCCGTTGTCGTCGGCTGCGGAAGAGGTGGCTCGGGCCACTTCCCGACCCAGAGACCGTCCGTCCGGCTCCACCTCTTTCAGCACGAGCGTGGTGTTCGCGGGGGGGGACTCGAGCCATACGGCCACTCCCGCCAGGCCGTCGAAGGGCGAGCGAAACACGGCGCCGACGCTTCGGGAGCCCTCGATCTTCTCGGTGGCCCGGGTGCCGAACCCTCCGATCCACCGGCCCATCGCACACGCCTGCGCGACCTCGGGGGTGATTTGCTTCGCGAGTTCTCCCTCGAGAAAGGCTCGACCCGAGGTGCACACACCGGAGAGCACAGAGCCCTGGGTCAGGCTCTCGACGGATCTGACCTGCGCGCGATCTCCTCGGACCACCCCGATACCCAGCGGGGCGAGGGCCACAGCAAGCTTCGGAGCTATCTCCTGGTCTTGGACGATCACGACCTTGCCTCGGGTGCGAACCAGGGGAACGGCTTGGGGATTCTTGAGAATGCCCACACCGGGCACCTCGGTGTCGTTTGCCCCACCCCAACCGTGCTCGCCCACGACATAGCCCACACTCGCCAGGCTGAGCGCGCGCAGGGTGTATTGGGACGGCGCGGACCAGGACTCTGCCATAAGTTGCCAGATGCCCTTACTCGCAATGGGGTGAGGCCAGCCCATCGCCATCGGAAGACCGGAACGCGAAAGCGCTTCCACCTTCTCCGCATCGCCGAAGAAGGCCCAGTCCACTCGCATGTCCCCTCCACGAGCCGCGAGTCGTTTCGCGATCTCCGGGTAGGCGACACCCCGCATGGGCTGCTGCTGGAGCTGGTAGAGGGAGCGGTAGGGATTGACGTCCACCACGAAGCCTCCTATCACGGCCAGGGCCAGGGCGGCCGCGACCGCCGGGGCAAGCTTCGGCTGACGGTTTGCCACCCAGCGCTCGACGACGTTCACGGGAAAAGCCGCCGCGAGGGCCAGTCCGATCGGGGCCAGGACGTAGAAGCGGGGGAAGCGCAGGTTGGCAAGGAAGGGTACGAACTTCTGAAGGGAAGTGAAGGGAGTGAGATAGGGAACGGCGGCAATGAGGAGGATGGCCCCGGCAGCGGCGATGGACATCGTCGCGCCCAATCTCAAGCGCCGCAGGAGCGATCCCGTTATCACTCCCAGGAACAGCCCGAGGATCAAGAAGGCGACGAGTTGGCCCTTCGTGGCCGGGCCACTTCGAGCCAATGGGACTGCCGCCGTAGACATCCAGATACACAGAACCGACGCCACCAGCGTCGCGGAAAGGCGGCCGTCCTTGTCGTGGCGCGGTGTGAGCAGGACTCCCACGCCGGCCAGCACCAGCACGACCAGGCCCAAGTAGAAGGCTCCGCTCGAGAAGATGTCCAACGCCTCCGGCATCGTTGTGCCGGGGAGGAGATGGGTCCTGGTCAGGAACGCCTCGGGCCTTTTCGCCAGTTGTCCGGCGAGACCCTCCGCGAGATAGAGGCGAACCCGGTCGGGAGGCGTGAACACGAAGGCATTGCGAAGGGCTACCAGAGGCACCAGCCAGTAGGCCGCAATCCCGGCCGCCAGGCCTCCAATCACACCGGCCCGCAAGATCGGGCCCCCGAGCCCGGCCGAGCCGGCCCGGCGACGCCTCGCCGCAACCTCCACCAGCACGTAGACCAAAGCGAACAGCGCCAGGGCGTAGGCGTGCTCCGCCTGCTGGAGCAGCAAGAAGCCCACGAGCAGGCTGGCCAGTCCGAGGTGTCTGCCATCCCCTCGCAGTGCCTTGGTGAAGCTCCAGATGGCCCAAGGGGCCGCGGCCATTGCCCACGCGGACGGCTCGTGCCCGAACAGCGCGGTGTGCGAGATGAAGAGGGGGCTGAGGCCGTACATGAACCCTGCCGCCGTCGGAGCCCAGATACTCTGACGCCAGAAGGAGCGAGCAAGGACGAACACACCCCAGGCGGCCACGACTTGGGCCGCCAACGAGGCGATCTTCACCGCGTCATTCGGGCCCACCATGGCGGCCAGAGGCAGGAGCCAGAGAACAGGAAGAGAAGGGGCGAGGGCCCAGGCGGGAGTTCCCGCCCACATCTCGCCTATCCAGTAGGGGACGTGCCCGGTCGCCTGCCAGTGCTTGAGGGCAATCGAGACCCACATCGTGGAGCCGGGACCATCAATGACGAGCTTCCCGCCGGTCCACCCCCCCGAGAACGCGATGACGGCGAAGGCCAGAAGAGCCATCGGTGCGGCCATGTCGATGGCGCGAGAGGAGCGACTGTCTCTGTTGGGGGCCCTATCCAGCTCGTCGGATTCGCCACTTGCCCTGCTGTTCATAGGCGAAGTCTATAGCCTGCTTCTGCCACCGGCGCTTCCAGCGGTCTCAGGACGCGAGGCGTGCTCTGGTCAGGATGTGATGCGGATTCCGTCGAAGAACGACCGGCACCAGTCGAGTTCCTCTCGGCTCATCCAAGTGGTTCGGTCGACCCCGACTGCCGCCCCGAGCTTGCGCGCCTTGTCTCCCCAGAGCGGGTTGTAGGCAAGGAGCGCAACCTCCCCGGCAGCGCTTTCGCGCAGGAGGGCGGCTATGGCCCGCAGGTTGGCCGCGGTCGCGGTGATGTTCGGGACGAGTGGGACTCGCGGCAGCACCGGCACGCCGCCCGCATCGGCGCGCCGGCGCAGTTCCCGGAAGTTGGACAGGATGGTGCGGTTGGACGTTCCACACCAGCGGCGGTGTTCGGCGTCGTCGGCGATCTTCAAGTCGAAGTAGACCTGGTCGAGATGCGGTTCCGCCAAAGCCGTGTAGCGGTCGAGCGAGAACAGCCCGCATGTTTCGAGAAGGGTGTGGATCCCTCTTTCCTTCAGACGTCGCAGCAAGGCACCTGCTTCCTCGGGGAAGAGCATGGGCTCCCCGCCGGATAGCGTCACGCCTCCACCGGAGGCGCGGTAGAAGGCTTCATAGCGTGCGGCCGTGCTCACGATCTCCTCGACGTCCAACGCTCGACCCACGATCTCGAATGCGCCGAAGGGGCAGGCCTCGACGCAACGCCCGCACAACGTGCACCGGGTCCGGTCGACGAATTCGGGCGAGGAGCGGTCGAGGGCTCGCGGCTCACACGCCTCAACGCAGGCCAGCGTGCCGCGGCAGCGGCTTCGGTCGAATGCGATCTCGCGATCGAGCCGCTTAGCTTCCGGGTTGTGGCACCAAACGCAGTCCAGCGGGCAGCCCTTGAAGAAGACCACCGAGCGAATACCGGGGCCGTCGTCGAGGGAGTTGCCCTTCACCTCGACGATCAGAGCAGGTCGCATCACGCGCCGAACTCGGCGCGCTCGATCAGCTCGATCTGCATGTCGCGGTTGAGCGTCACGAAGTAGGCGTTGTAGCCGGAGATCCTCACCAGCAGATCGCGGTAGTTCTCGGGGTGAGCCATCGCGTCCCGCAACATCTCCGAGCTGACTACGTTGAGTTGCATCTGCATGCCCCCGAGCTGGAAGTAGCCCTTGGCATAGGCGGCCATGTTCGCCACCGACCGCTCATGCGAGTCGGACGCGGCCGGCACGTACTTGACGTTGAAGGCCATGTTGTTGTCCATCACGGTGTTATCCAGGCAGGCGACGTCGCGGAGGTTGTCGAGCAAGTTGGGGGATGCCCCGGGCGAAGGAGTGAGGCCGGGGGTGAAGGCTTTCCCTGCCCGCCGCCCCGACGGCAGCGCGCCGGTAAGGCTGCCGAACGCGACGTGGTTGGACATCGACCACCAGCCGGTGGTGTACGGGCCGTCTCGGAAGTTGCGACGGGCGGCGAACATGTCGTGGGTGATTCGCTGGACCCGGTTCGCAAGCTCGAGCGCCTCGGGGTCGCCGGAGCCGAACTTGGCCACCTTGCTTGCGATCAGGGAGTGAAGATCCTCGTGGCCCGCGAAGTCGCTTCGGAGCGCGGCGATCAGCTCGCCGAAGCCGACCCGCCCCTCGTCGTAGACCAGGCGCTTGATGGCCGCCAGCGAGTCCACGACGTCGGTCAGGCCGATGCAGGCCATCCCCGAGGAGTTGAAACGAGCTCCGCCGACGGTCACGTCCTTGCCCGACCTGATGGTTCCGTCGATGACCGAGGACAGCAGCGGCGTCGGCCGGAGGACGCTGTGGGCCTCCCCGAGCAGGTTGTTGTAGGTGACGGCCTGGTCGGCCAGGAACTCGAGCTGTTTCGCATAGGCCGAGAAAAAGCCCTCGAAGGTCGGGAACGCGCCCGCGACCGGATCTCCAGTGGAGGGGCCGACCTTCCAGTCCATCAGCGGGTGCCAGCCGTCGTAGAGGGCCATCTCCAGAGCCGCCACGAGGCTGAACATCATGCAGTTGGTGTGGCCCAGGTGTTTGCCCGAGATCGTCGGCTCGACGCAGCCCGTCGCCGACCAGTCTCGAATGACCTCAGGCTCGTGCCACAGCGGGGCGATGGAAGCCATCACTGCCTCGTCGCAGTGCATGGAGGGTGTCGCGGCGGTGACGAGGTTCACCTCACACAGGCGCCGGAGGTAGGCGTCGCTGTTGTGCTC
>JBBAAN010000020.1:0-34672 GCA_041658225.1 Actinomycetota bacterium
GCCCGCAACACCCACGGGCTTCCCCAGATCTTGAGGATGCCTGCCCCAGGCATGGCGCCGATCGCTCCGGCAACCACCGAGAGCCGGGCGAGGCGGGCGTTGGCATCGACGTATCGCGCCGGCTCCGAAACCACGGAGGGAACCAGCGCGGCCCGCACCACCCCGTGGGCGCGAGAGAGCACCAGCACCGCGAAGGCGACGGGGAACACGAGGAAACCGTCGATGCGGGTGGCCAGGATCCAGGCGAGCAGGCCACGTCCACCGGCGCCCAGGATCACCAGCAGTCGCCGCGCCCCGAAGTGGCGATCCAGAATGGGTCCGAGCACCGGCGCGATGAGGGCGAAGGGGGCCATGGTCAGCAGCAGGTACATCGCGACTCTCTCGCGCGCCTGCGAGGTCGGCACCGTGAAGAACAGCGAACCGGCCATGGCCACGGCCACGAGAGCATCACCAGCGGCGCTGAAGCCATGGGGGAGCGAGAGCCGGGGCAGGCGAGTGTGGGGATGGTAGTAGAGGCCCCGCGCGGCGGCGCGCGCCCGGAGACCGGGGTGCGAAACGCCGGCCGTGCGACGAGTCTGCTGGCGTTGCATAGGCGCATCCTACGGCAGGGCGGGAGCATCCCGCTCGCATGTAGTATTTCGCCGTTGCCGACCGGGAGGAGAACATGGGCGAGGAAACCGCGGTTCGCTACGAGGTCGGCGAGGGTGTGGCCAAGATCACGCTCTGCCGGCCGGAAGTGCTCAATGCCATGAACGGCGATGTGTTCCAGGGCCTGCTGGATCTGGGTCAGAAAGCTGCCTCGGATCCCGAGGTTCGAGCCGTGGTGGTCTGCGGCGAGGGTCGGGCGTTCTGCTCGGGCCTGGACGTCTCGCTGTTCGCCGAGATCGGGGCCCGGCCGGACATCCGCTTCATCATCCCCCACTTCCAAGAGTGCTTCAGCATCTACGAGCGCATGGGCAAACCGACGGTTGCCGCGGTGCACGGCGTGGCCTACGGCGCTGGCCTGCAGCTTGCCATCGCCTGCGACCTGCGGGTCGCGTCCGAGGACGCCAGATTCGCCGTGTGGGAGCGCAGGTTCGGGCTGGTGCCCGACCTCGGGGGCACCCAGCGCCTGCCACGCTTAGTTGGGCTGAGCCGTGCCAAGGACATGGTTATGACCGCTCGGGTTGTGGAGGCCGCCGAGGCGGCCGCGATCGGCCTGGCCGATCGTCTCGTCCCGGCCGGCAACGACGTGCAGGCCGCGATGGAGCTTGCGGCCGACCTGGCCGCGGCGCCCCCGCTGGCCGTGGGGCTGGCCAAGCAGCTCCTGGCGCAGGCACTGGACACAACGGTGGCGGCGGGCCTGGAGCGGGAAGCCGTGACCCAGATGGTCTGCCTGGGATCGGCCGACCATCGCGAGGCCGTGATGGCGTACCTGGAGAAGCGGAAGGGCCGTTTCGAAGGGCGATGAAAGTGCCCGGCCGGTGTGCCGGGATGTTGTCGTTGGCGGGCAAGCGCGCGAGGGCGGCCGCCCACCTAGCCCGGCAGCCTGTTGAGGGCGCTTTCTGCCGGGCCTATACTGCGATTAGTCGCCGCGGATGGACCGCATTCGAGGGCCAACCCGGGCGGTCGGAATTGGGAGCCGACGTCATGCCTCTGTCCGAGCACGAACAGAAAATGCTCGCCGACATCGAGCGGCATCTTTTCGAAGAGGACCCGCGGTTCGCCGAGCAGGTCAGTTCTGCGAGCGTGCGCAGGCGTCTCGGTAGACGGCTGAAGATCGCCTCAGCGGTTTTCGTGGCCGGGCTCTGTCTCCTGCTCACTTTCGCGGTGAATGTGGCCCTGGGGATCGTGGGCTTCGCGCTGATGGTCGGCGGCGCGGTGGTCGTCGTGGACACGGTGCGTCGCCTGGTTGGCCGCCGGGGCGAGGCGAAACCGCAAGCCAAGCGCGCCAACCCGCTCGTGGATTGGTGGGCGGCCACCGAGGCGCGCTGGCGCGAACGCTGGGAGCATCGCCAGTAGGCTTGTTTTCGGTCCGTGGTGGCAGCGTCTGGTGTCGACCGGGCGAAATGCTTCGATCTCTGTCTGATCTCCCTCTTGCCACGCGGCTCGACGTGCACTATTCATGGCTGCGCTTCCCCGCGTAGAATACGTGCTTCGGTCTGCCCATGTCCGCCGCTCGCCGGCCTGAGAGGAGAATCTCGATGGACCCGCGGGAGCAGGGGTTCACCGCTTTGCAGGCCAGCCGTCTGGCCGGGTGCACGAGCGAGCAGCTTCGCCGCTGGCACCGGGTCGGGCTCGTGCGGGCTTCCTTTGGTGAAGCGCCTCGCATGTACGGGTTTCGGGATCTCGTGATGCTGCGGGTGGTGCGCCAGTTACTGGATGGCGGCATGTCCGCGCAAAAGGTCCGCCGAGCCTTCGACTACGTGCGCAACGAGTTGGGTCTTGGCCCCGACCTTGCCGGGGTGAAGCTCGTGACCGATGGCTCGAGTATCTTCAAGGTTTGCCGAACGCAAGGTGATCTGCTGGACGCCTTGCGCGACGGGCAGATGGCCATGTTCCTGGCCGTGGACTCGATCGCCGAGGAGGTCGAGGGAGGCGTTGCGGAGTTCTTCCGCGAGCGCGAGGGGTTCGTGGACAACCTGCGCAGTGGCTCCCGGCAGACGATCAGCCTGGTTGATCCGGCCGAGTCCGCGAGCGTTCCGGGCGCCGGGGCAGAAGCGATCTGAGGTTGAAGGCGGCCGCGAGCCGGCGCCTTGAGCCCACCTTCAAGTCCATTTCCCGCTTGACGTCCCTTGCCGCCTGCCGAGCATCTTGAGCTTCGGCTGCGCTGAGCGCCGCGGGTGCGTAGATCGCTCGCACATGCAGATCGGTGAGGCGGGCGAGCGACGGGCGAGCGAGCCCGAACCTGGCCGTCGCTCGCGCGGCGAACTCGAGCGGTGTCTCGGCGACGAACGGGACACAGCCCAGGTCGGTGGCGCGATCGCAGACTCCCGCGTGGGCCAGACGCACCCTCTCATTCGGGGTGGTGCGTCCGGCGACATGCCCACGCACGGCCTCGCGAATAGCTTTCGCGCCGGGCACCGCCCCCGCGAGGAGCGCGAGGGCGAGCAACGCCAGCATCCAGGGCTGGATCCTCGGCAGACCTCGGCTTCCGCCGGTCTTGGGCTGCTCCTCGGTGCTCTTGTCTTTGGCCTGGCTGCGGTCGGTTGGATCGGGAGAAGGGGTCTCGGAGTTGTCGGGTGACGGCTCCGGTACGAGGCCCCCGGGAGGCGGCGCGTACTCGGGAATCAGAGTTGAGTCCAGGCGCGGTGTGGGCTCGAAGGCGACCCATCCGTAGCCGGTGAAGTAGGCCTCAGGCCACGCGTGCGCGTGGCGTGCCCTTATCCGGTAGGTCTGCGGCCCGAGTTGCTCGCCCACGGTGAAACCCACCGCGACTCGGGAGGGAACCCCGACGCTTCGCAGCATGACCGCCATGGCGGCTGCGAACTGCTCGCAGTAGCCGCGCTTTACCTTGGTGAGGAAGTTGAGCAGCGTCGTGCCTGAGTGGGATTGGGCGCCGAAGTCCGTGTCGACGTCGTAGACGAAGCTGCGCAGGTAGTTCTGGATGGCCAGGGCGCGCTCGTAGTCGGTGGTGGAGCCGCGGGTCTTCTCCGCGGCGATCTGGGGGATGCGCTTGGGCAGGCTCGCCGGGAGCGTGAGGTAGCGGGAGAGGCCGGACCCGGCGGGCAGGGCCGCGCGAAGCCCGGCGGTGTCGGGGGTCACCCGTTGCGAGACGGCCCGGTAGCTCATGCCCTTCGAGGTGTTCTCGACCACGCTGAACACCGTGGCAGTGCCCCGGTCCAGGCGATAGTCGCCCTTAACGTCCACCTTCGTCGGGGGGAACGCCAGGGGCAGCCAGAGGGTGGAGAGGTCCCCGACGCGGAACTCCTGGTTGATGCTCGCGCGCGCGCCACTGATTCCCCGGGCGTAGGGGGAGGGCAGGGTGCGCTTTCGAACGCGGTCCCTGGATGTGGTGAGGATGGTGGGAGCGCTCCAGATGATGCCGTCGAACTGATCGAGCGAGGTGAGCCTCCAGTAGCTGGGAACGTTGGAGCGCACCCGGAAGAGCTCGTTGGTGTTCGCGGATACCAGTCTCGGCCTGATGGACACGAGAGGGTTCATAACATATCGGGTCTCCGGGCCGATGTTCCCGTTGCCCGCCCAGCCGGGAGATCCGTAGCCCGGCAAGAAGCCGGCCAATGTCAGCGAGACGACGGCTGCCACGGCGGCCATCGCCCACCCCAGGGCCTTGGGGTTCCTGCGTTCCAGGCCGGGCAGACCCGCCGGTCTACGGGCGGCCACCTTGTGTCCCCATCTGGCGCGTTGGATCTGCCCGTCCATGAGCAGGACCGCGGAGGCGCCTATCAGGAACGCCAGGAGCTGGTCGGCGTGGCGCGGACCCGAACTGATGACCGTCGGGATCAAGAACATGGCGCCGGCGGGAACCAGGGCAAGATACGGCTGACGCCCTCGAAAGGTCATCACGTCGGCCGCCAAGGCCACGAGCCAAGCTCCGGCAACTGCCAGCACGAGGAAGCGAGGGGTCACCGCGACCGGCGCGATCTCGGTGGCCGCGTGGGACATGCCATCTTTCATCGCGCGACCAAGCGCCACGAAGCTGGACCTGGTCGGCAGCAGACCGGCCCACAGGGTGCCGCGAAAGATCAGCCAGGACGCCGCGACCGGGAACGCGGCCAGACAGAGCAGTACCGAGAGTCCTTGGGGCAGCCGCACCCGGCGCATGACGGCGCTGGCCAGGAGCACCAGAGCCATGCCCGCCCATACCGGCAGCACCCAGGTCTCGTCTTTGAACACGCGAGCAAGGCTGGCCGTCGAGGCGGCCAGCAGTACTCCCAGCGCGATCAGCGTGGCGCGTTCTGGGAAGGGTGCGGGCGTTGTGCCGTCAGTCTGCTCCACAGCTCCGCCAGTCGATCCGACTTGCCGCCGGCGACCAATCGCCATCCGGCGCGTTCCATCAAGAACTTGGAGTTGGGCGCTTTCTCCCGCTCCTCCCTGGCCGACCGGGTGGCGCCGGGGGAGAACGAGGCCGGAAGAACCATGAGTGCCAGGGCGGTGTCGAAGCAGGCGCGTGTTCTCACCAGGGCGCCGGCCTCCTCCGGTGAGGGGGGCGCAACCACCGCGACAAGCAGGCCACCCGACGGTCCGCGGGAGAGACGATCCAATACGGGCAGCAGGTTCAACTGCTCGCTGGACGTGACGGCGGCCAGGGTTTCCAGGCAGGCCTCCACCTGGTCGCGGTCGGCTCCCGGGGAAGTCTCGGTGCCATCGTCGGTCACGAGGCGAATCTGAAACCCGGCGCGGGCCAGGGCCACGCAGAACGAAGCGCCGGCAGAGATCGTCCACTCCAGACTGGACTCGGGGCCGGCGCCCGTGTGAGCGTGGCGACGAAGGTCGAGCAGCACCGTGGCGTGGGACTGACGGGCGGTCTCTTCCTGGCGCACCATGAGATTCCCCGTGTGCGCGGTCGATCGCCAATGGATCTTGCGAAGGTCGTCGCCTTCCCGGTAGTCGCGCACGGTGTAGTAGTCCTCGCCGGCGAAGTTGATCCGCCGCACGCGCGAAGTCGAGGCCCCACCCCAGCCGCCTCCCACGGTCGTGGCCGGAAGCGGTTCGACGTGGGGGTAGACGACCAGTTCGGAGGCGGAGTGGAAACTGCGCTGGATGCCGGCCAGGCCAAAGGGGTCATTGATCCGCACGCGCAGGGGACCCAGGCGGAACCGGCCCCGATGGCGGCAGGGGAAGGAGTAGGCGATGGTCTCGGTCTGGTGGATGCCGATGCCCTCCAGCACGAACCGGGCCGATCCGGAATGCGAGGCGAACGGACACATGTCCTCGATCAGCAGGGGCGCGGTGGCCAGTGAACCGGAGTTGGTCAGCCGGATCGACGCGGTGGCGTCGGTTCCCGGGAAGGTTCGACTCGGGTTGAGGGAGCGTGTGGAGGTGATCTTGTAGCGACCGGAACGCACGGATGCCATCGCGAGCAGGGGCAGCACCACCGCGGCCAGTGCAAGAGTGTAGAGTTCGGCGCTGCCGGTCACGCGGCCCATCAGGTACAGGCCGGCTCCCGTGGCGATGAATCCCCAGCCCCGGGCTGTGAGGGTGGGCACGACCGCCTCCTCGCTCTACCGGTGCGCCTTGGATGTGACCGGGGTGTGCGAGAGCAGATCCTCCAGGACCTCGTCGACGCTCTTGCCCGTCAGTAGGGCCTCCGGACTGGGGATCAGCCGGTGGGCGAGCACCGGGAAGGCGAGCGCCTTGATGTCATCGGGAATGACGTATTCGCGCCCGAGTGAGGCCGCATAGGCACGCGAGGCACGGAGAAGGGCCAGAGAAGCCCGAGGGCTGGCGCCGAGGCTGAGTTCCCCGCATCCGCGCGTGGACGTCACCAGATCGACGATGTAGTGCTTCAACCCATCGGCCACGTGGATCGCGCGGGCGACTCCGACCATCTCCCTCACAGTGCGCGCGTCGGCCACCGGGCCGATGTCCTCCAGCGCGCTGTGCACGCCGTGGGTATCCAGGATTTCGACTTCCACGGCCGGGCTCGGGTATCCGATCGCCAGACGCATGGTGAAGCGGTCGAGTTGCGCCTCGGGCAGAGGGAATGTCCCCTCGTGCTCGATGGGGTTCTGTGTGGCGATGACCATGAAGGGAGATGCCAGTTGATAGGTGATGCCATCCACCGAGACCTGGCGCTCTTCCATGGCTTCCAGCAGGGCCGACTGAGTCTTGGGGGAAGCGCGGTTGATCTCGTCGCCGAGCACTATGTTGGCGAAAACCGTGCCGGGCTTGAACTCGAAGTCCCCTCGCTCCTGGCTGTAGACCGAGACGCCCGTTATGTCGCTCGGCAGGAGATCCGGGGTGAACTGTATGCGGCGCACCGAGCAGTCGATCGAGCGGGCGATGGCCTTGGCCAGCATGGTCTTGCCGACGCCGGGTACGTCCTCGATCAGGAGATGTCCTTCAGCCAGCAGGGCGACGAGCGCCAACCTGACGGCCTCGTGCTTGCCTTCGATCACCTTTTCGATGTTGGTCTGCACCTTGGCGAAGGTGTCCGCGAAGGACTGGAACGTGGGTCCGGAAGCTTTGCGGGCCAAGGGGAAGACTCCTTTCCGTGAGTGCGCGGAACCAAGTCTAACACTCCTCCCGAGCCCATCCTGCCCACTCTCGCGGGTGCGTCGAGAGCCCTCGATCGCCCTTCCAATTCGCCTCCGGCGGTGTCAGTCTGACGTTAGCAATGTCGCCCGATACGGGGTGGCTGGAACATCGGCCTGCGGGAGGTGGGGTTAGTGTCCAGGATCCTGGACTGCTCCGGGTGCGGGAGCAAGCAGACGGTGATAGAAGGGCGTTGTGGTATGTGCCACGCGGAGTTTGGGCAGCGCCGGGCGCTGGCCTCGCGGTTGGGGTATTTGACCTCAGGAAGCCTCAAGCCCGCCTGGATCGTGGCATCCATTCCACCCATGCGACACCAGCGATGGATTCCGAAAGGACTGGCGGGTCGGACCGGTCGAAAGGAAAGCTAGTGTGGTGCGTCGGCCCGGGGATGACGGCCATATGGCCCGGGAGGTGGAAGTGGTCGGCAGGGACATCCGAGTGAAGGAGGTGTCCGCCCAGCCGGTCCTGGGCATACGGGCCACCACGCCCATGTCCCAGATCGGGGAGCTGATTGGTCGGGCGTTCGGGGAGATGTTCGGCTACCTGGGGGAGGTCGAAGTCATGCCGGCGGGTCCTCCGGTGGCCATCTACCACACCTCGGAGAGCATGGAAGAAGACATGGACGTGGAGATCTGCGTGCCCGTGGCCGGAACTGTGGTGGCGCGGGGGCGAATGAACTTCGGCGAGATTCCCGCCGGCACGGTGGCGTGCACCCTCCACGTCGGCCCCTACTCGGAGATCGGGGCCGTGTACAGGGACCTGGTGGAGTGGATCGAGCAGCACGGCCACGAGACGGCGGGCCCGCCTCGAGAGGTCTACATCGTGGGCCCCGGCATGACCTCCGATGAGAGCGAGTACCGCACGGAGGTGGCCTGGCCGATTAGGCCCCGTTGACCGACGCGAAGGGGCGAGCGCATGGCAGGCTGGAAACGGGAAGGCACTCCGGTGGCCCGGATCGGCTCGACGCGGGTGTGGGTGTGGGAAGGCGACATCGCCGAGCTCGACGTGCAGGCCGTCGTCAATGCGGCCAACAACGCGGGCTGGATGGGAAGCGGTGTGGCGGGGGCACTGAAGCGGGCCGGCGGTGACGAGGTCGAGCGCGAGGCCATGGCCAAGGGACCCTGGCCGGTGGGAGAGTCGGTGGTCACCACCGCGGGACGGCTCTCCGCTCACCGGGTCATCCACGCGGCGGTGATGGGCCAGGATCTCGTAACCGACGCCCACAGGATCCGGCGTGCCACCCGCTCCTCACTGGCCGCTGCCGAAGAGGAGAAACTGGTTTCGGTGGCACTGCCCGCGTTCGGGACCGGGGTGGGAGGCTTCGCCCTGGCGGATGCCGCCCGCGAGATGGGGGAGGCGCTCAAGACCCACCTGTTGACCACGCCGGACTCCTGCCTGGAAGACGTTGTCTTCGCGGTGTTCGGAGAGCAGGCGCGCAGCGCATTCATCTCGGTCCTGGGAGAGATCTTGAGCTAGTGTGGGTCCGGGTTCCTGCCCCGGATTGGGGCAGGGCACGGCGGCTGGCTGCAACGGCATTGGGGCGAGGCCGCCGCGCCACGGGCGTGCGGCCGCTTCTGGTTGGTATACTGCGCTCCAGCCGGGCCCCAGGGCCCCCGGCGAGGAGCGTGTCGTGGGTCGAGCTCTCGTCCTGAACGCTACGTTCGAACCTCTGTGCGTGGTCAGTGTGCGCCGGGCGGTCGTGCTCGTGCTGAAGGAGAAGGCCGAGATCCTCCACGCAAACGGCGGCACGTTCCGCAGCCCCCAGCTTTGCCTACCGATTCCAAGCGTGATCCGCCTCGTGCACTTCGTGCGAGTGCCCTTCCGCGCCACCGCCAGTCTGTCTCGCCGGGCGGTGTTCTTGCGCGACGGTCACACCTGTCAGTACTGCGGAGCGCCGGCCGAGAACGTCGACCACGTGATGCCTCGCTCTCGCGGGGGCAAGCATGCGTGGGAGAACGTGGTGGCCGCCTGCCGCGCGTGCAACTCACGCAAGGAGGCCAGGCTTCCCGAAGAGGTGGGCCTTACCCTGCGCCGCCCTCCCGCTGTTCCCAGGGAGACCCTCTGGGTCGTGGTTGCTGTGGGCATCCTCGATCCTCAGTGGGCCCCCTACTTGAGAACGAGTCCGGCGAGCGCCTAGGCAAGCGCCCGGGCAAGCACCTAGTGTGGTGTGTCCGAAGTTCCCCTACATTCGGTCGCGTCCGCATCCCGAATCGCGGCGTTGCTCGTCGGTTGCATACCTACAGGTATGCGCCCTCCTCGCGCCTTGCGCTTCGGGCGCACCCGCGCCCTCGGTGTTCACGGCGAATTCGGACGCACCACACTGGCCAATCCGCTCGTCGCATCGCCAGCCCATCCCAGACCCGTGGGGGTTTCGTTGTGCTTTGTGGAAGATGGGTGGAGATTGGGGGTTGACGGTGGGGATTGAGTGCACTAAAGTGGCGGTCAGTGGGGAAGGCGGGGCGAACTATCTCCGCATCTGGACGTCGGTGGCGTATTCGCGGCGATGGAGGGCACGTGACCAGCTTCAAGGGGGAAGCCCGACACTCCCTGGACGCCAAGGGTCGGGTCATCATGCCCAAGAAGCTCCGCGAGGACATCGGCGAGCAGTCGGTGATCCTGACCAAGGGCATCGACCGCTGCCTGTTCCTGTTCACCCCGGAACAGTACGAGCAGGTGGAGACATCGCTGCAGGACGCGCTGGTTCCCGATCCCAAGGCTAGGGCCATCCAGCGCTCCTTCTACGCGGGAGTAACCGAGTCCGAACTGGACGCGCAGGGCCGGATCACGATCCCGCCCGTGCTGCGCGCCTACGCCGCTCTCGACCGGGACGTGGTCTTCGTGCGCGTCAGCCGGCGGGTGGAGGTCTGGAGCGAGGAGCGGTGGCGCGAGTACCAGGAGTCGGCCGACCGGGCCTTCTCTGAGATGTCCGAGGAAATCCCCGGCGCGATCTTCAAGGTGTGATGACGATGATCGAGAAGCTTGCCGCCACAGGTGCGACGGCCGAAACCCCAGCCGCGATCGGGTTTGTCGGCTCCTTCTCCGGTCTTCGCTCGAGCGCCGTGCGGCTACGGGACTTGATGGATCCCGGCGAGGAGTTCGGCCGGGAGATTCGAGAGAGCGCCCTGCTACTGGGCGCCACCGCGGGCAGCCTGGCGGGGACCGTTGGGACCGCGCTCCTGGCCTTGCGCCTGCTGAACGCCGGATGAGTGCTGCCGGCGCAGGAGAGGGAGAAAGGCTCGGGCATTTGCCCGTCATGGTGGAGCGAGTGGTGGATCTGCTCGCTCCCGTGGCGGCGGACTGGGTGGTGGACGCGACGCTCGGACTGGGAGGGCATGCGATGGCGCTGCTGGAGGCGGCGCCCGAGGCTCGGGTTCTGGGGATCGACCGGGATCCGCAGGCCCTGGAGGCGGCCAGAGTTCGGCTTGCGAGGTTCGGGGAGAGGTTCGTGGCGATCAAGGCAAGCTTTGACGCAATGGAGAGGGTGACCGCCCAGATTGGCATCGACCGGCTGGGCGGAGCGCTCTACGACCTCGGTGTCTCCTCGTTGCAGGTCGACTCCGTGGAGCGGGGCTTCAGCTACCGCAGCGCCGCTCCCCTGGACATGCGCATGGATCCCGAGCTGGCCGTGACCGCGGCCGACCTGGTCAACGCCCTGCCTCGCAGGGAGCTCACGCGAATCCTGAGAGAGTACGGGGAGGAGCGCTTTGCCTCGCGCATCGCCTCCTTCATCGAGCAGACCCGCAAGCGTCACCGGATCGAGACCTCCGATGAACTGGTGGACCTGGTAAAGGCGGCCGTGCCGGCGGCCGCTCGCCGCACGGGCGGACACCCGGCGCGGCGCACCTTCCAGGCCCTGCGCATCGCGGTCAACGGCGAGCTGGAGCAACTCTCGGACAGCCTACCTCAGGCCATCCGGCTGCTGCGTCCGGGCGGGCGGCTGGTGGCCTTGTCTTATCACTCCCTGGAAGACCGCATCGTGAAGAGGGCGTTGGTGGAAGCGGCAACGGGCTGCATCTGCCCGCCGGAGGTGCCGGTCTGCCGGTGTGGGCATCAGCCGAGTCTGCGGCTGATCACTCGGCGACCTGAGCGGCCGTCGGCCGGCGAGATCGAGGTCAACCCGCGAGCCGAATCGGCCCGCCTCAGGGCGGCCGAGAAGTTGGAGGCGGCATGAACTCCTCGGCTCCCGCGCGCCGGGCGCCTGCCGGCCGGGAGGGTTCACCCTATCGGCGGGAGGATCTCGCGCCGCGGAAGCCTCGGTTGGTCAAGATCGATTCCAGGGTCCAAAGCAGACGGCGGCTCGTTTTCCTGGGTTTGTCCCTGACGGTGGTCAGCGCGGCGCTGTTCGGCCTTCTGGCCCTGACGGTATTGGAGAACCAGCAAGCTTTCCACATCGCCGGCCTGCGAAAAGCGGCGGCGGAGCGGCAGGCGCGCTACGAGGAACTGATGGTGGAGGTGGATCGCCTGGAGTCTCCGGGGCGCATCCAGTCCGAAGCTCAGGGCCGCCTCGGCATGGTGGGTGCCGGGCCGGCGGCGTTCCTGGTCGCCCCGCCGAAGGGTTCCGCCCGGGGGGCGGTGTCTTCCCCCACCGCCCCCGAGCGGACCTCGCTTTCGAGCCCATTCCCGGACAAGGGTGCCCTGACGGCGCCCTAGTGTGGTGCGTCCGAATTCGCCGTACACACAGAGGGCGGGGGTGCGCCCGAAGCGCAAGGCGCGAGGAGGGCGCATACCTGTAGGTATGCAACCGACGAGCAACGCAGCGATTCGGGATGCAGACGCGACCGAATGTAGGGGAACTTCGGACACACCACACTAGTGCCCGGGAGCGCCACCGGAGAAAGGGGAAGACGTTGGCGCCTCGAAGAGACTTGCGGGACAACGGACGCACCGGGGCGGTACGTCGTCTGACCAGACGGTCGCCGCGGCGCGACCCGGGGCGGCGGATCCTGGCGATCCTGGTCATGTTCGCGATATCCGGCGTGATGCTGACCCGTCAGCTCGTGCAGCTGCAAGTGGTCCAGGCGAAAGCGCTCGTGGAGCAAGGATCGGAGCAGCGCCTGCGCTCCGTGGAACTGCCGGCCCGGCGGGGCCGAATCTTCGATCGCGACGGCAAGCAACTCGTCGTGTCGGTCGGCGCCAAGACGGTCTATGCGGATCCCGGTATGGTCGAGCAACCGCGGGCCACCGCCGAGGCGCTTGCCGGGGTGCTGCATCTTCCGGCTGCGCAGATCGAATCCAAGCTGCGGGCCAACACGCGGTTCGTCTACCTCGCCCGACGTGTGGACCGCGCCACGGCCGACGCCGTGCAAGCCTTGGGACGCCAGGGCATCGGAACAATCGATGAACCCAAGCGCGTCTACTCGGATGGAGAGCTCGGCTCGCAGCTCCTGGGGTTCGTGGGAGCCGATGGGAAGGGCATGGCCGGGGTGGAGCAGCAGTACGACGCTGAGCTTCGCGGGACCCCCGGATTGATGGTGGCCGAACGTGACCCGGCCGGGCGCGCGATCCCTCAGGGGATGCGCTCTTACCGGGCCCCCGAGCCCGGTCAAGACGTGATGTTGACGATCGACCGCTATCTGCAGTTCGTCACCGAGCGCGAGTTGGCGCAAGGCGTCAAGGACTCCAATGCCAAGGGTGGCATGGCTTTCGTGCTGGACCCGCGAAACGGGGAGATCCTGGCGCTGGCCAACAACCCGTCCTTCGATCCCAACAACTACGCGGCGGCGTCTTCGCGCACCTGGCGAAACCGGGCCGTCACCGACGTCTTCGAGCCCGGCTCGGCCAACAAGGTCATCACCGCCGCGGCCGCGCTCGAGGAGGGCGTGACCAATCCCGACGAGGTGTTCGTGGTGCCCGACCGGATGTCGATGTGCAACCAGGTCTTCCACGACGCCCACGAGCACGCGACGCAGAGGCTGACCTTCTCGGAGATCATCTCGGAATCATCCAATGTGGGAACCATCCAGGTCGCCGGCCGGTTGGGCAAGGAGCGCATGGATTCCTACTTGCGTCGCTTCGGTTACGGCAAGCGCACCGGGGTGGGACTGCCCGGGGAGTCGGCCGGGTTGATTCCGCTGCCGAAGAACTACTGGTGCACCAGCATGGGCTCGGTACCGATCGGCCAGGGCATTGCCGTCACGGCCCTGCAGATCGGCCAGGTCTACGCCACGCTCGCCAACGGCGGTGTGAGGATTGCCCCTCATCTGTTGAAGGCAGTGGTTGATGAGCGGGGAAACGTGCATGCCGCCGCCGAGCCGGCGGCCGAGCGGGTGATCTCGGCGGCGACGGCCGCCCGGCTTTCCGTCATCCTCCAGAAGGCTGTCGACGACGGGACCGGGACGAGCGCTTCCGTTCCTGGGCTCTCGGTGGCCGGCAAGACGGGAACGGCACGTAAGCCACTCGAGGGGCAGAGGGGCTACTCCGACGCCTACGTCGCGTCCTTTGTGGGATTCCTTCCCGTTGAAGCTCCGCGGCTGGTGGTCGGTGTCATCCTTGATGAGCCCGTCCCCATTTTCGGAGGAGTGGTTTCCGCGCCGGTGTTCTCCCGAATCGCCTCGATAGCCGCCGCTCGATTGGGCATCGCCCCGGCATCACCGGCGCCTTCGGGCAGTCCTTTGCGGAGATTGCCGTGATTGGACGGCCGTGTCGAGCGGCGGTGCTGGGAGCCTCCATCACCGGCGCGCCGGCTTCGGCCGCGTCCATGTGCTGTGCTAAACTCGGTGCCGCGAGCGGGTGGTGGGATGGGTCTGTCAAGGGTTGGGGCGAGGGGTGTCCCCGCCCTTTTTCGTTGCTCGGAGGGATGATGGGCTACCAGTCTCGGATTGAGTCGCTGGCTGCCGCAGCCCGGGCCGAGATTCGCGGAACGATGAACTTGCCGGTGCTGGACCTCGCCTACGACTCTCGGGCGGTCCTGCCCGGGACCCTGTTCTTCTGTGTGCCGGGTGGGAGCAAGGACGGCCACAGCTTCGCGACGGCGGCGGTGGAGCGGGGCGCGGCCGCGCTGGTCGTGGGGCGCTGGCTCGATCTCCCGGTCGCTCAGCTGAAAGTGCCGAACGTACGCTCGGCCATGGGACCCGTGGCCGCCTGCTTCTACGCCATGCCCTCCGAGCGGGTGAGACTCGCCGGCGTCACGGGCACGAACGGCAAGACCACCGTCGCCTACCTGTTGGAGCGCATCTTCGCTCGGGCCGGATTGACCGCCGGCATGATCGGCACCGTGGAAACGCGGTTGGCAGGGGAAGTTCGCGCCTCACTCCACACCACTCCCGAAGCGCTGGACCTGCAACGGCTGCTGGCGGAGATGGCCGATCGAGGTGTCGAGGCCGTGGCCATGGAGGTCTCCTCTCACGGTCTGGACCAGGGCCGAGTCGAGGGCTGCCGCTTCGACGTCGCGATCTTCACCAACCTCACCCAGGATCACCTGGACTATCACGGGAACATGGAAGCCTACTTCGAGGCCAAGGCCCGGTTGTTCGCCGAGGACTACGCCGAGTTCGCCCTCGTCAACATCGACGACCCGGCCGGACGTGAACTGGCCCGCCGGGCGAGCGTTCCGGTTGAAACCCTCGGGCTCGACGGCGACGCCGACTGGAGGGCGTGTGACGTTGAGCTGTCTGCCGCGGGTTCCCGGTTCGTCGTGAGTGGGCCCGAGGGACGGCAAGCGGCCGTGCAGCTTCGCATCCCCGGACGCTTCAACGTCTCCAATTGCCTCGCGGCCGTGGCCGGGGCCCATCACTTGGGTGTGGATCTCTCGGTGGCGGCCGAAGCTGCGGGCAGTCTCGAAGGTGTGCCGGGCAGGTTCCAGCGGGTCGAGGCGGGGCAGCCGTTCTCCGTCGTGGTCGACTACGCGCACACCCCGGACGGGTTGGAGCGGGTGCTGACCGCGGCGCGCGAGTTGGCGCTCGAGCGGGTGATCGTGGTGTTCGGGTGCGGGGGAGACCGCGATCGGGGCAAGCGCCCCCTGATGGGCCGGGCCGCGGGGAGACTGGCGGATCTGGTGGTCGTGACGTCCGACAACCCTCGCTCTGAAGACCCTCTGGCGATCATCGCGGAGATCGAATCGGGGCTGTCGTCATTGGCGCGCGGGAGCTACCTGGTGGAGCCCGACCGGCGTTGGGCGATCCACGTGGCCCTGGAGCAGGCACGTGCCGGCGACACGGTGGTCATCGCGGGCAAGGGCCACGAGACCGGCCAGCAGTTCGCCGATCGGACCCTGCCGTTCGACGATCGGGTCGTGGTGGCCGAAGAGATTGGGGCACTTGGGTTCCAGGCCTGCCAGGATGGGCCGGGGCGATGATCGCTCTCTCGCTGGCCGAGATCGCCGCGATCACCGGCGGACGACTGGCGGGGGGTGCGGATCCCGCCGCCGCCGTTGCGTCGGTGTGCATCGACTCGCGGCGTGCCGTGCCGGGCGCCCTGTTCTTTGCTCTTCGGGGAGAGCACTCCGATGGGCATGCCTACGCGGGGCAGGCCATCGAGGTGGGTGCCGTGGCCGCTGTGATTTCTCGCCAGGTCGGTGTGCCCGCGGTCGTGGTGACCGATCCCTTTGCGGCCCTTCAGCAACTGGCAAGGCGGGTTCGAGAGCGACTGACGGCCCGGGTGGTGGCCGTGACCGGCAGCACCGGAAAGACCACCACCAAGGACCTCGTGGCCGGCGTGATCTCGCGACGGTTTCGCACCGTGGCGGCGGAGGGCTCGTTCAACAACGAGCTGGGAGTGCCGCTCACCGTGCTGTCGGCCGGAGCGGACACCCAGGCGCTGGTGCTGGAGATGGGATCGCGCGGCCCTGGCCAGCTCGCCGAGCTGTGTGGATTGGCCCGCCCCGAGATCGGCGTCGTGACGAACGTGGGTCCGGCCCATGTGGGGCTGTTCGGGTCGGTCAGGGCGATCGGCGAGGCCAAGGCCGAACTGGTCGAGGCGCTTGCGGCTTCGGGAACGGCGATCCTGAACGCCGACGACGAGATGGTGGCGGAGATGGCCGGCCGGACCCGGGCCGCGGTGCTGCTCTTCGGGTGCCGGGCGGAGGCGGCGGTGCGTGCGCGAGACGTCAGACTGGATGCCAAGGGCTGTCCGGTGTTCACCCTGATCGCGCCGAACGGCGAAGCGGAAGTCGCGCTGGCGGTGCCGGGGGAGCACCAGGTCTCCAACTCACTTGCCGCCGCGGCCGTGGGCTTCGCGTTGGGGCTGACAGTCGACGAGATCGCGCTGGGTCTGGCGGCGGCCAAGGGCTCGCCCATGCGCATGGAAGTGCTCCAAAGGCCGGACGGGATTCGGATCGTGAACGACGCCTACAACGCCAACCCGGATTCGATGGCCGCCGCCCTGCGCGCGCTCGCCGCCCTGCGCGGAGAGGGCAGAGCGTGGGCGGTGCTCGGAGAGATGGCCGAGTTGGGATCGGCCACCCGCAACGCTCACGAGAAGCTGGGCAAGCTGGTCGCCGGTCTTGGCATCGATCGGTTGGTGGGCGTGGGTCGAAATGCTCACCTCACGGTCGGCGCGGCGCGCCGGCGAGGCATGCCCAACGACCGCGCCGTCGCGCTGGACACGGCCGAGGAAGCGGTCGCATTCCTGGCCAAGCGCCTCGCCCCGCAGGACACGGTGTTGGTCAAGGCCTCTCGCGTGGCCAGGTTCGAGCGGATCGTGGACGGACTGCTGGCGGGCACCCTGACGGAGGCGGTGCGATGAGGGGCGTGTTGCTTTCGGCGGCGATCGGGCTGGCGGTGGCGTTGCTGGGCACACCGCTGGCCATCCGGGCGTTCCGCCGGCGCGGCTACGGACAAGAGATCCGAGAGGACGGCCCGGAGAGCCACCTAACCAAACGGGGCACGCCCACGATGGGCGGCAGCGTGATCATCGCGGGAACCGTGGCCGGCTACTTGCTGGGTCACGTGGCGGGAGGGAGTTTCTCGGCGCGCGGCATGCTCGTGATCCTGGTGATGGTGGGACTGGGCATCGTTGGCTTCATCGACGACTTCCTGAAGGTGCGCCATCAGCGCAACCTGGGACTGAACAAGACGGCCAAGATCATCGGGCAAGTCTCGGTGGCAGTGCTCCTCGGCTACCTGGCGGTGCACTGGGCCGGGATGGGCACCCAGGTCAGCTTCGTTCGTCAGACGGGCCTGACGCTGGGATGGCTCTTCTACTTCTGGGTCGTGTTCATGGTTTCGGCGGCCAGCAACGGCGTGAATCTGACCGATGGGCTGGACGGGCTGGCTTGCGGGTCGGCGGCGATGGTTCTCGGCGCCTACGTCATCATCGCCTTCTGGCAGTTCCGCCATTTCTGCGGCGACATCGGCGGCAGCGCGTGCTATGCGGTACCCCACGCCCAGGACATCTCGATGGTTGCCGCGGCCGGGCTGGGGGCCTGTGCGGGTTTCCTGTGGTGGAACGCCGCTCCGGCGCGGATCTTCATGGGTGACACCGGTTCGCTGGCGCTCGGCGGAGGACTGGCGGCTCTGGCCATCGTGACGGACACGCAGTTGCTACTGCTCGTGCTCGGCGGGCTGTACGTGATGGAAACCATATCGGTCATCCTCCAGATCGTCTCCTTCAGGGCCGCCCATCGGCGCGTCTTCAAGATGGCGCCCATTCATCACCATTTCGAGCTGCTCGGCTGGCCGGAGTTCACCGTGATCGTGAGGTTCTGGATCGTGGCGGGGCTGGCGGTTGCGCTGGGCCTCGGACTGTTCTACGGGGAATTCCTGGCGCGCGGGGGGGCGTAGGTGGCCAGGCGGTTTGCGGGTAAGCGCGGTGGGGAGATCGCGTGGAGGGATCTGCCCGTGGTCGTCGTCGGCTTGGGATCGAGCGGCCGCGCGGCCGCGCGGCGGTTGGTCGGTCTTGGAGCGAATATCACCGCCGTGGACGACAAGCCGGCGGCGCAGTTCGGAGAGGCGCTGGTCGACCTCCAGGCGATGGGCTGCGTGCTGCGCTTGGGGGGGGCGGATCCCTCGGCTCTGCGGGGTGCGGGACTGGTGATCGTCAGCCCCGGCGTTCCCCCGAGCCATCCGGTGATCGCGGCGGCGCTTGGCGCCGGGATCGACGTTTGGAGCGAGGTAGAACTGGCCTGCCGATTCATCGCCTGCCCGATGCTGGCGGTGACCGGCACCAACGGCAAGACGACGACCACACACTTACTCGCGGCAATGTGCCAGGCGGGAGGCCGGCGCACGCTGGCCGGCGGCAACATCGGCACCCCGCTGGTGGAAGTGGCTTTCTCGGCGGGCTCGCCCGAGCTGGTTGTGGCCGAGATCTCCAGCTTCCAGCTTGAGTTTGTGGAGGATTTCTGGGCCGCTGCAGGGGTTCTGCTGAATGTGGCCGATGATCACCTCGACTGGCACGGTAGCTTCTCCGCCTACGAGCAGACCAAGGCGCGCGTTTGGCAGCGTCAGACCAGCGCCGACGCGGCGGTGTTCAACGCGGAGGATCCGGTGGCGACGAAGCTGGGTGAACGCGCGTCCGGCTGGCCGACCCCATTCCGCACCACCGAGCCGAACGCCGGGGAAGTGGGAGTGGCCGAGGGCTTTGTGGTATCCCGTCTGACCGGCCGGGCGCAGAGAATCTGGGAGATTGGCACGCTGCGGCCGGCCGGCCGGCACAACCTCTCCAACGCGATCGCGGCGACCGCATGCGCGCTGCACGCCGGGATTCCGTCCGCGGCGATAGCCTCCGCGGTGGCGGCCTTCGAGTCCCAACCTCACCGGGTCGAGCCGGTCGCCGAGGTCGATGGAGTGCTCTTCGTCAACGACTCCAAGGGCACGAATCCGCATGCGGCGCTGGCCGCCATCGAGGGATTTCCGAGGGTGATCTGGATCGCCGGTGGAAGAAACAAGGGTCTGTCCTTCGACGACCTGGTCGGCCGGAGTGCCGAGCGGATCGCGGGGGCGGTCGTCATCGGCGAAGCAGCCCCGGATCTTGTCAGGGCGCTCGCGGCTGCGGGAGTTGCTCCGGTCGATGCGGCATCCTCCATGGGAGAGGCCGTGAGACGAGCGTTCGCGATGGCGCGTCCCGGCGACACCGTGCTCCTCT
This sequence comes from Actinomycetota bacterium, assembly GCA_041658225.1. Classification (GTDB taxonomy): domain Bacteria; phylum Actinomycetota; class CALGFH01; order JBBAAN01; family JBBAAN01; genus JBBAAN01. The sequence continues at coordinate 19,219 of JBBAAN010000020.1, forward strand.
CGCCCGCGTGCGCGAGCCAGGACATGTTCGAGGACTACCGGGAGCGCGGGCGAGTGTTCCGGGCCGCCGTGGAGTCGCTGGTGGTTGCCGTGGCCTCACGCTCGTCCGTCGGTGAGTCGAGCGGGACGGGCATGTCGTGAGCGTCCACGGCGGGACACTCGACAAGGGGACTCGCTCGACGGGAGTTGACGTTCACAAGACCGGGCGCCGGAAGGCGTCCCGCCGACGGGCGCGCGATGAGGGGTTTCGGTCGAGCGTGCGTCGAATAATGGCCCCACAACTGGCTCGCGCCAGGCGGGACGCGGACGGGCGGGCGAGCGAACCGGTGAACGGGGGGCGGGGACGGCGCACCGCGAGCTACGTGCTCGTGCTGCTGCCGGTGGCGCTGCTGACGCTCATCGGTTTCGTGATGGTGCTCTCGGCCAGTTCGGTCACTTCCTATGCCCGGTACGGATCGAGCTTCGTGCTCTTTGAAAAGCAGATGATCTGGGGCCTCGTCGGCCTCGCCCTCATGCTCGTGGCGTCGCGGGTGGACTACCACTGGTGGCGCACTCTCGCCTATCCGCTGTTGGGGTTGACCGTCGTCCTGCTGGTGGTGGTGTTTCATCCCGGGCTCGGCCACACCGCCAACGGCTCCACTCGCTGGATCGACTTCGGTCTGATCCGGGTGCAACCATCGGAGATGGCCAAGCTGGCAGTCGTGGTCTTCTTGGGCGACTTGCTGGTGAGGAAGGGGGACCGGCTGGACGAGTTCGTTCATCTGATAGTGCCGGCCCTGTTCCCCGCGCTGGCTGTGATAGCCGCGCTAGTCATGGCCGAGCCCGACATGGGCACCACCATGATCCTGGTCGTCACCGGGTTCGCGGTGCTGTTCGTGAGCGGGGCTCCGTTCCGGTTCCTGGCCACCATTGGCGGTGGGGGGTTGGTTGGGGCGGTCGGGCTGATGTTCTCGGAGGGGTATCGGCGGGATCGCATCCTGTCTTTCCGGGATCCCGGGGTCTATTCCGACACGATCGGCTACCAAGCGGTCCAGGCGCGGATTGCCTTGGGGTCGGGAGGGTGGTTCGGCCGTCACCTGGGCGCCAGCGCCCAGAAGTGGGGCTACCTGCCCAACAGCCACACCGACTTCATCTACGCGATCATCGGTGAGGAGTTGGGTCTGACCGGCACCCTGTCGGTGCTGGCGTTGTTCCTGATGCTGGGCTATGCGGGAGTGCGCGTGGCTCGGCGGGCGCCCGACGAGTTCGGGCGCTACCTCGCCGTCGGCGTCACCGTCTGGCTGCTGTTCCAGGCGCTGGTGAACATGGGGGCGGTTGTGGGTCTGCTGCCGATAACCGGCGTGCCGCTTCCACTGGTGAGCTCGGGCGGGTCTTCACTTCTCTTCTCGCTTGTCGGCGCGGGGATCCTCTTGAACGTGGCGCGCCAGGATGCCTGGTCGGGCAAACGGGCCGGGGCGACCGGCCGGCGATGAGGTCAATCGGGCTGGGGGGTCCGGCATGGGCATGAGGGTGACCATCGCGGGGGGCGGAACCGCGGGCCACGTCTACCCCGGGCTGTCGCTGGCCGATGCGCTTCGCTCGAGGTCGGGGTACGAGGTGTCCTTCGTCGGCACCGCTCGCGGCCTCGAGAACCGGGTGGTCCCTCAAGCCGGCTACCCGCTGGATCTGATTACCGCGCTTCCCATGTCTCGCAAGGTATCTCTGGGCTCGCTGAGAGCTCCGCTCGCCGCCGGCCGGGCCGTCATGGCGGCGCGCGAGCTGCTGCGCGCTCAAGGTGCGCAGATGGTCGTCGGGATGGGCGGCTATGTCAGTCTGCCCGCCATCGTGGCGGCACGTCTGCTGGGTCTGCCGGCGTTGCTGCACGAGCAGAACGCGATTCCCGGACTTGCCAACCGGATCGGGGCGCGGTTCACGCCCCATGTGGCGGTGACGTTTGAGAGCAGCGCGGCCTTCTTTCCTCGCCGTTGTCGGGTGCGAGTCACCGGCAATCCGGTCAGGGCGGGCATCGCGGAGCTTGACCGGGCGGCCGTCAGAGCGGAGGCTCTGAGGACTCTTGATCTGGAGGACCGGCGGCGCACTCTGCTGGTCTTCGGCGGTTCCCAGGGGGCACGCCGGCTCAACGAGGCGCTGATCCGGGCCACCGGTTTGTGGAGACAACCCAGGTCTCTCCAGATCGTCCATGTATGTGGGGCCGCCAATCTGGAGTCGGTCGGTCGGGACTGGCAGGAGGCTGTGCCGGGGGCCCGTGGCCTGAGCGTGCGCTGGTTCGGCTACGTCGATCGCATGGACCTGGCATACTCCGCGGCGGACCTGGTGGTGTCGCGTTCGGGGGCAACCACCGTGAGCGAGGTGTCCGCGGTGGGATTGCCGGCCATACTGGTGCCCTACCCCTTCGCGACGGCCAACCATCAGGAGGCCAACGCCAGGGCCTTGGAGTCGGTCGGCGCGGCCCGGGTGCTGGCGGATTCCGAGGTGGACGCCGATCGCCTGGTGGAGGAGGTCGAGAGGGTATTGGGCGATGAGGCACTGCTCGCCTCGATGTCGGTCGCCTCGCGCGCATGGGGACGGCCGCACGCGGCCGAAGCGCTGGCCGGCTACGTCGAAGAGATCGCCTTCGCCGGAGGGAGGCAAGAGGGCTAGTGTGGTGCGTCCAGATTCGCCGTACACACCGAGGGCGCGGGTGCGCCCGAAGCGCAAGGCGCGAGGAGGGCGCATACCTTTAGGTATGCAACCGACGAGCAACGCCGCGATTCGGGGTGCAGACGCGACCGAATGTAGGGGAACTTCGGACGTACCACGCCAGGCGTTTCTTGAGCGAATGCGGTGTCTGGGGACTTGAGGGAGTTGCGGGTGTGAGGCTGGATAAGGTCGGTGGAGATTTGCAGGCAGTGCACCTCATCGGCGTCGGGGGCGCCGGCATGAGCGCGCTGGCCAGGTTGTTCTTTTCCAGGGGTGTGATCGTCAGCGGCTCGGACCTGAAGGAGTCGCGGCACCTCGCCGCCTTGCGGGTCATGGGGGCCGATATCCGGGTGGGCCACGACTCGGACAACCTGCTGGCTCCCGATGTCGTGGTGGTTTCCTCCGCGATTCCCGAAGCCAACCCGGAACTGCTGGAGGCACGCCGCCGGGGGATTCCCGTTCTGCGTCGTGCCGAGGCGCTGGCTCTGTTGATGAAGCAGCGCCGGGGGCTGGCGGTGGCAGGCACCCACGGCAAGACGACCACGACCTCCTTACTGGTGCTGATACTTCAAGAGGCGGGGCTGGACCCTTCCTTCGCGGTCGGCGCCGATCTGAACGAGGCCGGCACCAACGCCTACGACGGGTCGGGGGAGTTCTTCGTGGCGGAGGCGGATGAGTCTGATGGTTCCTTCCTGTGCCTGGCCCCGGAGGGCGCGCTGGTGACGAACGTCGAGGCCGACCACCTCGACTTCTACCGTGATCTCTCGGAGGTGGAAGCGGCTTTCCACCGGTTCGTGGAACTAGTCCCGGTCGACGGAGTCGCGGTGCTCTGCCATGACGATGCGGGCGCGGCCGGTTTGGCCGGGTCCGTCACGGGCCGGGTGGTGACCTACGGGATCGATCCGGCGCAGAGCGGGGGGGGAGTGGATGGCCGTGCGGACGTGGCGGCCGCGCATATCGAGGTTCTCCCGTACGGCAGCCGGTTCGACCTGGTGGCTTGGGGAGAGCGTTTGGGACGCGTCGAAATCCGGGTGCCGGGTCGTCACTACGTCAAGAACTCCGTGGGCGCAGCCGCGATGGCCCTGTCGCTCGGTTTGTCTTTCGATGCCGTGGCCGCGGGGGTGGGCAGGTACACGGGGGTGGCCAGGCGCTTTCAACCCCGGGGATCGGCCGGCGGGGTGAGCCTGGTGGACGACTACGCCCACCACCCGACCGAGGTGGCGGCAACGCTGTCGGCGGCTCAAACCGCGCATTACCGGCGCGTGTTCGCCGTGCTCCAGCCACACCGCTACTCGCGCACTCGCGCGCTGGGCCTACAAATGGGAGCTTCCCTGGTCGGAGCCGACCTGGTGGTGGTCACGGATGTCTACGGCGCGGGGGAAGCGCCCATTCCGGGTATCACGGGAAAGCGCGTGGTCGAAGGACTGCTCGACGTACGCCCCGACGCACAGGTGGCGTACCTGCCGCATCTTGCGGAGGCCGCCGACTTCGTGGCCCGGCGCGCTCGTCCGGGCGATCTGGTCGTGACCATGGGCGCGGGAGACGTGACTCTACTGCCGGACTTGGTGTTGGAGCGCCTTGCGGAGCGCTTCGGATTGTGCCTCTTGGAGGAGGCCGGCCGGTGACCGCCCGGGAAGACGTGACCGAATTTGCGGGCGAGGCTGCCCGCCTGCTTCGAGGCAAGTTGAAGGGCAAGGTCCGCCGAGGTTGGTCACTGGCGGCGCTGACGACGTTTCGGATCGGTGGTCCGGCGGCGGTTTTCGCGGAGATCGAGGACGAGGCCGACCTGGTGGCGGTGGGGGAGGTCCTGCGGGCGACCGGGCTTGCCATGCTCGTTATCGGGGAGGGCTCCAATCTGCTCATCTCAGACGAGGGGTTCGACGGTCTGGCCCTGCACTTGGGGCGGGCTTTCCGCTGGACGACGGTTGACGGGACTTTTCTGGAGGCGGGCGGCGCAACGCCCCTTGCGGCGGTGTCCCGGGCCGCGCGGGAGGCCGGGTTGACCGGACTGGAATTCGCGGTGGGCATCCCCGGATCGCTGGGCGGCGGGATGCGGATGAACGCGGGTGCCCACGGGGGAGACCTCGGAGGGGTCATCCAGCGCGTGCGCGTTGTCGAGATGCCCCAGGGCGAGGGTCGTTGGGTCGATCGGGACGATGTTGGCTTCCGCTACCGGCGGACGGGTCTGACGAACGGCCAGGTCGTGACGGCCGCCAGGTTCGTGCTCGAGCCCGGCGTGGAACAGGAGATCGGCGGCCGGATGTGCGAGATACTGGCATGGCGAAGGGAGCGGCAGCCGGTCAATCGGCGCAATTGCGGCAGCGTGTTCGTCAATCCGGCGGGAGACTCGGCCGGCCGTCTGATCGAGGCGGCCGGTGGCAAGGGCCTTTCCGTCGGGTTGGCCAGGGTCTCCGAGCTGCACGCCAATTTCATCGTCGCTGAGGCCGGTGCGCGGGCGGGCGAGGTTAAAGCTCTGATCGACAGTGTGCGTCGGTTGGTGCTGGAGAGAGAAGGAGTCGATCTGGAGCCCGAGGTTAAGCTCGTGGGGCGATTCGACTCCACATCTGAAGTAGAGGTATAGACCGGTGCCAAGGGCGGCGGTTGTCGGGGAGCGCGTCTTTGCGGCACGGCGAAGAGAGCTGGTCCGGCGCCGGCGCCGGCGGTTCCTGGCGGGGCTGGGGGTCTGTGCGCTCGTGTGCGGTGTGGGCTACGGCGGGTACCGGCTGTATCGCTCCAGCCTGTTTGAGCTGGATCACATCAGTGTGGAGGGCAATGCCGCCATCTCCCGCCAGGAGGTCATCGCGGCATCGGGGCTGGAGGGGGGAGAGAACGTCCTGAGCCTGCCCCTGGACCGAGCGCGCCGGCGGCTGGAGGCCCACCCCTGGGTGGCTCGTGCGAAGGTGTCGAGGATGCCCCCTTCAGGGATCCTCATCACTATCAGGGAGCGCGCACCACTGGTTGCCCTGGCTCAGTCGCAAGGCGTGGTGCTGGTGGCCGGGGACGGGGTGGTTCTCGGCCCTCAGGCGGATCGGGGGCGGCTGCCCGAGGTGCTCGTGGGGGGCCTGCCGGTGGAGAAAGTGACCGCAGGCGATCGAGTGAACGGCAACCTGGCGGTCGCCAATGCCCTGGCGGTGGTGGCCGGGCTCGATCCCGAAGTGGCCAGGCAAGTGGTCGGGGTAGACGCTCGGGGCGTAGATGGACTCGAGCTGGTTCTCGCGTCGGGCGTGCGTGTTAGGTACGGGTCGGCCGATGAGCAGGAGAGAAAGGATCGTGCGATCTTGCTCATGCTTAGCCGGGCGGCCTCGGAGGGTACAGCCCTCGACTACCTCGACGTGCGAGCGCCCGGAGCTCCCGTGCTCAGACCCAAGAGTGCCTGAGGGGGCCCACGGGAAGCGAAGTCCGCCTTCGCACCGCCGGATTCGGGCGAATTTCTCCACTTGGGCGACTTCTGCCTTGACGCCCTTTGGGGGCCGGTGTAGTGTCTCTGGCCAAACCGGAGGTTTATATAACCATAAGTCTAAAGTAGAGGTTGCCGCCTTCGGTTGGTCGTCAAGGACGTCAATATGCGGCAGGGCTTCTTGCGCGTCGCGAACGGGGGAGAGGAGGTCGGTAATTGTGGCGGCTACACCGCACAACTACTTGGCGGTGATCAAAGTTGTGGGCATCGGTGGCGGGGGCGTGAATGCCGTCAACCGGATGATCGAAGTTGGCCTGCGAGGAGTCGAGTTCATCGCGGTGAACACCGACGCCCAGGCTTTGCTCATGTCGGATGCCGACGTCAAGCTCGACATCGGTCGGGAACTGACTCGGGGGCTCGGCGCGGGTTCCGACCCCAACCTCGGAAGGCAGGCGGCGGACGACCACCGCGATGAGATCGAGGAGGTCCTCAAGGGCGCCGACATGGTCTTCGTGACTGCCGGCGAGGGTGGGGGAACCGGCACGGGCGGCGCTCCAATTGTGGCGGAGATAGCCCGCAGCCTGGGAGCCCTGACGATCGGTGTGGTGACCCGCCCGTTCAGCTTCGAGGGCCGGCGCCGTGCCCTGCAGGCCGAGCAGGGAGTCGACTCCCTGAAGAGCAAGGTGGACACCCTCATCATCATCCCCAACGACCGACTGCTTCAGGTCTCCGATGAGACCACCAGCGTGCTCCAGGCCTTCCGCATGGCGGACATGGTTCTGATGCAGGGCGTCCAGGGCATCACCGACCTGATCACGACTCCGGGGCTCATCAATCTCGACTTCGCCGACGTCAAGGCCGTCATGTCCAACGCCGGTTCGGCTCTTATGGGAATGGGCAACGCTCGTGGGGAGAACCGGGCGGTCGAGGCGGCTCGCATGGCGATCTCCTCCCCGTTGCTGGAGGCGTCGATCGATGGTGCGCGCGGTGTACTGATGAGCATCTCGGGAGGCAGCGATCTGCGCTTGCTCGAGGTCAACGAGTCGGCCGAGATCATCGCCCGGTCGGCTCACCCAGAAGCCAACATCATCTGGGGCGCGGTCATCGACGACTCCCTCGGTGACGAGGTGCGCGTGACGGTCATCGCGGCCGGATTCGAGGGGGCCCAGACGGTTTCTCACCCGGCCGCCGCAGCGGTGTCTCGCGCGGAGTCGTGGGGGCACGAGCAGGTCGAGCCGGAAGTCCTCGAGGCTGAGATATTCGAGGACGAGGAAGAGGTTTTCGAAGAGGAGTCGGTCACCGTGGGGCCCTCGCCGCGGGGTGGGCGCGCCGTCGTTTTCGAACCCGAGGAAGACGATCTGGACATTCCGTCGTTCCTCAAGAAGTAAGACGTGCTGGTTTGGTCCGGCTCCGGAAACGGAGCCCTGAGGGTCGGGACCGCGGGTTCGCTTCCCCTGCTCACGGTCCCGGCCCTTGCCACGTCCGGGATCCGAGTCGGCTTCTCCGGCCGGCTCGGCGGGGTGTCGGAGGGTCACTTGGCCGGCGCAAACTTGAGCTTCGCGGTCGAGGACGACCCCGAATCGGTGGAGGAGAACCGCCGGCGCCTGGCTCGCGCACTGGGCTTCGACTCCGGCTCGCTGGTGTTGGGCCGACAGGTTCACGGGGCGCGAGTGGTTGAGGTGGGCGAGGTGGATCGGGGCGCCGGATCACGCGATCGGCACAGCGCCATCCCGGACACCGACGCGTTGGTCACGGGCGTGGCCGGACTCCCACTGGGGGTGCTGGTGGCCGATTGCCTGCCCTTGCTGCTGGCCGATCCGGTGGCCGGGCGGGTGGCCGCCGTCCACGTCGGGTGGAGAGGCCTGGGAGCGGGAGTCGTCGAGGCGGCGGTCGAGAGGCTGACCGCGGGGGCCGATCCCGCAAGTGTCGTGGCCGTGCTGGGTCCCCGTATCGGGCCGTGCTGCTTCGAGGTGGGCGAGCAGGTGATGTGGGAGATCACCGACCGCTACCCGCTCGCACGCTCCACGTCCGGGGCCGGCAGGGACGCGGTCGATCTGGGCGCCGGCGCGATCCAGGCACTCGAGAGGTTGGGCGTTTCCCATGCGGTTGTGTCCGGCGAATGCACGCGCTGCGAATCGGGACGCTTCTTCTCCTACCGGGCCGACCCGCTCACGGGCCGGCAGATTGGGGTGGTTCTGCTTGAGCGGTGAGCGGCCGGTCTCGGTGAGGGAGTTGGCCGATAGGTTGAAGAGCGTGCGCTCGCGCATCGCCGAAGCAGCCGTGCGCGCCGGTCGGGACCCCGGCCTGGTGAGACTGGTGGCCGTCACGAAAGGAGTCGGCGTTGAGCAGATGGCGGCCGCCGCCGCGGCCGGAGTGACGGACGTGGGGGAGAATTACGTCCAGGAGGCGCTGGCCAAACGGCAGGCCTTGGGAGAACTGGCTCGCGACTTGCGCTGGCACATCATTGGTTCGGTCCAGCGCAACAAGGTAAGATTCGTTGTCGATTTGGCGCATATGATCCATTCGGTCGACAGGGTTGCTTTGGTGGAGGCTTTGCAGCACCGGGCGTCCGAGACCGGTCGTGCTCCGGAGGTCCTCGTGCAGGTAAACGCGGGACCCGGGGCGCCGCCCGGAGGAGTAGCCGCCGAAGAGGCGGGTGAGTTGGTGTCGGTGCTGGCAAGCGCAGGGGACCTGCGAGTGCGGGGCCTGATGACGATCGCGCCGTGGGTGTCCGACCCTGAGCAAGCCCGCCCGGCATTCGCACGATTGCGCGGCCTGCGGGACCGGCTCGCTGAGGAGTTTCCGGGCCTGGACCTCGCAGATCTGTCAATGGGTATGAGCGGCGATTTCGAGGTGGCGGTGGAAGAGGGCGCGACGCTGGTGCGAGTCGGCACCGCCCTTTTCGGTCCCAGGCCTCCCCGGGGAGGGTGAGTGAGGATGGCAGGTTTCTGGAAGCGGAGCCTCATCTGGCTCGGTCTCGTCGAGGACGAGGAAGACGAGGAACTCCCTGAGGTGGCGGAAGGGCCGCAGGGCTACGGTGGCGCCTATGAGTCGCGGGACGTTCCGTCGATACGCAAGCTTTCTCGTGAGGAGGTCGCGGCCAGCCGTCATCGGGTGCCGGCGCAGAGCCCGCCCGCCCCGCAAGCGGTGATTCGCCCGATCCCGGCGCCGGAGTTCAAGCTGCACACCGTGGAGCCGCGCGGGTTCAACGACGCCGAGGAAGTCGGCGAGCAGTACCGTTCAGGCGTGCCGGTGATCATGAATCTCCAAGGCCTGGAGAACGAGGTGGCCAAGCGCTTGGTGGACTTCGCCAGTGGCCTGACCTTCGGTCTGGAGGGTCGCATCGAGCGAGTGGGAGACAAGGTGTTCTTGCTCACCCCCGCCAATGTCGAGGTTTCCGCCGAAGAGCGCCGTCGACTGGAGGAGAGGGGTTTCTTCAACCAGTTCTAGGCGATCATCGCGACGCCGGGCCGAGACAGGAGAGCAAGCTTGCTGCGTCAGGTACTGTGCACGGCCGTCAAACTCGCGTCCTTCCTGCTCATCGCTCGGATCCTGCTCGACTGGTTGCTGCTGGCTTTCGGTGGCCGTCCCCCGAAGGGAATGGTTCCGGTCTACGGGATTCTCTACGACGTCACCGAGCCCGTGATGCGCCCGGCTCGGCGACTGTTGCGCCCGGTGCGATTCGGCTCGGCGGGTTTGGACCTGTCTCCGATGTTGCTCTTTGCGGTGCTCTTCCTCGTATCCCAGGCTTTCGGATGCGGAACTGGGAGGTAGGATGAGCACTCCGGAAGTGCCCCTGGAGGTGACACGCGTGAACGAGGCGTCGATGAGTCCCCTGGACATCCAACACAAGCAGTTCAAGGTCGTGTTCCGCGGCTACGACCAGGAGGAGGTTGACACCTTCCTGGATGAGGTCAGTGACGCCTTCGAGCGCCTGTACGTCGAGGTGCGCAGCCTGCGGGACCGCAACGCCCAACTCGAGGCGCGCACCGGCGAGGAGCAGGAAGTCAGCGACATGCTCAAACGCACCCTGCTGGTTGCGCAGAAGACGGCCGACGTCACACTGAGCGAGGCCAGGGAGAAATCGGACACCCTGCTGGCTCAGGCTCGGGGGCGGGCGGAGGCGGTGGAGGCCCAGTTGAAGGTCCAAGGGGAGGCGCTCCAGGCCAACGCGGCGCGTGCCCGGGCCGAGATCGAGGAGTGGCTGGGATCGCTGCAGCGATTCGGGGCGGACCACGCCTCGCGGATGCGGGCTTTCTTGCAGCAGGAACTGCGGGCATTGGAGACGATGGCAGCTCCGCAGATCGGTGAGGCTCCTACTCCTCCAGCCGGCCTCTCGTCCGCGCAGCCCACTCCGGGCGCCTGGGCGCCGCCCCCGACTCAATAGGCTCATGGCCGGGTAGTTGTGGGTGCGAGGCCCGCAACGGTAGAGTGATAGGCGTTTTGCGCTCCGGTTACTCCTGGAAGGTGGTGCGGTCTTGATAGTCCTGAGCTTCGGGTTGGTCATAGTTGCGCTGGTCGCTTTGGTGGTCGGGCTCTTCCAGACCACCCTGACTTTCATCTGGGTTTCGATAGGGGGGAGTGTCGTGGCTGCGGTCGCGCTGCTGCTGGGCGTACTCCAGCGGCGTCCGGGCGTGCGGGCGGGGGCGGCGGCTCCGACCCCGGCCGAGCGGCCGTGGGCTCCGGTCACTCCGACCGTTTCGGCGCCCGCCGAGAGGACCGTGACCGTTCCGGCGGAGCCGGTAGCGAAGCCGGTGGAGAGCAGTGTCCTCACGGCGCTACTTTCCGAGTCCGCTGAGGCCGAAGCTGAGCCTGAGCGCCCGATGCGCGCCAAGGCCGCGCCGGCCAGAGCAATCTCCAAGGGGGCCCCGGCTCGCGCTGCCGCCAAGGCTCCCGCCAAGGCCGCGCCGGCCAGAGCAATCTCCAAGGCGGCCCCGGCTCGCGCTGCCGCCAAGGCTCCCGCCAAGGCCGCGCCGGCCAGAGCAATCTCCAAGGCGGCCCCGGCTCGCGCTGCCGCCAAGGCTCCCGCCAAGGCCCCGGCAGCCGCTCCGGAGGTCATCGTCATTCCGGACCGGGACAAGTACCACACCGCTGAGTGCCGCTTCGTCAAATCGGCGCCCGTGACCGAGAGCATGACCAAACAGAAGGCGCGCCGCCGCGGCCTGGAGCCCTGCGGGGTCTGCAAGCCCTAGTCGCACACGTTCGCGCATGCAAGGATTCGGGCCCCCGGTTGGGGGCCCGACCATTTCCTGTGTCCGGGCGCGCGCAGTCTGAGTGCCTGCCGCTACGCCTCAACCACGGTCTTAAGCCACACCTGGACGCTGGCCCCCTCGACGCTGATGGTTGTGGTGTTCCCTTGGAGTTTGGGCTGGGCGAGCAAGGTGACTGCAAGGGTTTCTTCCTGCACATAGGACTTCCAGGCATCGAGAGCCGTGGTCACCTCGGGGCTGCCCGAAACGCAGAGCTCGATCCGGTCCTCGAGAGCGAGGCCGGCCTCCTTTCGAAGGTCCTGGATAGCCCGCACAAGCTCGCGGGCCATACCTTCCAGGCGCAAGTCCGGGCTGATTTCGAGATCCAGCGCCACGGAGTATGGACCGTCGGAAGCCAGGTGCCATCCCGTGCGAGGCTCCTCGATCACCTGGATCTCTTCGGCGGTCAGGGTCACAGCCTCACTCGAGAGATCGACAGTCACCGGCTGGTCCGCGGCGAAGGCGGTGGCCACGGCCTCCGCGTCCATTTTGGAGATCGCCTCGGCGACCTCCTTGGTCCGCGAGGCGAAACGGCGCCCGAGGGCACGAAACTGAGGAGTCAGGCGGTAGGAAGCTAATCCGCCCGTGCTCTGCGCCCACTGCACGGCCTTGACGTTCAGCTCTTCACAGATCAAGTCCGCCAAGCGATCCACGCCCCGGCGCTCACCGGCCGGGGCACTGACCATCGCGCGAGCCAACGGCTGTCGAACTCGGACCTTGGTCTCGGTGCGTGCCTGACGGCCCAGGGCGACGAGTCGCCTCACCGTTGACATGGCCTGACCCAACTCGAGGTCGACCGTCGCGGGATCGGCCTGGGGCCACGCTGCGAGGTGGACACTCTCGGGGGATTCGGGGAAGGGTCCGACGGTCAGGTTGCGGTAGAGGGCGTCGGCGACGAAGGGAGTGAACGGGGCCAGCAGCTTGGACAGCGTCGTCAGGCACTCGTAGAGCGTGTGGTAGGCGGCCTGCTTGTCCGCGTCGGACTCGGCTTTCCAGAAGCGGCGGCGTGAGCGGCGCACGTACCAGTTCGACAGCCCGTCCACGAAGCTCTCGATTCCACGGCCTGCGCCCGTGGCGTCGTAGCTCTCCAGCGCCGAGGTGACGTCGGCGACCAGCTGGTGGAGTTCCGAGAGGATCCAGCGGTCCAGCAGGGGACGGTCGGCAACTGCCGGCGCGGCGCCGGCAGGATCAAACCCGTCGATGCGGGCGTAGGAGACGAAGAACACGTGGGTGTTCCAGAGGGTCAGCAGGAAGCGGCGAAGCCCTTCCTGGATGGCCTCAGGAGAGATGCGCCGGCTTGACCACGGAGAACCCGATGAGACGAGGAACCATCGCAACGCGTCGGCCCCCTGCACGTCCAGGACGCTCCAGGGATCGAGCACGTTGCCGGCCGACTTGGACATCTTGCGTCCCTCTCGATCAACGATGTGGCCCAGGCAGACCACAGTTCGATAGGGGGAGCGATCGAAGAGCAGGGTCCCCACGGCCATCAGGCTGTAGAACCAACCTCGGGTCTGGTCGATGGCCTCGGAGATGAAGTCGGCCGGATACCGTGAGTCGAAGAGATCCGAGTTCTCGAACGGGTAGTGCCATTGAGCGAATGGCATCGATCCGGAGTCCCACCAAGCGTCGAGGACGTCCGGGATGCGCCGGGATTCCTCTCCGCACTCAGGGCAGGGGAAGCCGATCTCGTCCACCGCCGGGCGGTGGGGGTCGAAGCCCGACATGTCACGGCCGGACAGTTCCCCCAACTCGGCAAAGGATCCGACGCAGTGGGCGTGTCCCTGGGGGCAGCGCCAGATCGGCAGGGGAGTCCCCCAATATCGGGCGCGGGAGATGGCCCAATCCACATTGTGAGCGAGCCAGTCCCCGAAGCGTCCTTCCCGGATGTGCTCTGGATGCCAATCGACCTGCGCGTTCTCGCGGAGCAGCGCGTCCTTCACGGCTGTTGTGCGCACATACCATGAGGTCAGCGCGTAGTAGAGCAGCGGGGTGTGGCAGCGCCAGCAGAACGGGTAGGTGTGGGTATAGGCGGCCCGGCGGACCAGGATTCCGCGCTCGCGCAGGTCTTCGATGATGTGCTCGTCGGCTTCCTTGACGGGCAGCCCTTCGAACGGCGGCACCTGGGCGGTGAACTTGCCTTCCAGGTCGACAGGGTTGAGGACGGGAAGGTTCCAGGTCCGTCCGGCCTCCATGTCCTCGGCACCGAAGGCGGGTGCGATGTGGACGATGCCCGAGCCGTCCTCGGTGGTCACGAAGTCGGCGGTCGTGACGTACCAAGCTTCGCGGTCTGCCTCGAGAAAGTCGAAGGGTCGCTGATAGCGCACGCGCACGAGATCCTGGGGCAGTATCTGCCGAAGGATCCTGGCGGAGTCGCCGAACACCTTGCTCACCAACGCTTCCGCCATCACCATCTTCCTGCCTTCGGCTTCCACCAGCGCATAGGGCAACTCGGGATGAATGGCGACCGCAACGTTGGAGATCAGGGTCCAGGGGGTGGTGGTCCACACCAGCAGCGAGGCGCCCTCATCGGCCAGGGGCCCCGAAATGATCGGGAACAGCACGAAGACGCTCGGATCGGTCGCACTCTCGTAGCCCATGGCGACCTCGTGGTCGGACAGAGCCGTGCCGCATCGCGGGCAGTAGGGAACGACCTTGAAATCCTCGTAGAGAAGACCTCGGTCCCAGACCCGGCGCAGGGACCACCAGACGCTCTCCACATAGGTGGGGTCCAGCGTCCAGTAGGCCTCGGAGATATCCACCCAGAAGCCGATCCGTTCGGTCAGCCGTTCCCAATCCTCCACGTAGCGGCGAACGCTTTCGCGGCAGCGCGCCGTGAAATCAGCGATACCGAAATCCTCGATCTCGGACTTGTGTGAGATGCCGAGCTCCTTCTCCACACCCAGCTCCACGGGCAGGCCGTGGCAGTCCCATCCTCCCTTGCGGTGAACGGACATCCCCCGCATGGTCTGGAAGCGGGGGAAGAGGTCCTTGAAGGTTCGTGACAGCACGTGGTGCACGCCCGGCCGGCCGTTCGCGGTGGGGGGACCTTCGTAGAAGACGAATTCGGCGGCGTCCTGTCGTTGAGTGACGGAGCGATGGAAGATGTCGCGCTCTCTCCAGAACTCCAGGACTTCCCGCTCCAGGGTCGGGAAGTCCACGTTTGCGGAGACCTCATGGAAAACCTCTCGCATATCCGCCGTTCCTCCTCACACAAAAGGCCCCGTCCCGTCGAAGGGACGAGGCCGGAAGCCCCGCGGTACCACCCTCCTTGGCATTCCACGCTGGAATGCCCACTCGTGGGGCGCGGCAACGCCCCTGCCGCGATAACGGGCGGATCCGGCCGGCTCTACTGAGGACTTCCCCGAAATCTCGAGGCCGTCCGCTTCTGCCGGCGGCTCGGGGAGGATGTTCTCCGGTGCCGGCCGTCGGGCTCCCACCATCCCCGACTCGCTTCGGCCGGCGTGGCCCGGGTACTCGTTCCCGTCGTCGCCGATGGCGGCCATAATACGCGTGCCCGGGCACAGACGAAAGGAAGGCCGGATGGGCGGGGGCAAGGAATTCGAGGCACGCCAGGCCAAGTCCGAGCGGGCAGCGACCGGACGGAGGGTCATTCGCGCGGAGTCGCTGGAGTCGCCTGCCGGGGCGACCGCGAGCGGTGCGCTTCTTCGCTTGCGCGTGGTGCCGGGAGCCGGGGCCACCGCGGTCGCAGGGCGCTACGGCGCTGCCGTCCGAATTCGGGTGGCGGCCCCGGCCCGGGAGGGCCGGGCGAATAGGGAGGTTCTGCGCTTCTTGGCCAAGACGCTCAGCGTGCGCCCTGGAGAGCTGAGCCTGGCGGCGGGTGAGCGCTCACGCGACAAGGTCGTGAGCGTCACCGGACTGGAGCCGGAGGAAGTAATCTCGCGGCTTCTGGGGGTCGCACGCGGCCAGTAGCAAGGGAGGAGAGTTGTTTGACCGTCCTGCGGGGTCGTGCTATGGTCCCTCGGCACTGGGGCCGCCAGGCCCTCGCGGCTGCATCGTGAGTGTAGTGTGTCCGAATTCGCCGTACACACAGAGGGCGCGGGTGCGCCCGAAGCGCAAGGCGCGAGGAGGGCGCATACCTGTAGGTATGCAACCGACGAGCAACGCCG
>JBBAAN010000021.1:0-34420 GCA_041658225.1 Actinomycetota bacterium
TTAGATCGCGCGCGGCGGCTCGCGGGCAGTGGCACCGACCGGCAGCGGTTCCGCCGCCGGTCTCGGGTACCAGGACCGTCCGGGCCGCGGACCCGTCTCTGGCATGCCCAGGTTCCCTCAACGTGTCCAAGAGCGCCGCCGTCTTGGACACGTTCCCCGGACGTGTCCGCGCCACGGACATATCCAGCCTCCCCCGTGCCGCTTGCCGCGTGAAAGTCCGCAGCCACGCCCGAGTGCTCACGGCGCAATGGCGCGAGCAGCAGGCGGAGGCGCGGACGTTGGATGAGGCCATCGCCCGGAACCTCAACGAGCTTGGCTATGGTTGCTCAGAGGGGCGAGACGAGTCTGGCTGAGACTCGCGTGGCACGGGCGAGGGGCGATTTGGACCTGTCTTGAGGGACTGGTGCGCTCTGGGGCGAATCGAGGGAGAATCAGGCTTGCGAGGAGGGGAGTAGACACTTGGTGGTACGCGTAACCGTCAGCGAGCGTCTTCTTGGCTGGGCAGTCGAGCGCTCGGGAAGACCTGAGGTCATCGGGCGACGATTCCCGAAGTTGCCCGAGTGGCTGACAGGGGAAAGCCTGCCGACGCTGCGTCAGCTTGAGCAGTTGGCGAATGCCACATTCACGCCGCTGGGATACCTGTTTCTTCAGGAGCCACCGCAAGAGGCACTGCCCATTCCTCATTTCCGCACGCTCGGCGACCAACCCTCGATCCGACCCAGCCCAGATCTTCTCGAGACCGTCCAAACGATGGAGCGCCGCCAGGCCTGGATGCGCGACTATCTGATCGACGAAGGTTGCGAGGCACTGGAGTTTCCCGGCTCCATGCCGATCAAGGAAGACCCCGCACAAGTGGCTCATATGATGCGAGAGATCCTGGGACTCGCCGAAGGTTGGGCATCTGAGCAACCCACGTGGACTGCGGCGCTGCGCGAGTTGCAGAACAGGATAGATGAGGCGGGGGTCCTCGTTGCGGTGAACGGAGTTGTCGGCAACAACACGCACCGGACGCTTGATCCGGACGAGTTCCGAGGTTTCGTCCTCACGGACGAGTACGCACCCCTCGTGTTCATCAACGGTGCGGACGGCAAAGCCGCCCAGATGTTCACACTGGCGCACGAGTTGGCGCATGTCTGGTTCGGAAGAAGTGCTGCCTTCGACTTGCGGGGGCTCCAACCGGCGCGTGACGAAGGCGAGCGGGCATGCAACCGGGCCGCCGCTGAGTTCCTCGTGCCAAGCCGGGAACTGCGAGACACGTGGCCGTCCATCCAACGCGAGCCTGACTGCTTTCAGGCGGCCGCCCGCCAGTTCAAGGTCAGCGAGATCGTTGCGGCTCGGAGAGCCCTCGACCTGAGACTCATCAGTGAAGCCCGGTTCCATGACTTCTACCACGCCTATGAGGAGCAAGACCGGCGCTCTCGCGTCCGTCAGAAGGGCGGGGATTTCTACGCGTCCCAGAATCTTCGTCTCGGTCGGCGGTTCGCTGAGACCGTCGTTCGCGCGGCTCGCGGGGGAAGGCTCCTCTACAGAGACGCGTACCAACTGACGGGGTTGTACGGGGAATCCTTTGAGAAATACGCGCACCGCCTCGGCCTCGAAGGGGCCGCATGAGCGGCCCTCCCGTGTACGTCCTTGACGCCAACGTGTTCATCGAGGCGGCGCGTCGCTACTACGCGTTCGACCTTGTCTCCCGTTTCTGGGAAGCGCTGATCGAGTGCGCCCAGAAAGGCCTTGTCCTGAGCATAGACCGCGTCAAGGCTGAGCTTGACCGGGGCAACGACGCACTCGCTACCTGGGCCGACAACAGCTTCCACCCGTGGTTCACCTCAACCGCCGAAAGCGAAGTCGTTGACGCGTACGCGCAAGTCATGGTTTGGGCCCAGGGCCAGACGCAGTTCACGGAACCGGCCAAGGCCCTGTTCGCCAAAGCAGCCGATGGCTGGCTGGTCGCGTACGCTCGCGCAAAGGGGTGCCTCGTGGTGACGCATGAGCAGTTCGACCCCGACACCAAGAAGAGGGTGCCGATCCCGAATTGCTGCCGAACCTTCGGTGTGCAATACGTCGACACATTCCAGATGCTGCGTGCGCTCGGAGTGAAGCTTAGCTAGCGCCAGGCGGGGCAGATGCCAGATGGGGCCATTACCTGGAATCCGAAGAAACTGGGTCACGGTGTTTGACCCGATGGTTCCTCGCCACCACTTGGGGTCACAACCTGTGATCTCAACTTCAGGCTGGGGCGGTCGCCCGGTGGTTCCCGCACGGGCACCACGCTCTTCCCAAGCCGGACATCGGCAACCGGGACATTCACCACGCAGGCGGCAGCCGTGGTTGCGGTCGTTGGATGAGGCCATCGCCCGGAACCTCAAGGAGCTCGGGTATGACGGGTGAGGCGACCCCGGCTCTCATCGCGGATCTGATCGCGGCGGGCGAGCTTGCGATCAACGACGGCTATCGCGCGAAGAACTCGGAGCTCTCACCACGCGGACTACCCTTCGCACGTGCCGCGAACATCAATGGCGGTTTCAAGTTCGATGGCGCGGACCGCTTTCCCGAGGAGCACCTCGACCGCGTAGGCAACAAGGTTAGCCACCCAGGCGACGTGGTCTTCACTTCCAAGGGCACCGTTGGACGCTTCGCGCTCGTGCGCGTGGACACCCCGCGCTTCGTCTACTCACCTCAGCTTTGCTTCTGGCGTTCGCTCAATCGGGAACGCATCGATCCACGGTGGTTGTTCTACTGGATGCAGTCTCGCGAGTTTTTCGCCCAGTACAGCGGGGTCGCCGGCCAGACGGACATGGCGGAGTACGTCAACCTTCGCGATCAGCGGAGCATGAGCATCACTTTGCCTCCGGTCGGAGAAGAGCGTGCCATCGCCCACATCCTAGGCACGCTGGACGACAAGATCGAGCTGAACCGCCGGATGAACGAGACCCTCGAGGCCATGGCGCGGGCCATCTTCAAGTCCTGGTTCGTCGACTTCGACCCCGTCCGTGCCAAGATGGACGGACGCTGGCGCCGCGGCGAATCCCTCTCCGGCCTCCCCGCCCACCTCTACGACCTCTTCCCGGACCGACTCGTGGACTCCGAACTGGGCGAAATCCCGAAGGGGTGGCGAGTCATGTCCGTCGGCGATCTCGCAGACGTGGCGGGCGGCACGACGCCGAGCACTAAGGAGTTGACTTACTGGGAGGGTGGAACGCACGCTTGGGCCACACCAAAGGACCTGTCCGGACTGTCGGTTCCGGTCCTGCTCGATACCGAACGGCGGATCACCGACGCAGGACTGTCGCAGATCGGTTCCGGATTGCTGCCGAGGGGAACCGTCCTTCTGTCATCGAGAGCCCCCATCGGCTACTTGGCCGTCTCAGACATCCCGGTTGCGATCAATCAGGGCTTCATCGCGATGACGCCCAAGGCGGGAACGTCGAACCTCTTCCTGCTTCTGTGGGCCAGCGTGGCACACGAAGAGATCGTCAGCCGCGCGAACGGCTCGACCTTCCTCGAGATCAGCAAGGCGAACTTCCGGCCAATCCCGGTAGTCACGCCATCGTCAGATGTCATGCAGTCGTTTGAAGAGCTGGCGCGGCCCCTCTTTGGGCACATAGTCAAGTGTGCCCGAGAATCCCGCACCCTCGCCGCCGTGCGTGATGCACTGCTGCCCAAGCTCATCTCCGGCGAGCTGCGGGTGAAGGATGTGGAGTTCCACCCCCGGGACGCGGGGTGACGGCGCTGTATGAATTCCCTCCTGTCGGGTGGCCCCGGCCCGTTCGGCCGATCTCAGTTCAGACCGCTGGGTGGCCGCTACAAGAACCCTCGGTTTGCTGCGCCACCAAGGAGTAAGGCCGGGACCCGCTACGCAGTTCCCAGCCTCTACGGTCAATTTGGGCGGTCGCCAATGGGCGGCCCCCATACGTGGGACCGGTCTTGACATTAGGGTCTCCGGTTTCCTGGCATCGTAGCGGACCATCTCACGCCGCGCCCGCAGCGATGGCCGGGACGCACTTGGCGGCGTACTCGGCGGGCGTGATGTAGCCGAGCGAACTGTGCAGATGTTCGGTGTTGTACTCCATGCGGAAGCCCTCGATCACGACGCGGGCGTGCGCGAGACTCCAGAACTCCTCCTGGTTTAAGCACTCGTCGCGAAGCCGGCTGTTGAACGACTCGCCAAAGCCGTTCTGCCACGGCTTTCCCGGCTCGATGTGCAACGTCGCCACACCGAGCTCCTCGAGCCAGTCGACGATCTCGGCGGCAATGAACTCGGGACCGTTGTCGCTTCTGATCACGCCCGGCGTGCCGTGGTCGGCGAACAGAGCGGTGAGTACCTTCTTTACCACCGAGGCGGTCATCGAGCGCCCAGGCACGACGGCCAGCGCCACGCGCGTGAACTCATCGACGACCGAGAGCACCTTGAGCGTCCTGCCGCCTGCGGTGGCGTCGAAGACGAAATCGTAGGTCCACACGTGGTTTGAGTACTCCGCTTTGACCGGCAGGCTCTCTCCGGTCCTGACCTTCTTGCGCGGGCGACGTGCGGGAAGGGTAAAGCCCTCCTCGCGCCAGATCCTCTCAACTCGCTTGCGGTTCACCTTGAAGCCCTCCCGACGCAGACGGGCGTGCACACGCTTGTAGCCCCAGCGCTTCTTCTTCCGGCGGATCTTGTTAATCGCGGCGATCAGCGCCTCATCGTCGCGCGGCGCCGGCTCGTAGGAGAGCCAGGAGCGCGATGTGCCCAGGATCGCGCACGCTCTCCTTGCCGACACCCCTGCGACGGTGAGTTCGCGCACCGCTTGCCGCTTCTCCGGTGCGCCGCTCATTTTCCCCGCATGACCTCTTTGATCACGTCGATCTCCAAGTCGCGCTCGGCGAGCATGCGCTTGAGGCGTGCGTTGTCGGCCTCGAGCTCGCGAAGCCGACGAACCTCGGAGGCGCCCATGTCGGCGTAGCGCTTCTTCCAGCAGTAGTAGGTGTTCTCGGAGATGCCGTGGATGCGGCAGACGTCCGCGACGCTGATGTCGTCACGGGCTGCCTGGGTAAGGATGCCCACGACCTGGGCCTCGGTGAACTTGGACTTCTTCAAGGACGATCTCCTCTCTTCGAGGAGACCCTAACGTTTTCCGTGGTCCCAGTTACGGGGGGCGGCCCACATGCACCGTCTGCGCGCGGGTGCGGGGCGACCGAAGCTGGTGCTGGCGAAGGAGTTGCCCGCGTTGGTTCGGGAGGACGTGCGGGCCGAGTATCGGGAATGGCGCGATCGGTTCGTGCGCGGCCTTGGCCGAGACCGTCGCCCACTGGGGTTTCTCGACTTCCATACCGCGATAGCGGGCTGGGTGGTCATGAACTGGGAGGGGGCGGGGGCGGTCGGTGTGCGCCGGTCCTTTCCGTTCTTCCACCGGGAGGTGCTGGAGCTCGCCTTCGCTTGCCACCCCGCGGAACTTATCGGACCGGGCCAGAAGAGGCTGCTTCGCCGCGCCCTCTCCGGGGACGTACGGCAGGCGAATCTGTGGCGGCCGGACAAGGGAGCGTGGGGACGCGGGATGGTCGCCTCGCCCGTCGCCTGGGAGTGGGGGCCGCTACCCCAGATACTTGCCCCGGTCCTGCGCGAGTCTCTGCTGCCGGAGCCGCGGGGGGCCTTGGAGGCGGTGGACGCTTCCGGTATGCTTCAACTCCTGATACACTCCATGTCTGTGCAGTCCCGGCGGCGGCAGCGGCAACTGGCGAGTAGCTCTCAGGTGACGGGATCCGATCGGTAGGGGGGTCGACTCGGTAGGGGGGTAGACCATGAGCGAGGAAGCCACCAGGCGCGAGTACGTGGAGCCCCGCCTTCAGGAGTTGGGAAGCGCCAAGGACGTTGTGTGTGGCGGCGGATCGCATGTTGTCAGTGATTTGGCCACATCGAGCGTCGCGTAGGCGGGCGGCCCGCGTCGTCACACCGACCTTAGTCACCGCCCGCCTTTCTGTGTGTGACTTCTCCGCGCTTGTGGTGACGACCAGTTCAACGCGACAGGCGGTGGCGTCGGCTGTTTCGCCGGCAAGTCCGCGTGTTCCCCCCGAATTGCGGTTGCTGGACGACATCCGCTGGTCTTGACGCATTCCACCTCGACGGTGCGTTGCCTCTGAGCAGCCGCCGTCCCCTTGCTGGCGGCGGCCACAGAGGCGACTGCTGATCCCTTGCCGCCAGGCAACCACAGCCGGTTTCCCTCCGTGTCCGAGGGATCGGGCCTGGCGTGCGCAGGTTGTCGGACTCCGACCCGGACGTGGCGCAACTCTTCCACTTCCGGTTCGTTCGGGGACTCGGTCGGAGGGGGAGACCCCGCAAGAATGCAGGAACTCCATTCCACAGGAGTGTGGACGACGCATAGGATGGCCGCTCACTTGGAAACCGCCACAAGATCGCCGTCAATCCTGATCCGCCCCTCCAAGGGCTGGGTCAGGCTCGACGTGCGCGAGCTTTGGGCCTACCGGGAACTGCTCTTCTTTCTCGTCTGGCGGGACGTCAAGGTCCGCTATAAGCAGACGGTGTTCGGGGCGGCCTGGGCCATCCTTCAGCCCTTCATGCTGATGGTGGTCTTCTCGATCTTTCTGGGAAGGCTCGCCCATGTGCCCTCCGAAGGCCTTCCCTACCCGATCTTCGCGTATTCGGCCCTTGTGCCCTGGACGCTGTTCGCCCAGTCGCTCTCGGGGGCGTCCGACAGCCTGGTGGGTAGCTCGAACTTGATCACCAAGGTCTACTTCCCGAGGCTGATCTTGCCCATGGCCGCGGCCGGTTCCTTTGTCATCGACTTCGTGATCGCCCTTGGGTTGCTGGTGGGGATGATGCTCTACTACGGCGTGCACCCCTCGGCAGCGATCCTGTGGCTTCCGGCCCTGACCGTACTTGCCATGCTTACCGCCCTGTCGGTGGGGATCTGGCTGGGGGCCCTGAACGTCCGTTACCGAGACGTGCGCTACGCGCTGCCCTTCTTAGTGCAGCTTTGGCTTTTCGCCTCCCCCGTCGCCTACTCCTCCAGTCTGGTCCCCAAGGCCTGGAGGGGCATCTACGCCCTCAACCCCATGGCCGGGGTGGTGGAGGGCTTTCGCTGGGCCCTCCTTGGGACAAAGACCCGCCCGGGGGCGATGATCGCGGTCTCTGCCGCGGCAACTCTGGTGATCTTCGTGGGGGGCCTTGCCTACTTCCGTCGGGTCGAGCGCACCTTCGCGGACGTGATCTAGGCATGAGCGACGTGGTCGTAAAGGTCGAGGGGCTCTCCAAGCGCTACCGCATCGGAGCGAACAAGGGTCGGTCCCAGTACGGTAGGCTCACTGAGTCGTTGTGGGAGGGGATCCAGGCACCCATCAAGAGGCTGCGGGGCAAGGCCTCGGCCAGGAATGACTCCGACCGGCACATCTGGGCATTGAAGGACCTCTCTCTCGAGGTTCGCCAGGGTGAGGTCGTGGGCATCATCGGGCGAAACGGCGCCGGTAAGACCACGCTTCTGAAGATCCTCTCCCGCATCACCGAGCCGACCGAGGGCTTCGCCGAGATCCACGGCCGGGTGGGCTCTCTTCTCGAGGTCGGCACGGGCTTTCACCCCGAACTTACCGGCCGGGAGAACATCTACTTGAACGGCGCGGTCCTGGGGATGCGCCGGGTCGAGATCCAGAGCAGGCTGGACCAGATCGTTGACTTCGCGGGTGTCGAGCGTTTCATGGACACCCCCGTCAAGCGCTTCTCGACCGGGATGTACCTGCGGCTTGCGTTCAGCGTGGCGGCCCACCTAGAGCCGGACATACTGCTGGTCGACGAGGTCCTCGCCGTCGGCGATGTCGACTTCCAGCGCAAGTGCCTGGGCAAGATGGAGGACGTCGCGCACACGGGCCGCACCGTCATCTTCGTGAGCCACTCGATGCCGTCTATCCTGCGCCTGTGCCCCAGAGCCATCCTGCTCGACCAGGGCGGTCTCATCGCACACGGCTCCGCCCACCAGGTAGTGCGCACATACCTGGAATCCGGGTATGGCACGACCGCAGAACGGGTGTGGTCGGACAGTCGGTCCGCCCCTGGCGACGACGTGGTCCGCTTGAAGTCGATTCGGGTGCGTGCCGACGACGGGACGGTTCGCGAGGATATTGACATCCGGTATCCGGTCTCGGTCGAGGTCGAGTATTGGCACCTCGCGCGGAACGGTCTGAGGCCGTCCGTCAACCTGCACTTCTACAACGAGGAAGGCGTCTGTCTGTTCGTCACCAACGACTTCAACAACGCCGGCTGGTGGGAACGCGACCGGGAGCTGGGGCTCGTACGTGCCACCTGCCGTATCCCGGGGAACTTCCTGGCCGAGGGCAGGGTTCTCGCGATGGCGGCGATCAGCACCTACAACCCGACCCACGTGCACGCTCTGGAGCGGGACGCGGTCGCCTTCCAGGTCGTCGACCGCAGCGAAGGCGACGGCGTTCGGGGCGTCTACGCCGGCGACTGGCCGGGCGTGATCCGCCCCATGCTGGACTGGGATGTCATGTTCGATGCGAGCGTCCCGCCGGAGGTGAGGCCGTGAAGGTCGGGATTTTGGCTGGGGGGCAGGGAACCAGGCTGGCCGAAGAAACGGAATCTCGCCCCAAGCCGATGGTGGACATCGGGGGCCGGCCCATCCTGTGGCACATCATGAAGCATTTCGCGCGGTACGGTCACCGGGAGTTCGCGGTCGCCCTGGGCTACAAGGGCGAGATGATCAAGCGCTTCTTCGTCGACTACATGTCGCTGGAGGGGAGCATGCGGGTGTCGCTGGCGGACGGTGCGGCGACGGCCTACGAACGCGACTGTGAGGACTGGACCGTGGACCTGATCGACACGGGCGCGGGAACGAATACCGGTGGTCGGGTCCTGGGGCTGCGGCCCTGGCTGGACGGAGCCACGTTCATGCTGACGTATGGCGACGGGGTGTCCAACATTGACCTGGATGCGCTCGTCGCGTTCCATCGCTCTCACGGCCGGCTCGCGACGGTGTCCGCGGTCAGGCCGCCGTCCCGGTTCGGGGCGATCTCCTTCGACGACTCCGGCGCCGTCTGCTTTACCGAGAAGCCGCAGATGGGTGAGGGCTGGATCAACGGTGGGTTCATGGTGCTGGAGCCGGGCGTGTTTGACTTCCTTGAGGGTGACGACACTTCGCTGGAGGGAGAGGCGCTCGAGCGGCTGTCGGCGGAGGGTCAGCTAATGGCCTACCGCCACGACGACTTCTGGCAGTGCGTGGACACCATGCGCGATCTGCGCTTCCTTCGCTCCCTGATGGAGACGAGCAAGGCGCCATGGGTGACGTGGTAGCGGCCGGCGCGTGGTCGGGGCGATCCGTGCTGGTCACGGGTGCGGCCGGGTTCCTCGGGGAGTGGACTGTCCGGACCCTGGCTGCCGGGGGGGCGCGTGTCGCCGGGCTTGACATTGCGTGGCGGCCCGAACAGCGGGAGCGCCGGGCAGACACCATCTCAATCGTCGATGGGGATGTGCGCGACATCGAGGGGGTAGCGGCTCTGCTGCGCGACGCGCGCGTGGACGCCGTTGTGCATCTGGCGGCGCAGAGCCTTGTCGGCGAGGCGCAGACCGATCCCGTGGATGCGTTTTCGAACAACGTCGAGGGGACATGGGCCGTGCTCGAGGCCTGCCGGCGAACCCCGGCTGTCGCATCGATCGTCGTGGCGTCCTCGGACAAGGCATATGGGGACGCGAAGGGTGAGGAGTACGACGAGACGATGCCACTGACCCCCCTGAATCCCTACGACGTCTCGAAAGCCTGCGCCGACCTGATCGCGCGGTCGTACGCGAGCGCTTACGGGCTACCGATCGCCGTGACCCGGTGCGGCAACATCTACGGAGGCGGCGATTTGAACTGGAGCAGGGTTGTGCCGGGGACCGTGCGATCCCTCTTGCGCGGGGAGCGTCCGATCATCCGATCGGACGGCACCTACGTGCGGGACTACCTCTACGTGGAGGATGCGGTCGCGGGTGTGCTGACGCTGGCGTCCGCCTTGGCCGAGCGCGCCGAGCTTCGGGGAGAGGCATTCAACTTCGCCGCGGGAGAGCGGCACACGGTGATGGAAGTTGTCGAGCGCATCATGAACAGGCTCGGGATCCGGCTTGAGCCGGATGTCCGCAATGAGGCCGTCGGCGAGATCCGGGAGCAGCGCCTGAGCGCCGCCAAGGCACAGGCAGTGCTGGGCTGGCGCCCGGCGTACTCCCTCGACGAGGGTCTGAACCGCGCAGCCACCTGGTATCGAGAATATCTGGGGAGCGCCCGGTGAGTGATCGGGCCTCCGCCTCACAAATGGCTGTAGCCGATTTCGCGTGCCGCGGCTGTGGTCGTTCAGGGCTGGAGGTGTTCCTGTCCCTCGGCGAGATGCCGCTGGCCAATCGCCTGCTCACCGCGGAGCAGCTCGACGAGCCGGAGCCGCGCTATCCGCTGGATGTCGCGCTGTGTGAGGGGTGCGGGCTCGTGCAACTCACCGAGTCGGTGCCGCCGCGCGAGATGTTCGAGGAGTACGCGTACTTCTCATCGGCCTCCACCACGATGGTCGAGCACGCCCGCTCAATCGCCCGGCGTATGGTCGAGGAGCGTCACCTCGGCCCGGACGATCTGGTGGTGGAGTTGGCCAGCAACGACGGCTACCTGCTGCAGCATTATCGCGATGCCGGGATTCCAGTGCTCGGGATCGACCCAGCGCGTAACATCGCGACCGTCGCCGAGCGCCTCGGGATTCCGACCCTGTGCGCCTTCTTCGGGACCGAGTTGGCGGAAGAGATGAGGGCATCCGGTCGTCGGGCATCGGTCCTTCACGCCAACAACGTGCTTGCCCATGTGCCCGACATCAACGGCTTTGTACGTGGGATCGCGCGCGTGCTCGCCGACGACGGGATCGCGGTGATCGAGACGCCCTATGTGCGCGACCTGGTCGATCGTCTCGAGTTCGACACCATCTACCATGAGCATCTCTTCTATCACTCCGTGACGGCTCTGGACGGGCTCTTTCAACGCAACGGCCTTGCCCTTTGCCGGGTCGAACACCTGCCGATCCATGGCGGCTCTCTGCGGCTGTTCGCGGGCCGAGCCGGCGTTGTTCCCGACCCCTCCATTGGGCGGTTCCTCGCCGACGAGGAGAAAGTCGGCCTGGTGAGTCGAGCCTACTTTCGAGGGTTCGGCGAGCGCGTGGAGGCGTTGTGCCGTAACCTTCGAGGCACCATCGAGCAACTCAGGAGGGAAGGCCGGCGGGTTGGCGCCTATGGGGCCGCGGCGAAAGGTACGATCCTTCTGAACGCGGCTGGGATCGGAGCTGAGTCAATCGAGTACGTGTGCGACCGCAGCGACTACAAGCAGGGACGGTTCATGCCGGGCGTGCGGATTCCGATCGTCTCCCCCGAGCGCCTGGTTGGCGACATGCCCGACGATGTGCTCTTGCTCGTGTGGAACTTCGCCGATGAGGTCCTCGCCCAGCAGGCAGAGTACCGGGCGCGCGGCGGCCGCTTTCTGATCCCAATCCCGGAACCGAGGTTCTTGTTATGATCGAGGGAGTCAAGGTCATTCCGTTGCAGCGGATCCCCGATGAGCGGGGATCCGTCATGCACATGCTCCGGCGCACCGACCCCCACTTCATCGAGTTCGGCGAGATCTACTTTTCGACGATCTACCCTGGCGTCGTGAAGGGCTGGCATCTCCACACCAAGATGACGTTGAACTACGCCTGCATCCAGGGCAGGGTCAAACTGGTTCTGTTCGACGAGCGCGACGGCTCGCCGACGAAGGGCGAACTGATGGAGATCTTCCTGGGGCCCGACAACTATTCGCTCATGGTCATTCCCCCGCAGATCTGGAACGGCTTCAAGGGGATGGGAAGTGAACAGGCGATCGTCGCTAACTGCGCCACCGTGCCGCACGATCCGACGGCCACTACCAGTTCGGTTCGCGTAGATCCGTTCAACAACCACATTCCGTACGATTGGGCGGTGAAGCACCGGTGAGTCGCGTCCTCGTCACCGGTGCCGGAGGTTTCGTCGGATCGCACGTGAGCCGAGCGCTGGTCGAGCGAGGGCACCAGGTGAGCGTCCTCCTGCGGCAGGGTACGGGGGCCGAGCGCATCGAGGATCTCCGTGGCCGGGTGCAAGTCCTGACGGCCGACCTGACGGATGCGGGGGCTGTGGAAGCGGCCGTCGCGGACGCACAACCTGAGTCGTGCCTGCACTTGGCGTGGTACGCCGAGCCTGGAGCCTACCTGCGTGCCGCAGCCGAGAACCTGGGCTCGCTCGCGGGAGGGGCGAACCTTCTTGCGGCGCTGATCAGGAACGAGTGCAGGCGAGTGGTGCTGGGCGGCACGTGCCTCGAGCGCTCAGTGGAGGAACCGTCGCGAACTGTCTACGCCGCAGCGAAGCGCGCCCTACACTTGGTTGCGGATCGCCTGACCGATTCTGGTCTGTCGGCGGCCTGCGCGCACCTGTTCTACCTGTACGGGCCGGGCGAGGACCCGCGTCGGGTGATCCCCAGTGTCGCACTCGCATTGCTCAGAGGGGAGCAAGTGGGGGTGACTGCGGGAGATCAGATCCGCGACTACCTTTACGTCACTGACGTCGCTTCTGGGCTGTGCGCCGTCCTCGAATCGGATCTGAGCGGAGGCGTCGATGTGTGTGCGGCGCGGGGTCTGCGCCTTCGGGAGGTTCTTGAGTCTATTGAACGGGAAACGGGCTGCGCGGGGGCGATCCGCTTCGGCGCGCGTCCCTACGGGCGTGACGAGCTGTTCGAGGCCGTGGGCGATGCCAGGGCATTGCACGGACTTGGGTGGCAACCAACGGTGGGTCTGACAGACGGAATGGCGCGAACCGTGGAGTGGTGGCGACGGCGCGTGGCCAAGGGTGCCGAAGTGGGGGTCGGATGAGCGGGTGGGACCAGCAGATCGATCCGGTGTTCCGGATCCGCACGCCGGATGGTGAACGGGAACTCGACGCGTACACGGAGGAGGGTTTCCAGGCGCTCGCCAATCTGTGGACGAGGGCAGGATGGCAGCGGAAGATCTCGTACGAGCTGACCTGGCTCGGGATCCCGATCATCCAGCTCCCGGAGGACATCCTCATGCTCCAGGAGCTGATATGGAAGATCCGCCCGGACGTCGTCATCGAGTGCGGGGTCGCTCATGGGGGAGCGCTGATCTTCTATGCGTCCCTGCTCGAGCTTCTCGGCCGGGGACGGGTCATCGGCGTGGATGTGGAGATCAGGAAGTACAACCGACTGGCGATCGAAGCCCATCCCATGAGCAAGCGCATCACGCTCATAGAGGGTAGTTCAATAGATGATCACGTTGTCGGCCAGGTTCGCGACCTCGTGGCACCCGATGAATCGGTCGTTGTGATGCTCGATTCGAGTCACACACGTCAGCATGTACGGAGCGAACTGGAACTCTACGGACCCATGGTGACTGCGGGGAGCTACCTCGTGGTCTTCGACAGCGTGATGTCCATGCTTACGGACGCGCCCGGCGGGTCACCCGCGTGGGTGACCGACAATCCTGGAGAGGCAACACGGGACTTCCTTTCCGCCCACCCGGACTTCGTTGCAGATCGCAACTGCGAGCGCCTTGGGGTGACGTACTGTCGAGGGGGTTTTCTGCGAAGGCGGACGGTGCCATGACGGAGGCCTCACTGAGGGATGTTTGTACCCCCCTCGTGACCATAGGGATGCCCGTCAGGAACGGCGAGGCTACAATCGTGGCGGCGATCGAGAGCCTGCTCGCGCAGACCGAGTCCTGCTTTCGGATTCACATCTCTGACAACGCCTCCACTGATCGGACGGCTGATCTGTGTCGCGGGTTATGCGCGAAGGATGACCGCATATCGTACGAGCGACTGCCCGAGGACATCGGGGCGGTCGCGAACTTCAACCGCCTCTTGGACGCAGCGGACACCGAGTTTTTCATGTGGGCGGCGTGCGATGATTTCTGGGTGCCTGAGTTCTTGGCATGCACCCTTCGCCAACTGCGTCAAGAGACCCGCGCAGTTGGGTGCGCGGCCGGTGTCTGGATGGTGAATGGCGCTGGGGGTGTTGTCCAACGGTATGGACCGCCCGTGGGTCTGGCAAGCGGGCACCTCACGCGTAGGGTCCGCGCCGCATTGTCCCTAGGAAGCGGCCGTGGTGGCCTCGCCGTCTACGGGCTGTTCCGAAGATCGCTCCTTACTCGGGAGTGTCGATTTCCATCTGTCTGGAGCCCAGATGTGGGGTTTGTGTTTGCCTTGGGCCTCCGGCACCCCTTCACGTTCGTGGACGAGACGTTGCTGCAATATCGAGAGCCAGATCATGTGGAGACGAAGGTTCAGCGTTCCGCGAGGGACGAATATCTGTATGAGCGAATCAGGGCTCGAGACTTGTACTGTTGGCTCATCCAGGAGACATTCCGCGCGCCTCTGGGAATTGCCCAAGAAGTAGCGGTCTGCCGGGAGTTGGCACGCATGGCCCGTACCGAGTGGCGCGGGCGGCTTCTTAGCGACAACTTGGACCGAGTGAGGAGAGATCTAGGGCTGGGCCGGTACTCAAGGGCATGTGGTGGGGTACTCATGCACGTGGTACTTCGACCACGTGCTCTCCTGGAGGCCAGCACGTGGGAGCGGATCGCGGCAGACGCGAGACGCCATGTAGGTTGGCATCGCCGTCGGGCACGCGGTGACGCAAGCAGCCAGGACTACCCCCGCACACGCGGGGCCGGGCGGCGCAGGAGTGGCTGTTGAGCGGTGACGTCGGCGCCGTGGTTGTCAACTTCAACTGCGCCACGACGATTCGGCGATGTCTGGATTCCTTGCTTCAGGAGCCCCAGATTCGGCGTGTTGTGGTTGTCGACAACGCGTCAAGCGATGGGAGCTGGGAGCAGATACCTCCCGAGATGCTGATTCGCAACTCGCAGAATGTTGGCTTTGCGGCGGCGGTGAACCAGGGGGTTGCCGGGTTGCCAGGATGTTCCTTCATCCTCCTTCTGAATCCGGATGCGTGGCTATGCCCGGGCGCTGTGACCCAACTCAAGCAGGCCCTGACGAGCGAGCACGGAGTGGGTGCGGCCGGTCCGCGAATCACCGACGAGCACGGCGAGACCGTGGTCTCGGGCAGACGGTTCCCGAGCGCCCTGGTTGATGCTCTTGCCGCGCTTCGGCTCACCCACCTGTTGCCCCGCACTGTCCGGGTCCGCGTGATCCAGGGCTCCCTCATGCCGACCGCCGGACATCCGGTGAAGACCGACTGGATATGTGGGGCGTGCATGCTGGTGCGAAGCTCAGTGTGGACGCGTTTGGGCGGGTTCTCGGAGGAGTTCTTTCTCTACGGAGAGGAACTGGACTGGTGCTGGCGGTCATCGAAGCGCGGGCTCTCATGCCTCTACGTCCCGGACGCTCTAGTCCAGCATGTGGGGGGTGTCTCGGCAGACACCGTGTTCTCTTCGTCCGAGGTACCTGCCCGCGTGGAGAGAGAGATCAAGCGGGCATGTCAGCGCAACATGTCGCCGTCGCACTACTTCGCCTGGTCCCTGGTGCAGCGATGGTTGGTGAGGCGCGGACAGTCGAGCTGATCCTCACCACTTCTTGGCGGCCAAGTAGCCGGCTGTCGGTCTCCAACTTCCCAGTGCGATAGTGCGGCATCAGCTCGAGTTGCGGGGGTGCGAGGAGTTGTCTTGTGGTAGTCGCTAGCCGCAGGGTTGCAGAGGTGTCGGGTCGGGGCCTCGTGTGGCTGCCGATCGTTGCGGTGGCGGGCGTCTTGGGTAGATTCGCCGCAAGGCGCGGTGATGCAGAGGTAGTCGTCCTCTTACTCGTTGCCCTTGTCGTCGGGCTCCTGATATCCGAGAAGGCGGTAGCTATTGTACCGCTGATCCCAATTGTCGCCGTGAGCAGCCAGTGGGCAGTGCCGCCTTCGGTATGGTTCGGACGCTTTGCCGTGCTTGGAGCCCTGGCTGCGTGGGCGCTTGTTCGAGGGCGCCTGCACCGACGATTCTCGTTCTCTCCGCTTCTTCCCGTACTGGTGGTTTCTGCACTGACGCTTCTAACCGCCGGCAACCTCGTACTCAGCGTTCAACGTTGGATCTCTCTCGTCTTCTTGGCCGGGGCCCTCGCCTATCTGCGCGGCAGGTGGGAGAGCAGTTCCTCGGTGCTGTTCAGCGATGTGCGGATGGTTTGCCTTGTTGGCGGAGCTACGGGTGTAGCCAGTGTGGCGGGTTTCCTGCTGGCCCCTGAGAAAGTCACTACCGCTGGCCGGTTGGCCGGACTGTTCTGGAACCCCAACTCGATTGGTCTTGTCGCCTCGCTCACTGTGCCGGGACTGGTCGCGCTGTCCATCTGTCTTGCGGGCCGACGGAGGCTCCTGTGGGGTGTACTTGGGGTTGGGCTTGCCGTTGCCCTGGTACTTTCGGGGTCCCGGGGCGGCATCGTGGCTGCCGCAGCAGGAACTCTGGCGGTTGTGGTGGGCCTGGGCCGCAGGCATCCGATGAGAACGGCCGTCGTTGGGGTTGTCCTTGTGTTGGTGGCAGTGGCAAGTATCCTCGGGGGAATCGGTGTGCGGCGGGTCCCCGAGGAGCATCTCCTCTCACCCATTGGTACGGCCTCCAACCGGTTGCCGGGCGCTATGGCGGCAATCCAGATGGGTCGACAGCGCCTTTTGTTGGGGCGCGGGTTTGGCTCGTCCGACCACTTCTTCGCCCAGGAAGCTAGCCGATTGGGAGCCGAGGTTCCCGGCGCGGCTCCTCACAATGGCTACCTTGAGGCCTTCTTAGACATGGGCCTTGGCGGTGTGCTCGTGCTCGGGTGGGTCTTGGCAGCCGTTGGGTTGGCAGCCTGGCGGGCTGTGCGTGCGTTCCCAGAAGAGGTGGGAGCTTGGGTGGTCCTCGGGGGACTCGTCGGTGGGGCTGTTGAATCGGTCGCGGAGAGCGGACTGCTATCTGTGGGAAGTCTCTTTGCGTATCCGTTCTGGCTGTATGCATACGCGGCAGTCTCCCTCGGTGCGGGGGAGGTACAGCCGGGAGATCGGGGTGGGGTTTCAGGGGCGGTTACCGCTCCCAACGCTTGGCCTGGGATCGCCGACGGGCGGCTCATTGGTCGGCTGAGGGTTGGGTCGAGGGGTCGCGCGATGCGGGTCCATGAGTAAGGAGTGATCGACGATGCCTATCAAACCCCCGTCTCCTGAACAGTTGTGTCGTGTAGACCCCGTCTACCTGACTGAGGATGATCTTGAGGAGCTTTCCACCTTCACCGGGATGACGAAAGAAGTCTGCCGCGAACGGGTACGCTCGTATTCGACGGAGGACATGGCATCCGCGTGGCGCCGAGTATGCCCGAAGACTCCGAAAGAAATCCTGGAGTTCTACCAA
Organism: Actinomycetota bacterium; assembly: GCA_041658225.1. GTDB lineage: Bacteria > Actinomycetota > CALGFH01 > JBBAAN01 > JBBAAN01 > JBBAAN01. Next base: position 17,338 of record JBBAAN010000021.1, read on the forward strand.
TCCGAAGAGCTATACGTCTGGGAACTCGCGCAGTGGCATGCCAGTTCCGCCAGGAACCCGTACTGGAATGCCCTCGAGCAGTTCTGCACGAGACATCCACCAGGGGCGGGATTCCGGCGCGTATACGACTTCGGGTGCGGGATAGGAACCGACGCCCTGTTCCTCGCAACGCGCGGCTACGATGTCACGATTGTCGACGTGGATGGCCCCGCGTCCCGCTTCGCGCGCCACCGCTTCGCGCGCCACCGCCTGCCTGCGAGATTCGTCGAGTCTCGATCGGTCTTGCCCGAGCCGGACGGTCTGTACGATGCCGTCGTGTGTTTCGATGTGTTCGAGCACTTGCCTGACCCACTGGAAGCTGCACGGCGCCTTGTGGCCGCACTCCGTCCTGGAGGAATCTTGGTGCAGCAGAGTACGTTCGGCGACGATGGCCTGTATCCGTGTCACCTGCCCGAAGGGGTCCGACGCTTCGGGGGCACTCGATGGCACATGTACTTGGCGGGGCTCGGCCTGCGAGCTGAGACCTCCTGCCTGTACAGGAAGGTGACAGGTTGGGAGCGTTTGGCGCAGCGGGTGCGATTCAAGGTAGCCAAGAGGACCGGCATGTGGGTTGTGCCGGTCGGTAGATGAAGCTGTTGGTCTGTTGTCTCCCAAGGGGGGCCTAGCTTGTTCGTGTTGATGGTGGCCCGCTGCTATGCACCGGCCTTCGCATATGGGGGGCCGGTGGTGAAGATGGAAGAGATGGCCCGCTACCTCGCAGGCGAGGGCCATCGCGTGGTGGTGGTGACGTCAGACGTCATCGATGCAAGAGAGCGAACCGGGCGGACTGAGGTGGAGGAACTGGCTTCGCATCTCACGTTGGTCCGCCTTCGTGGCTATGGCCGCTATCGCTGGGAGACGCTCGTACCACGCGTCAACGCTGCACTGAATCGGGTGGCGGCGGATGCCGACCTCGCCCATGTGTATGGGTACCGGCATCAGCTGGGCTGGTCGGCCAGTCGATGGGCTGCCAGGCGGGGGATTCCATTCATGCTCGAACCCGAAGGTAGTTTCGAGCCGTCGTCGCGTAGTCTTGTGAAGAAGGCCCTCTTCGACCGAACCCTCGGACGATGGCAGGTCGGCCGGTCTGTTGCAGTCGTGGCCGAGTCGGGAAGAGAAGGCGAGGAGTTCTGCCGATGGGGGGTTCCCCGCGAGAAGGTCGCGGTCTTGCGCAACGGGGCAGATGCACGATCCGCCCGCACACTCCCCAAACGCGAGGCTCGAGCGCGTCTAGGCCTTCCCCCGGATCTTCCGGTTGTTGCCTGGCTTGGGCGGCTGGTGGCGCAGAAGGACGTTCAACTACTGATCCGGGCTGTGGCCGGCCTAGAGAGAGTAGGTCTCGTGGTGGCCGGTCCGGATGAGGATGGGTCCACTGAGAGGTGTCGGCATTTGGCCCAGGACTTGGGAATGGAACGGAGGATCTGGCTGCCTGGAGCTCTCAGCGCCGACGACAAGTGGGTGCTCTTTGCAGCGGCAGACTGCTTCGCGCTGTCATCTCAGAAGGAGTCCTTCGGCATAGCCGCCGCTGAGGCGATGATGGCCGGGGTTCCGGTGGTGGTCCCGGACACGGCCGGAGTTGCTGAGATTGTCACGCCTCAACTTGGAGTGGTCGTTCCTCGCGAGGAGGCGGCGTTCCGTTCGGCCCTCGCCAAATGCCTCTCCAGGCGCGGGGGGCTGGATAACGAAATCCTCGCCCCGACGGAGCATCTCGATGCGCTGAGTTGGACTCGCCGAGCCCGGGGACTTGTCTGTGTCTACGAGGGAATCCTTGCCGGTTGCAGCGGACGCGGGGGCTGACGTGGGAGCGGGATGTCTTCCTGACCGGGTGAGCTTGGTCGTTGACTGGGGGTGTCATCTCGGGTGCCGGATAGGCCACTCTTCAGTGTGATCATCCCTGCCTATCGTGCCCGTGGGACAATTCGTGCCGCGGTCGACAGTGCCTTCGCGAATGACGTGTCCCTCGAGGTAGTCGTTGTCGAAGATGGGTCGGCGGACCCGGTCCAGCTGGAAGACCTGCCTGAAGGACCGGTACGTCTCATTCGGCGTGATTCGAATGGGGGAACGGCTTGCGCACGCAATGACGGCATCCTCGCTGCGCGCGGGACTTGGATTGCCTTCCTGGATGCCGACGATATGTACGAGCCTCGGCGGCTGGACCATGTGGCGCGCTCCCTGATTGCGCATTCTCTGGACGGCGTGGCGACGGATACGCGGGTGGTGGACGGGACGGGGAGCAGCCAGTTGATTCGTCCCCTACCCGGCCTTTCGGGCCGGCTGGGTGTGCGGAGCCCCGTGATCTTCGCCGCACTTGTCGTGAGGAGATCGTTGCTTGTGGACCTAGGGTTGTTCCATCCGCAGTGGCGGCTGGCGGAGGACGTGGACATGTGGCTCCGCATTCTGCGGAGCGGGGCATGGATAGGCTACGCATCGGGTCCGGTGTATCTATACCGCGTGTGTACGGAGGGCAAGAGCCTGTCGACCAAGCCCGCCACCCGGCTTTGGGAATGGAGCCACGTCTGTGTTCACCACGCTCTGCGAAGTGGTCTGCCGTGGGCGGATCGGGCGACCCTTGGGGTACATGGGCTCAAGTGGGCTGCCAGAGCTGGGAAGTCGGTCGTGAGTCGACTCCGGTCCGCGTAGGAGCGGGCACGGACCTCCGGCACTCGTCGGCACTTGGCTGCCGCTGATCGTTGGAATCCGACCAGGCGGATGGAACGGATGAATCGTGCGCCAATCGAGTTCGTAAGGGGAGGGAGTTTCGCGTGACCGGCAAGGACCCCTTGGTGAGTATCGGGATGCCTGTGCGGAACGGCGGCCGCTATCTGGGAGAGGCAATTAGCTCCCTCCTCGGCCAGGAGTTCGGGGATTTCGAGTTGGTCATTTCCGACAACGCTTCAGAAGACTCGACTGAGGAGATATGCCGAACCTTCGCGCGTTCAGACAGGCGGATCACCTATGAGCGCATAGGGGAAGATGCTGGAGCCAACGCGAATTTCAACAGGGTTCTCTCCCTAGCTGTGGCACCCCATTTCATGTGGGCCGCGCACGACGACCGTTGGGACCCGCGCTTCATCTCGCGGTGCGTCGCGTCCCTCCAGGGGAACGGCGAGGCTGTATCGTGCGCGACAGGCATTCAGTTCATCGATGCGTTCGGCCAGCCAACCGGCCTGGTCCAGGAAGGGGCCGAGCTGAACTCCCCGTGCTGGACCACCCGGGTCGCGGCGATCATCGCGCGGCATGACGGCCACATCGGATTCGGGTTCTATGGGTTGCACCGGACCTCGGCACTACGTCGCGTGAGCCCCCTGGGTTTCGATTTCGGTGCGGATGTCCTGCTGACCTTACGACTTGCCAAACTGGGACCGTGGTGCTGGGTACCTGAACCCTTGTTCCAATACCGAGTCCAGGCCAAGCCGGGATCGGGCGAGTTGGCATGGCCGCCGACCGCCGACACTGCGTCGCACCCCGTCTCTCAACTCGCAGCAACCGTGTGGAGGGAACTCGGTACTTGTTCCCCGGGGCGTCGCGCGACGATTGCTGCCCGATCCAGATTCGTCCTGGCCCTACTGCATCTCGATGGAGGTTGGCGAACCTTTCTGCTGAAGGAGAACGGCAACCTTGTTCGCTCTGCCATAGCCGGCCGCGATCCTGTTGGCGTCGTCCGACATGGATTGATGCGTCTGGTGCTTGACCCGTTTTCTCCCGTGCGTCGAAAGAACTGGGACGCGGCCCGCCAAGCGGGCGGAATTCCGATCGATACACGGACATCCCATGGGTGTTCCAAGACTCGAGACACTAGTCGATGTCGATAGATGTCTCAGTGCTGGTACCGGTACACGACCGCCGGGATTTCATCGTCCAGGCTGTAGTCAGTGCGTGTGAACAGGATTCGCCTCCCTACGAGGTCATGGTTGTGGACGACGGGTCCGTAGACGGTTCTGCTGAAGCCGTAGAGGGCTTGGCACCGTTGGTGAGGATTCTCCGACAGGAGCACTCGGGCAGATCGGCGGCGCGCAATACGGGTATCCGAGCCAGTTCGGGAGACCTGGTCGCGTTCCTGGACTCCGACGATGTATGGCTTCCTGGGAAGCTCGCGCGCCAGCTCGCCATCTTCGAGCGGTATCCGCAGGTCGGGATGATAGCGGGGCACGTGTGCGTTGTGGACCGCGAGAACGAGGTGCTGCCGGAAGACACCCGCACGTGCCGACGGATCCTGGACCGGCTGGTGCGTGAGGAGTGCTCCCTGGAGGCGCTGGTCCGTCACTCGGGCATCTTCACCTCGTCTGTGATCGTTCGGAGAGAGGTCCTGGATGACGTCGGGCTGTTCGACCCGGATCTCGACGGGAACGAGGACTTCGATCTGTGGCTGCGCGTCGCACGGAAATGGCCCGTTGCCGTGACTCCCTGGCCTCCTGTCGTCAGGTATCGGGTGCATGGAGGGGGCACGGCTTGCCGCGACATGGCGCAGGGGATGACGCGGCTCGTGCAGCGTCATCTGGCAATGAGGCCTGCCGTTTCGCGTCAAGCTCGTGCACTCCTCCTGGTTCGCCAGGCATGCGGTCATCGGACCCTCGGGGAGCAGGGGCAAGCGCGGAGCGCGCTGGTACGTGCCCTTGGCAGCGCGCCCTTCACCGCGTGGGGGGCTGGTGCCGGCAGACTGGCGGTGGGCTCCCTGCTGCCAACGACGGTAGCCAGAGCTGTCGGAGAGAAGAGGCGCAGGGTGTGACCGTACGGTCCGGCCGTTGGGCGCAGTGTGGTTCGTGGTCGCGAGGCCACCTCGCGCGTCGGGTTTGGGCTGTCTTGCGAGGCCACGGTGTGGGAATGTCAACCCCAGGCTGGCTGCGTAAGATTGGTTCCCGAGCTGAGGTGCCGCTGTCGGTTGTCGCTTTGAGTCGAGGAGCGCTCGAGTTCCAGCTCGCCAAGGTTTTGCGTGCGCCTGGGCCGCGCGGTTTCTCGGACGGATGATGATTGGCCTCAAGGGACAGGAAGGATCTGAGCGCTCCCTTCGGAGCGCCGCGTTGTGAACTTGGAGGGAGGAGCCCAGTGGTTAGGCGGTTGGTTATCGCGGGAGCGGGCGGGTTTGCCCGAGAGGTAGCCTGGCTCGTCCGTGACATCAACAGGGCCGGGGGCGACTGGGATCTCGTTGGCTTCTGGGGTCACCCCGGAGTTGATGAGTGCCGGAACATTGGCGGGGTTCCAGTAAAACAGACTGGCGAAATCGCTCAGTACCTCCCCGAGCTATACGTCGCTGTGGCGATCGGTGACCCGCGCGCAAAGGAAAGGGCGGTGGGCCAAGCCGGGGATCTGGGTTGCAGGTTTGCCACATTGATTCACCCCAGTGTGCGGCATGACGACCGCTCAGTCACCATTGGCTCTGGGTCAATAGTCTGCGCTGGGACCGTGTTGACTGTCGACGTGAAGGTGGGCGCGCACGTCATTGTCAATCTGGGGTGCACCGTGGGGCACGACAGCGTCATTGAGGACCTGGTCACACTCTCGCCGGGCTGCCACTTGTCAGGACGTACGACTGTGTGCAGAGGAGCGTTCATGGGAACCGGGGCGGTGACCATCGAGAAGCGGACGATAGGCGCCGGAGCTACCGTCGGAGCGGGCGCTGTCGTTGTCAACGATGTCCCTCCCGGTGCAACCGCGATTGGGGTTCCGGCCAGGGTCAAGGACGAGGCGACGGCACCGCGGAAGCAGCAGAAGTGAGAGTCCTTCTTCATCTCCTTGACACCGGCGTCGGCGGCGGGCGGCGGGTCGCTCTGTCCGTTGCCCAGGAACTCGTCAAGCGTCGGCACGAGGTGGGATTTCTTATCTCAACACCGGGACAGACGCCTGAGGAGCTTCGCGCCTTGACCGCCGAGGTCGAGTTTGTGGACCTTGGCACGCTTCGAAGACCCCAAGGGGTGGTTCGCGCAGCTCGTATTGGACGAGGGTACGATCTCCTGTATTCGCACTCAATGGCGCCCGGACAGATCCTCGGCGAAATCGTCGCTAGGTTGGCCCGGCGACCCCACGTGGTTCACCAGCACACCTTCCCGGTCTTCAGCGGCAGGAGAAGCGTGCGCACAGTACAGACTGTTCTATATCGGCGGTCCCTGGCCCACACTCGGTTCATCGCGGTCGCCGAACACGTGCGTCGCGGTCTCATTGAGGTGGGAGTCAGGCCCAACGGTATCGTCGTCGTGCCGAATGGCGTACGGATCCCAGAAGTCCAGGGGACGCCTGCCCGGGCGGAGGGACCAGTGAGGGTGGGCATGCTCGGTCGCTACGATCCGGGGAAGGGGATGAGCACCTTCGTGGCCGCCGCCCGTTCCATCGGAGACAGGGGCGAGGCTGAGTTCGTCATCGGGGGACATCCCGGGCCCTTTCGAACGTACGAGCTTCGCCTCCGGGAGGAGGGCGCGAACGCCGGCGTCAAGATCGTGGAGCCGGGCGAGGACGGTGAGAAGTTCCTTCGAGACCTCGATGTTGTGGTCATTCCCTCTCGGTACGAGGGATCCCCTCTGGTGCTTCTCGAAGCCATGGCCCTCGGCAAGGCCGTGATTGCCTCGGACATCCCAGGCATTCGGGAGGTGATCGGTCCCAGAGGGGCTGGCATCCTGGTTTCCCCTGAGGACCCCGGTGCCCTTGCGGAGGCCATTGTCAGCCTTACGGGCGACAGCCAAATGAGGCTGGATCTTGGGGCGCGCGCACGTGAGACCATGGCTCAGCAGTACACGCTGCAGGGCAGCCTGGACCGCATCGTGCAGATACTAGAGGAGGCGGGAAGACGGTATGGCTGAGCCGCATCCCCTCATACCCGTGTCGGCAGCCACTATAGGCGCGCGGGAATGCGACTATGTTCTCGACTGCCTTCGTTCGACGTGGATCTCCTCGCGGGGCGAGTACATCCCCAGATTCGAGGCGCAATTCGCCAGGGTCTGTGGAGCTCGACACGCAGTTGCATGCAACAACGGGACGGCGGCCTTGCACCTGGCACTGCTTGCCATCGGGATCGGCCCGGGCGACGAGGTCATTGTCCCTACCCTCACCTACGTCGCATCCGCGAACGCCGTGCGCTACTGCGGGGGCGAGGTGAAGTTCGCGGATTCCTTGCCCGGCACATGGAACATGGATCCAGAAGATGTGAAGCGGGAGATTGGACCAAACACGAAAGCCATCATGGCTGTCCACTTGTACGGGGAGCCGGCTGACATGGCGCCCTTGCTGGAATTGGCCGATGAACATGGGTTGAGTGTCGTGGAGGACGCCGCTGAGGCTCATGGGGCGACCTACGGCGGCCGACCCGTAGGCGCCATCGGGCGGATAGGGACGTTCAGCTTCTACGGAAACAAGATAATCACGACCGGTGAGGGGGGGATGGTCGTCACCAACGACGACCGTCTGGCAGAGAGATGCCTGCTCCTGCGAGGCCAGGGCCAGGCCTTCGACCGGACATACTGGTTCCCCGTGATCGGTTACAACTACAGAATGACCAACATCGAGGCCGCCATAGGGCTCGCCCAAGTCGAGAGTCTGGAGGACCAGTTGGCACGGCGCCGGTCCATCGCCACACGGTATCGCGAGAACCTCGGTGATGTACCCGGCTTGTCGTTCCAGGCATCGAGCGGTCGCTCTCAGAGCGCGAATTGGATGGTGGGGGTCCTGCTTCCGGTTCGCTCAGCGCAGGAAAGGGATGGGGTCGCAAGCGATCTCCGGGAATGGGGAATCGAGACACGGCCGTTCTTCTACCCTATCCACACCATGCCCCCATACGCCGATCGCGAGTCGGGGTCTTTGCCGATCGCCACCGATCTGTCAGCGAGAGGGATATGCCTGCCGACATGGGGTGGTTTGAGCGACAGCGATGTGGACTATGTGAGTGAGCGCCTCACGACGATCTTGGTGGGTCGATCCGTGGGCAGAGGGGCAACGCCTCACCCGCCCGATCAAGCGGGCGAGTGAACGGGGGGGCGGAGGGTTCCTATGTTGTTTCGATGGAAGTGCAAATGGCATTCCCCTCGTCTCCCGGCTATCCCCTTCCTGGTCGAAGTAGCCAGGGTGCCACACGGATGCTTGTCGGTGTCGGCATGAGCCCGGGGTCTCATTGCTTGCGAGGTGTCCAGGAGAAGCAGGCGCGGGGGACCGTGTCAGGCGAGGACATCGTGGAAAACGGTCACGAAGGCCTTGGCGGCTGCCTCCCACGTGAGTCCGCGAACGCGCTCACGACCTGCAAGCACGAGGGACGTTCGCAGTGTTGGGCTATCGGCGAGTTCGGTCAGGGCATGCGCAAGAAGTTCGGGGTTCTCCTGCTCAACAAGCAGGGCCGCGCCTGCAAGGGCTTCCCTCGTCCCAGGTGCCGCCAGCGCCACGACGGGGATGCCCAAGGCCATCGCCTCGAGCGCGGGATAGCCGCCGAATCCTTCGTACCGACTGGGATGCAGTAGGGCCAACGCTCCCGCGTACAACGCCCGCAGGCGTTCGTCGGACACCCATCCCTCGGTGATGACGAGGTCCGACAAGCCGAGTGCGCTGGCCCTGGAGCGTATGGTTGCCTGCAGCCACTCTGGCGTTCCGAACGTGCGGAGGACGATGTTGGACAGGCTAGCCCGAGCGAAGGCTTGGAGCACGAGTTCGGTGTTCTCTCTGGGGTCACCCGATGCCGGATGCAGGAAGTATCGCGGTACGTCACCAGTCCCACGTGCGTCGGTCTCGATGTGGGCAAAGAACGCTGCCTCGATGCCCCCGGGGATCACTCTTGGCTCTATTCCATACTTACGGCGCAGCCATGCCGCAGTGTCCTCGGATCCAGCGGTGACCGCTGAAGCCCGTTTGATTGACGCACGCAGGTTCGCGTGGAGGAACCAGTCCTTCGCCACTGGTTTCAGGGCTCGGGCACCCTCCGTTCCTCTGGGGTGCAACCGATACGCGGGCGGCTCGAACAGGTGCATGACGGTTGGCGGTCCACCGAACCCTACCGCTTCTCGCACCGTGAACATCAGGTCGGCGCCCTGCTTCCGGCCCGCCTTCCCCATCCCCACAGTCTCCCAACGCAAGCCCGACATGGCCGGAACAGCCGCCAACTCAATGTCGTGCAGCCCATCCTGCAGGATACGGGCGCCCTCTTCAGTGACCAGGGCAACGTACGTGTTCTCGGGGTCGACCTTTGGTAGGGCCGTCAGCAGGTTCTTGACGACGCGGCCAGCCCCCTTAGCGCGCCCAGTTATCGGCGTGCCGTCCACGGCTATCCTGCGTCGTCGCGACATGGCCAAGATTCTTTTGCCGCGGTGCGCTTCTGTCAAGCGGAGGTGCCGCCAGACCGCCTCCGGGGTCTGGATGTGACTGGAGGGGAGATTGCGCGTCCCGCGGGGTAACAGCCACACGCGACTTGTCATAGTCACTTCTGTCATGGCCCCGTACCGCACACCTGTGTTCAATGCCATCAACGACATTGAGGGTGTCGACCTCCTGGTTCTCTATCAGTCCGAGGAGTGTCCCATCCACGAGTGGGCGTCTTGCCGGGACGGGATTCGTTTCCCATTCGAGGTCCTGCCTGCCGTTGCGACTCTCGGCTCTGGAACTCGCCGACTATGGATCACTCGAGGGCTGACACGTCGGTTGTGGAGCTTCAGGCCTCACGCAGTGGTAGTGGGTGGCTGCAACCAGCCCGTGACCTACGAGATGCTTGCCATGCGACGCGTGCTTGGGTACGAGGGGTGGTTGTGGATCGAGAGCACCCTTCGAGATGTCCGTTCATGGGGGAGATGCAGGGAGGCCGTCAAGCGCTCTGCGGTGCGGTGGGCGGACGGTGTGGTGGTTCCCGGAAAGGCGGCGAGCGAGTACGTGCTGACGCTTGGCGCGGAGCCTGACCGGATCCGCTTGGCCCCCAATGCTGTTGATGTCGGGTGGCTGTCCTCCGCGTCAAAGGATGCGAGGAGGCGAAGAGACGCGGTCCGGCAGCGCTCGGGGCTCGACGGGGTCGTGTTTGTGTGTGTCGGCAGAATGGTGAAGGAGAAGGGTGTCGGAGATTTGGTGGCCGCCTACCACATGGTGCGGGAGCGTCTGCAAGCGCTTGGGAGGAGTTGCTCTCTCCTGCTGGTAGGGAGCGGCCCGGAGGTCGACCTTCTTCGCGAGAACGCTGCGTCGGCAGCGGAGGCCGGTATCGTCACCCTTGGGTTTGTTCAGCAAGCGGATATCCCCGAGTTGCTGAGCGCATCCGATGTCATGGTGTTTCCCACCCAGTCGGATCCCTGGGGGTTGGTGGTCAACGAGGCTCAGGCCTGTGGTCTCCCCGTGGTCGCGACGTCCGTTGCTGGCGCCGTCGATGATCTCCTCAGCAGTACCGAGGCCGGTATCGTCGTTCCGCCGGCCGCCCCCGCAGCACTCGCCGACGCGATGATTGAGTTGGCTCTGAACGACTCCCAGAGGCATGCGATGGGTGAGGCCGCCCGCCGCGTGTCTCTCCGCTTCACGCCGGAGTTGTGCGCCGAGGGCTTTGTGGCCGTGGCGCGCGGGAGTCGTCGGTGAACCTCTCTGGGATCTCAAACCACAGCATCCTCGGTCGAACCCTTCGGCTTCCGCTACGACTCGTTCCGCCTTCGGCGGTCATGCCGATCCTCCAGGGGCGGTTGCGCGGCAAGCGCTGGATCGTGGGGTCGAGCACGCACAGCTGCTGGCTGGGAAGCTACGAGTATCACAAGCGACGCCGGTTTGAACGTACGGTCAAGCCCGGTCAGGTTGTCTACGACGTGGGAGCCAACGCTGGCTTCTACACCATCCTGGCTTCGGTTCTGGTTGGGCCAACTGGAAAGGTCGTGGCCTTCGAGCCCCTGCCGCGCAACCTTGACTACCTGCAACGCCACATCGAGCTGAACCGCCTGACGAACGTGACCGTAGTTCCCGCTGCTGTGTCCGATGGCGACGGCCAGGCCTGCTTTCGCGAAGCTCCCCCATCCCTCCATGGGGTCTCTGGCCCAGGATGGGGCACTGCGGGTGCGCACGGTGAGCTTGGACGGGCTGATCGAGGGGGGAAGGATCCCGCCTCCCGACGTAATCAAGATGGACATCGAGGGCGGGGAGTACGGCGCTTTGCTGGGGGCGCGCACCCTTCTCGGTCGGGCTACCGGCCTGACGCTTTTCCTATCCACTCACGGGCCGGACGTGCACGCCCGCTGCCTCGACCTCCTCGGCTCGCTCGGCTACGAGCTGCGTCCCTTTGATGGCAAGGACCTGGGCTCATGCACCGAGGTCATTGCCGAGCGGTGAGAAGGCTCACGTCGTGACCTGTCAGCGGATTCTCTTCGTCAACCAGTACTTCCCGCCGGATTCGGCCTCCACGGGCAACCTCCTTGGTGAGATGTGCGAGGATCTCGTCGAGAGGGGGCACGAGGTCCACGTGGTGGCAGGGCTGCCCTCCTACAACTCGACCGAGCGCCGGAGCCGGCGGCTGATTACCCGGGAGCGGTGGCACGGGGTGCGCGTGACTCGGACCTTCTCCACGACCTTCGCTCGCGCCTCCACCGCGGGTCGCTTGGCCAACTACTTCACCTTCTTGACCTCGGCTCTCCTTGGATGCCTGCGCTTGCCTCGTCCAGACGTCGTGGTAGCCATGACCGATCCACCTGTGGTCGGAGTAGTCGCGTGGGTCGCCGCACGCATCCGGCACGTACCGATGGTCCTTTGGTGTCAGGATGTCTTCCCTGAGGCTTGGGTAGTGCTCGGATGGCTGCGGCCTGGCCCTGTGACCGACTGGCTGGGAAGCATCAGCCGATTCGTGCTGCGCCGATCGGCATCCGTAATCGCCATTGGCGATGACATGCGAGAAAGGCTGGTTGCCAAGGGGGTGCCGCGGGCGCGCGTGTTCGTCGTACCCAACTGGTCGGACTCCTCCTGCGTCTTCCCGACTGACGGCGAAGCTTTCCGCAGTGCTTGGGGGTTGAACGGAAGCCTGCTGCTGATGCATTCAGGCAACGTCGGTCTCTCACAGGCGCTGGACAGTATCGTCGATGCGATGGCGATGCTCACGCCCGACCAGGTTCAGCTCGCGATTGTTGGTGACGGAGCAGGCAAGGCTGCAATCGAGGAACGGGTGCGCGCCAAGGGGTTGAGCAACGTGAGGTTCCTTCCCTACCAGGCGAAGGAGTCTCTCGCCGAGTCGCTCTCTGCCGCGGACGTGCATCTTGTGAGTCGCAAGCGCGGGCTCGCTGGGTACGTCGTGCCCAGCAAGGTGTACGGGATCATGGCCGCAGGCAGGCCGTTCATAGCAGCCGTGGACTCTGATAGTGAGGTAGCTCAGATCATTCGTCGGCACGATTGCGGGGTTCTCGTTGAGCCCGAGAACCCGACGGCTCTGGCCAACGCTGTCCGCGAACTGGCGGCCGACCCTGAGAGGATGCAGGAACTCGGGCGGCGTGGGCGAGAAGCGCTCGTCGGTCACTACGACCGCCCGCTGGCTGTGGCCCGTTTCGAGGCGTTGCTGAGAGAGACCGTCATTCCAGCCGAGTCGTCGAGCTGATCTTTACACGGAGGCAGCGCCCGAGTGGCCTGGGTCTTGGAGGCGCTCTGGCCGGGGCAGTGTCCAGGCAGGGCTGGACCGTTGCCGGTGTCGTGAAGAAGGCGGCCTGCCCCAAAGTGACCCCAGGTGCACGTATCCCCCTCTCGAAGGCGGCGCAGAGGAGATCCAGTTGCCAATGACCGCGCACACCTATCAACTGAGTCCGTTGGATCTATCTGCGGGCGGGATTGCGGCTATGACCGCTCTGCTGAGACTGGTCTTCCCGCGTTCGCTGCACCTAGTCGAATCGGTCGTGGAGTGGGAGTACAAGGCCAATCCTGACGGAAGGGCTGTGGGCTTCAATGCCTGGGTGGGTGATGATCTTGTGGGGCACTACGCGACCATGCCGATGAGAGCGCGGCTGAATGAAAGGGAGGAGCGCGGGCTTCTGTCGTTGAACACCGCCACCCACCCGGAGCACCGAGGCAGTGGGCTCTTCACTCGACTGGCCAACGCCACCTATGCGCGGGCGGCCGAGCAGGGTTTTGGATTCGTGATTGGGGTCGCCAACGCGAACAGCACGCACGGGTTCACCAAGAAACTGGGCTTCCAGTTGGTTTCCCCGCTACTGGTGATGGCCGGAGTGGGTTGGCCCAGGCACAAGACGGGCGCCGACCCTCAATACGAGCGTGTCTGGCATCCGGACGCGCTGCGCTGGCGGCTTGCCCATCCGATCTACCGCTACAGCGTCAAGTGTGCCGGACACTTGGACTTGATCTACACGGAACGCCGGCAGGCGGGTGGACGGCTGCTACTGGCCGCTCTGGACCACGACCAGCTTCCTACGGGTCTCCTGCCCCGTTTCAAGGGCTCGGCACCTTATAGGATTTGGATCGGGTCCGACTGCGCCCTCGACTGGACGAGGCGGCTCTTCATCAACGTTCCGGTGCGCTTCCGACCCTCGCCACTGAACCTCATCTTCAAGGATCTCACCGGACAAGGCCGCTCACTTGACCCGATGCGTGTGCGGTTCCAGGCGATCGACTTCGACACGTTGTGAGCCCCACCCACGCGTTCACGGTCGATCTCGAGGAGTGGTTCCATGGCATAGAGCTCCCTCGGGCGGAGTGGCCTTCCTCGTCGCGGCTGGATGTTGGACTCGACCGTCTGCTTGCGCTCCTGGACAGGCATGGAGTCACCGCTACGTTCTTTGTTCTGGGGGCGGTGGCCGAGCGCTTTCCCCAGCGTGTGGCCGAACTGGCGGCCCTGGGGCATGAGATCGCGTGCCATGGCCATTTCCATGACTTCGTGTATCGGCTGTCGCCCCACGAGTTCCGCGAGGACATCAGGCGAGCGCGGGACGCCATCGCTGATGCGTCCGGCGTCTCACCAGATGGGTACAGAGCCCCCTACTTTTCCATCACGCGGGAATCCCTGTGGGCGTTGGAGATCTTGGCGGAGGAAGGGTTCAAGTATGACAGCAGCATCTTCCCCGTTCGCAATGATCGCTACGGGATCCCGGGCACGCCCGTCAAGCCCTATCGGCATGACCTCCAGGGCCGAGACCTGCGAGAGGTGCCCCTGACTCCCCTCCGCATGCTCGGTGCCAATGTTCCGTTCGCGGGCGGTGCCTACCTGCGGATACTCCCGTGGTGGACTCAGGTCCTGGCGTGGCGTGCCGCGACACGGCGGGGGATGAACGTTGTCGCGTATGTACACCCGTGGGAACTCGATCCCGACCACCCCAGGATCCCCCTGCGAAGACGGGTGGCTGCCACCCACTACGCTCGCCTGGCGCTGACCGAAGGGCGCCTGGAGAGACTGCTCTCAACCTACGACTTCGGCAGGATCGACAGCATCATTCGGCTCTGAGCAACGAGCGAGCGGATTGGCCGCGTCGAGTGGTTCGCCCAGGACTGCCCCTCGCCCTTCAGGGTGGTGGTCTACCGGGTGGCCTCCGGCCCACCGTGATGAGTACAAGATGATGGGGCTTGCCTCCTACGGAGAGCCCGCCTACCTGGAGGAGATGCGCCGCATCGTCCATTCGGACGGCCGCCTGGGTTTCACCCTGGACCTGTCCTACTTCCGTCATCACTCCGAGGGTGTGGACATGACCTGGGCCAGTGGGTCGCCCACCCTCGGGATGCTCTATTCGGACAAGCTCGCGACCACTCTTGGGCCGACCCGCCTGGCGGAAGAGCCCATCGAGAAGCGCCACCAAGATGTGGCGGCCTCCGCCCAGGCACTGCTCGAGGAAACCATGTTCACCATGATCAACCGCTTGCACGAGAAAACGGGCGAGAAAGCCTTGTGCATGGCGGGGGGCGTGGCTTTGAACTGCAGCGTGAACGGGAAGATCCTCGGGCGCACGCCCTTTGAAGATATCTACATCCAGGCTGCCTCCAGCGACGCGGGGACGGCGGTTGGGGCGGCCTTCTACGTTTGGCATCAGGTGCTGGGTCACGAACGCTCTTTCGTCATGGACCATGCCTACTGGGGCCCCGGCTTCGACGATACCGAGTGCGAGAAGGCGCTTCGTGATGCGGGCCTGGCTCCTCAGAAGCTGGATGAGGAAACCCTCGTGAGGCGGGTGGCTCGCCGCGTCGCGGCCGGCGAAGTCGTCGGCTGGTTCCAGGGCCGAATGGAGTTTGGGCCCCGGGCTCTTGGTAACCGCAGCATAGTTGCCGACCCGCGCCGTCCCGAGATGAAGGACGTCCTGAACGCCCGCATCAAGTTCAGGGAGCCGTTCAGACCCTTCGCGCCCTCGATCCTGGAGGAGAAAACGAGCGAGTACTTCGAGTGCTCCTACCCCTCGCCCTTCATGCTCATGACCTACCGGGTGCGCCCGAGCAAACGGGAAGAGATCCCAGCCACGACTCATGTGGACGGCACGGGTCGGCTTCAGACCGTGAGCCGGAAGACGAACCCCCTGTACTGGAAGCTCATCAAGGCCTTCGAGGTTGAAACGGGGGTTCCCGTTCTCCTAAACACCTCGTTCAACGAGAACGAGCCCATCGTCTGCCGTCCGCAGGAGGCGGTGGACTGCTTCCTGCGCACCCACATGGACGCGCTGGCCCTTGGGCCCTTCCTGGCCGTCAAGCGGGGCGCCCAGGTGCGTGACGCCTATCCGCATTCGGACGCCCGGGCCGCGGGAGCGCAGCGCCCGTGAACCTCTCTGGGATCTCGAACCACGGCATCCTCGGTCGGACCCTTCGGCTTCCGCTTCGACTCGTTCCGCCTACGGCGGTCATGCCGATCCTCCAGGGGCGGTTGCGCGGCAAGCGCTGGATAGTGGGGTCGAGCACGCACGGCTGCTGGCTGGGAAGCTACGAGTATCAGAAGCGGCGGCTGTTTGAACGTACGGTCAAGCCCGGTCAAGTTGTCTACGACGTGGGAGCCAACGCTGGTTTCTACACCATCCTGGCTTCGGTACTGGTCGGGCCAGCCGGAAAGGTCGTGGCCTTCGAGCCCGTGCTGCGCAACCTTGACTACCTGCGACGCCACATCGAGCTGAACCGCCTGACGAACGTGACCGTAGTGCCCGACGCTGTCTCAGATGGCGACGGCCAGGGTTGCTTTCGCGAAGGTCCCGATCCCAGCGTGGGGTCTCTGGCCCAGGATGGGGCACTGCGGGTGCGCACGGTGAGTCTGGACAGGCTGATCGAGGAGGGAAGGATCCCGGCCTCCCGACGTAATCAAGATGGACATCGAGGGCGGGGAGTACCGCGCTCTGCTGGGGGCGCGCACCCTTCTTGGGAGGGCCACCGGCCTCAAGCTCTTCTTGGCGACTCACGGAGCGGACGTGCACGCCCGCTGCCTCGAACTGCTCGGCTCGCTCGGCTACGAGCTGCGTCCCTTCGATGGCGAGGACTTGGGCTCATGCACCGAGGTCATCGCGAGGCGGTAAGGCGACTGTCGGCTGTTGTCTCCGGTGCGGACGTGGTGGGTCTTCGGCAGGGGGGAACGGACGCAGGCATGGCAGGCCTTCCTCTCCGAGATGAAGGAGAGGCGGTGGACTGCTTCCTGCGCACTCACATGGATGCGCTGGCCCTCGGACCGTTCTTGGCCGTCAAGCGTGGGCTAGGATAGAGGCGGAGGTGCGACATGGTCGCCATTATCGAGGACAAGCGTGACGCCATCGCCGCCCTGTGCCGCAAGCACGGGGTGCTTCGCCTCTACGTCTTCGGCTCGGCGCTGCGCGATGACTTCCGTCCCGGCGCAAGCGACGTCGATCTGCTGGTCGACTTCGGACCCATGGACGGACACAGGAAGGCGCATGCGTACTTCGGCCTTCTCGATGACCTACACGACTTGCTCGGAACCGACGTCGATCTGGTGATGGCCGGCGCCGTCAAGAACCACTACATCGCCCGCGACGTCGAGCTCACGAAGCAGATGCTCTATGCGGCGTAGCGCTGCCGCGTATCTCTCGGACATCCTCGAGGCCTGCGATGCAGTCGAAGCGGTGCTCTCAGGAATCGATCTTGCGGCCTATGAGAGCAATCGCGCCATACGCTCGGCCGTCGAGCGTGAGCTCATCCTCATCGGCGAGGCGGTCAGTGTCCT
>JBBAAN010000022.1:0-31974 GCA_041658225.1 Actinomycetota bacterium
GTGGACGACGCTCGTCGCCGCGATCAATTCGTCCGCAGGGTCGCCTCGAACGTCCAGGCGGGTGCTCGCCTTAGCGATCTCGGCCGTGATCGGCCACACGTGAACCGCTGCCAGGGTTCTCACGACCTGCCGGTCGTCGAGATCGACCTCAATCCGCCCCAGCTGCGCGAGTTTCGCGATCTCCCACAGGACGATGGCAGAGATGGACCAGGGCTGACCGCGAAGCAGTTTGCTCTCCGTCGGCGTCAGATCTCCCGTCACTGCGTACAGGAGGATGTGCGTATCAAGATTGAGCATGCCAGCGGATCCCGGTCGAGAGGATGTCGCCCTTGACCCTGAGCTTGCCCTTCAGCGCACCGATCAACTCGGCGGACTCTGCGCGGATCGGGATCAGCTTGGCCACAGGCTTGCCGCGTTTGGTGATCACGATGCCTTCCTCGTCGACCTCATCGAGGATGGCCAAGCATTGCTCCTTGAACTTCGCCGCACCCATCTCCTTCATGGTCAAGTGATAACACCAGTCATCTGAGGTGTCCAGTGTTCGACCGGCCCCATGTTCGACCGGCCCCAACCATCCCGTGTTCGAGCACAGACGCAGCTCAGGAGGCCTTCACCGTCCAGAAGGCGAGTAGCCGGGGGATCACCGTCCGAAGCCTCTCCCCTTCCCCCGGGGAGGGTCGGGCAGGAGTGGAGATCCCCGTGTCGCCCGGTCAAGCTCGGATCGGAAAGCGGTGTGACGAGGGTAGCGAGCCCGGACCTCCGCCACGAATGCGGCCCCCTTACCCCCTCCCTCGGCCATCTCCAGCGCCTCCCCGCACGCCGCGACCAGCAGGGCGACCCGGTCGTACGCTCCCCGGTGCGTGCCCTCGACCACGGCTGCGGTCCTCCTCTCGACGAGCTTCCTCGCCTCGGCGAGAAAGCGCCGGCGCGCGGCCTCCGAGAAAGACTCGCGAGCGAGTCGCTCGCCGAGCAGGCTGGAGAGGAGCAGCGGCTCGGCCTGAGCCGAGCCGAGCGCCCGGGACCCAGACGCACGCCCGGCAGCCGAACCGCCCGCCGCGTCCCCATCGGCCTGAGGAATCTCGATGCTGAGCCAGTCGTGGAGCGACCCGTGCGCATCCATCCAGCCGGCCGTGTTGATCGCATCGAATACGTCGGAGAGGAGCAGACTCTTGTCCGGGACGCCGCCTACGCCCCCGGCGACCATGAGCCAGGGCACGACGACCGGACCGGGGTGACCGCCGCCGCTCCACCCGAGCGGGTTCGCTCGCTTCGCAACCTTCAGGGCGGGCTCGACGCGGCCGGCGAGCAACAGCACGTCGCACGCTTGCCGGATGCTGCCCGCGAAGCCCCGCTTGGCCTTGCCGGCTCTCAGCGAGGCTTGGGCGAGGTCGGCCTCCTCGGCGACGACGTCCTCTTGCCCTCCGACCGCCCGGGCGGCGGCCACGAGCCCGAGCAGGCGGTCGCGGCTGGGAGCCGCTCGCCACGCCTGCCGCCGGGCTTCGAGGGTGAGGACTTCGTCTCCGCCTTCCCCTGCCACCCGGGCGATGGTCTCGCAGAGCCGGGCGCGCGCCGCTCCGTGGGACGGAGGCATCGCCAGCGCCTCCCGGGCCGAGTCGATGGCCTCCGGCCGACGACCCGCACGAATGAGAGCCCCGATCCAGTCTTCGAAGAGCTCCGGGTGGTCGATTCCGAGGTCCCGCGCGAGATCGCGGAGCCCCTCCGGGCCGCCGTGGAGCTCGACCGCCTCCGACAGAAGGGCGCGCGCCTCGGAGCCGAAGGGGCCGGCCGCAGCCAGCTCGGACCTGAGCCGTTCCATCCATGCCGGGAGAAACACCTCGAGGTCGGAGAGGGGCTCGGGGCTCGCCTCCACGAGAGCCTGAAGGCGGATCCGATTGCCGACATAGCCGAGGGCCTTGAACTCCTCCAGAAGCCTCTCCGGCCGCTCACGCGGCGCCGTCGTCTGGTAGAGAGTCCGCAGGTAGCGGGCCTTGGCCTCCGAGAGGTCCGTCTCGACCATCTCGCCGGCCGGGCGCGGCCCGCTGAAAACCTCCCCATCTCCTTCGAGCAGGAAGGCGTGCAACAGGCGGCCGTAAGCCTCGCGGGCGAGGTTGAGGTCCCCGTCGAGGAAGGCGCCACCGGCCGCGGCGAGGAGGTCGTCCATCTCCCCCACCCAGGACTCGTCCCCGTAGGCCCGCTCGTCATCAACGTCGTCGTCCCACCCCCAGCCCCCGTAGTACGTACCACGCCGGATCGCCTCCACGAAGCGGTCGATGTCCGCAAGCAAGAGGTCACCAGAGGGCTCCGATCCGAGCGCCTGCGGCTTGCCGGGCCTCCGGCCTGAAATGGCCTCGGGGAAAATGGCAAGGAACGCCTCCCGGTCGCGGGCCGACAGCCGTTCGGCGTGGAAGAGGAGGGCCGAGCGGATCGCCTCCGGTTGCAGCGCCTGGAGGCGGGCCTCGAGGGCGCGCAGGAACGGCCCCAGGCCAATGGGTCGAGCGTCGCCGGTCCTCACACGCACGTCTCCGATCCGCGCCCCACGATCACCAGCCGGTCCCGCCTGCCGAGCGCAAGCACGGCTCCCGGCGCCAGGACTCATTCTCCATGAGCGCCGAAGCGGGGTCCAAGCCGTGAAACCGCCGCGGGTGAAGGGGGGACACGCAGGGGGGCGCGGCGGATCGCGAGGCGACGGACGCAGGTTCCCCAACCGGACCCCGAGGCTGTGGGCTTCACGTGGCCCACGTGGTAGGCTGTGGTCCCGAGAACTCGAGAGAGGACTGCTGAGGTGTCGAAGCGTAACTTGACCGTCCAACTCGACGAGGATGTCATCCAGCGAGCGAAGGTGGCCGCCGCAAAGCGAGGAACCTCCATAAGCGGACTGGTCGCTCACAAGCTCGAAGAGATCGTCGAGCACGACGCTCGCTACGAGCAAGCCATGCGCCGCGCCCTCTCGGCGTTGGCCGCGCCTGCCTCCCGCGGCGGCCGCCGGTGGCACCGCAGTGACCTCTACGAACGGCAGTGACCGACGGCATGGTCACGTTCGTCGATACGAACGTTCTCGCCTATGCGCACGACCGGTCCGAGAGGATCAAGCAACCGATCGCCGCGACGTTGCTCGAGTCGTTGTGGGAAGAACACACCGGAGCGCTGAGCACCCAGGTCCTCCAGGAGTTCTACGTCGTCGCCACGAGGAAGTTCGATCCGCCGTTGTCTCGACGCGAAGCTCGGGAACTCGTGGCCGCCTATGGCCAGTGGCGGCTCGTTCAGGTGGATGTCCCCCTGATCCTTGCGGCGTCCGATCTTGAAGATCGCCACCGGCTCTCGTTCTGGGATGCGCTTATCGTTGCCGCGGCAGAACGAGCAGGTGCTACCGAGCTCGTCTCTGAGGATCTTCAAGCCGGCCGCCGGATCGCGGGTATGAAGATCCTCAACCCCTTCGCGTGAACGAGTCGCCACCCGAATGCACACGCTCAAGATCATGAGAGGCAAGGTTCGACGTGATCAGTCGAGCGGATCACCTCAACGCGCAATCCCTGCGCTGGTTCGCACCCCGGAAGGTCAAGTGGACCTGATTGAACGGTGCGCGAACCGCGCTCGCGGCTTCCACATGAAACAGACAAGCACCCTGGGCGTGCCCCGCTGCCCTCAGCGAAGCCGGTAGACATCGGCACGGTGATCGATTCGAAGCACCCGGATCTCACGTCCTCGTTCATCGAACTCGTAGACGATCCGATAGGCGCCGCGGCGCGCCGACCACAGCCCCGCCAGTTCCCGATGCAGCTCGTGCCCAACTCGACGGGGGTCATCCACCACCGGACCAAGCATGAACTCGACCATCGCTGCGGCGATCTTCTCCGGCAGCCGCCTGAGGATTCTCTCGGCCGAGGGAGCAACGACAAGCTCCCACCTCGGCCCGCTCATGTTCCCAGGTAGCGAGCCCGGAGTTCTTCGGCCTTCACGCCCTTGCCGCGGGCGATCTCCCCACGCGCCTTCTTGATCTCCGCGAGAAAGCGCGGATCGGACAGAAGCTCCAGCGTGTCCTCCAGCGCCTCGAGGTCTTCCGGGCTGATGAGGACAGCGGCTGGTCTTCCGTTACGCGTGAGGGTGACCCTCTCGTGACGACCCTCGACTCCGTCCACGATCTTGGACAGGTGAGCTTTGATCTCCGCGAGAGGAAGCGTGGCGTCCATGACCATTATGCTAGTCATATCGTGACTGACGTCAACCGAGCCCGCTTCTTCACCGGCAGGGGCATGGCGGGCAGTGCACGCCGGCAGCGGTTCGGATACCGACACATCGCCTCAGCCACAGGTCGGTCATCGCGGAGTGCACCGTCGAGCGCGCGAGCCTCCACGTGGTCGACCTCTGAGGCGCCTTTGGCGGCCAGACGACGCGCGCGACTGTGGTTACCCGGATCCGGTCTTCGAGGCGACAGGCTTCTTCGCCATCACCTTCTTCCCCAACCCGGAGGTCAGAGCCCGGGCTCGCGCCGAGGCCGCACCGGGCACCCGGCAAGTACCCCCCATGTGCCCCTCATGTTGCCCCTCAAGTGCCTGGGTCCTCACGAAGGCGAGCAAGCCGGCCTCCCATCACGACCTCCAACGGGCGCGGGACTTGCCAACCGCAAGCACTTCGGGGTGAGCTACGTGGAACAACCGTTGACCGTCGGCGTGTGAGCAACCCATCCCACTGGACAGCCATGGCCCGAGCGGCCGGGGTATCGCCCGACGGGCGGGACTGACCCATCCCACGGCCCTCAAGGTACTGGCCTCGCTGGTGGACCAGGGCGTGGTGGTCGTGAGGAGAAGCCCCAGCGCCGGTGTCTTCGATCTCAATCGACGGCATGCCTTGACCGAGAAGCTCACCGCCTTGTTCGAGTGGGAGAAGGAGCTGCGTCAACAACTTGCGGACTTCCTCACCACGGAGACACGCGGCTATGCAAACTGGGTTTCGGCTGCCTTCCTCTTCGGCAGCGCGGCCCGCGGGGAGATGAGTACAACCAGCGATATCGACGTCGCGCTCATCTGCCCCCAAGACAGGGCCGACGAGACGGTGGCGGCAATAGAGCGCGTAGCTGAAGCGGTGCGGGGCAGGTACGGCAATCGACTGAACCTCCTCATAGGGACGTCCTCTCGCGAGCAACTTCGCGGGCCGGGTAGGAAAGGCAGAAGGCTGTGGAGTCGGATAGCTGAGGAAGGCGTGCCCTTGCTCGGGAAACGACCCACTCGGCGCGCGGCCGACCGAGAGACTCCATGACTGGGCGCGGCAAGACGGTCGCCGGCTCACGGCGACGCTGCGGGAAGAGCAGACCGAAGCCGCGAAGCTCGACGGCGCCATCGCCGCCAACCTGAAGGAGTTCGGGTATGGCGGGTAGGAAGAAGGAGACGAAGACGCCCTTGGCGCCGGCGCGCAGCGCGCCTTCGCCGCGGCCTGGCCCGAGCGGGCAATTGTGCAAGAGGCTCTTGCACAAATCCCCTGGTTCCACAACTGCCTGCTCCTCGACAAGGTCAGTGACCCGGCCACGCGGATCTGGTACGTGCGTCGGGCCCCCGGTAACCAGGTGGATTTGTCCCACCGCTGGGCTAAGCTTGCAGGGGTTTCCGGCCCCCACCTGGAAGGAGCGAGACGACCCAGCCGGCTCATCTCCCGCGAGCTGAGGGACACATGGCGCGTCAACGGCAGGCGGCGAGTGGCGGCAGCGCACGAGCGGGCCATGGCGCCCGCACCCCCGCGAAGGGCCACGGCGCCAACCTGAAGGAGCTCGGGTATGGATGAGGACCCGGATCTTCGACTTCTGCGCGAAGCGACCGCGAAAGGGGACGTCCTCTGGCATCATCACACCTTGGAGCGACTGTTCGAACGCGGCATATCCCGCGTCGCTCCAATGCCACATCGTCACGGTGTATCGCCCGGACCTTGAGCACTTCGAGGCGGACTTCAAGACGAGAAGGAGGAGTCGATGACCGAGCGCGAAGGCGCGTGCCCTCTGTGTGGGGGCGACAAGGAGCCTGGGGCCACGACGTTCACGGTAGATCTGGACTTCGGTGTGGTCGTCGTCCGAGACGTCCCCGCTCTTGTTTGCTCGCAGTGCGGGGAGGCATGGATTCAGGACCCTGTCGCGGCGAAGTTGGAGATCATCGTCGAGGATGCGCGTCGCAGGCGAGCGGTAGTCGAGGTAACGAGATGGGAAGAGGCTGCGGCCTAGTGAACCGATGGGAGTTGAGCGGTCGAGATCACAATCTGTGATCTCAAGTCCCTGGAGGTGCCGACCGCATGACGTGTCGACGGACCCGACGCGATGCTCGGCCTCTGTT
The DNA here is from genome assembly GCA_041658225.1 of Actinomycetota bacterium. Classification (GTDB taxonomy): domain Bacteria; phylum Actinomycetota; class CALGFH01; order JBBAAN01; family JBBAAN01; genus JBBAAN01. The sequence goes on from JBBAAN010000022.1 coordinate 6,312, forward strand.
GACATCCCGGGCCGAAATCGACACGTTCCCGGAACGTGTTCGCGGCCTCGACACATCGCCCTCGACTGGAACGCCTTTGGCGGCCAGAAGGCGCGCGCGACTGTGGTTGCCGCGGCGACCTCGTTGAGAGCCGCCCCCCTGCCCTATCCGCAACCTCAGGATCCGTATTGACGGCCGCTAGGTGCCTACTTTCAAATCCTAAGAGTAGTTGCCAAGCTCCCCGTTGCTCCCCCTGCGGGTGCCGGCGGCCGACAAGCTGCGCGGTCACATGGACGCCGCGAAGTACAAGTACGTCGTGCTCGGGCTGATCTTCCTCAAGTACATCTCGGATGAGGCCATCGCCGGTAACCTGAAGGAGCTTGGCTATGCCGGGTAAGAGCATCAAGCCCAACTCGCCCGCCGAACCCGATTTCGCCACCCTACTGGCCGATGTGAAGAGGCGCATCCAGGCGACTCAAACCCGCGCCGTGCTCACAGTCAAGGCCGAACTCGTCCGGCTCTACTGGGACATCGGCCGGACCATCCACGACCGCCAAGAGCGCGAAGGCTGGGGCGCCGCCGTTATCCCCCGGCTGGCCCGCGAACTCCACAACGAACTCCCGGAGCTCAAGGGCTTCTCCGAGCGCAACATCAAGCGAATGCTGGCGTTCTACCGGGCCTATCCGAGCGCCGAGGCAGTTGGGCCGCAACTTGCCGCACAATTGCCTGCCACACCAAAAGTGCCACAGGCTGTGGCACTTTTGCTGAAAGACCCGTACATCTTCGACTTCCTCACGCTCACCGAGCCCAGAGCCGGGACAGCGTGCTGGCGGAATACAGCCTCGCCGGCATCGACCAGCTGATCGGCGTCTCGACCTACGAATTGACCCGCGCCCTGCCGACGAGTCTGACGTCGGCCTTGCCGACGGTGGAGGAGATCGAGGCGGAACTCGCACCCAAGCGGGAGGAGTGATGAGCGGTGGAGTTCTCACCGCGACGCGAGATGCCTACGCTGCTACCCAGCGGCAGGAACTCGGGCATAGCGGATAGGCGCAACTTCAGGCACACGCGCGCCTTTGCTGCGCCCTGGCCCGATGCCGGAATTGTGCAACGCGTCGTTGCATAATTGCCCCGGCGCCAGAACCTCGCGGGGCTCGGGTGGCCGCCAAAGGAGCTGGGGCATGTCCGGTAACCGAGCATTGGCTCCCACCGAGCGCATCGAGCGCGCCATCCCCTAATCCGCGTACACAAGGTCATGGTGGACAGCGATCTCGCGGAGCCGTACGAGGTGGAAACGCGTGTGCTGGTGCAGGCGGTTCAGAAGAACAGGGGTCGGTTCCCCGACGGCTTCATGTTTAAGATCACCAAACAAGAGTCCGCCACTTGAGATCACGATCTGTGATCTCGACTTCCGGGTGGGGCGGTCGCCGCTAGCGAGACGCCTTCCCTTGTTTCGAAGAACGGGGGGTCCGAGACGGCACGCCACCCTTACCCTCGCCGGCTCCTTCTGTCGGTCTTGACGGTCGCGGCGGCCGCGAAGGGACGCTACCGGCCCCCGCGACGGCCCCTTTCCTTACGATGACCTTGCGGTCCACGGTCCTCTCCTTTCATGATCCTGACGGACCGAATGCGCTCTACGCCCATGATCATGACACCGGCCGTGTCCGGCAAGGGTCCTGTAACGTCTCCCACTTCGTTGAGTTGCCATTCGCTGACGAGGTACAGGCCCCGGTGCTCCGGAGACGTGAGAGCCATCGAGCCCTCCGCGAACGCGCCCGCGACGCGAGAGCCATCATCGAACTCCACAACCAGGAATGAACCGAGTGGTGGCCTCACGGTGAACAGCCAGTCCCAGGTCTACGGCGCGACAGACGCCGGCCATACTCGCGAGAAACCACGCCGCCAGCGGCCTCCCATCTCGGAGCCTGATGGATCGGCAAGCAGGTCCGTCACCTTCCCGATGGCGAGTCCGCCCAGGGTGGGTACCACGAGGACGACCAGGGCAAACCACACGGTCAGGCGCACCGAGTACTCATCCAGGCGGTGTCTCACCGGATACAGCCAAGCCAGCGTCAAGGGGGACACCGCAAGCTGGACCACCAGACTCAGCGCGAAGGACTTGAGGACCGTCCTGAGGTCACCCTCGGGGCCTCTCCACGTGCGCGCCTTGGCCCAGACGGAAGACGCCACGAATCCAGGAACGACCGCCAACAGAACGGCCGCAACCGTTGCGAGGTTGCCTGGTAGCACGGCCTCACTCGCCTCCTTCACATGGGCCATAACGTGCTGGCACACCAGCAGGTGCTGGGCTTGCACCATTTGGCACATCCCGCAGCGGGCCGACCTACTTCCGCGCCGTCCCATAGCCCGGCAACGCTGCGGGCAACGACGTGGCCATCTTGAAACCGACCGACGGCATCCGGCCGCCGGTCTTCCACAGCCGGCACACAGGCCGGGCGACCCACGGCCCGACATGTAGGCTCCCGGCCAGACAAACGCAGGAGGAGGTCGCTGTCGGCAAGCGACGCTATGAGGAGTTCCTCAAGGCCAACGCCCTCCCGGCCCTCGACTACCTGATCACGGCTATCAGAGAAGCGCCTACGGCCATCCTGTGCCTCGAAGAGGATGCGCGCCTCTGCCACAGGTCGGTGGTCGCGCAGTGCGCCGCCGAGCGCGCGAGCCTCCGTGTGGTCAATCTCTAGCACGCCTTCGGCGGCCAGAAGACGCGCGGGACCGCGGTTGCCCGGATCCCGTCTTCGAGGCCGCCGAGTTCCTCACGGCCACCTTCCGCAAAAGCCCGGTACGATCGGCGACACGCCGCGCGATCGGTACGGCATCAGGCTCACGCGTGTGGCCATCCAGTTCCTCGCCATGTCCGTCTCCTCTTTCTCAGAGGCAACTTGACCCAGCCAGGAAGACTGCGGCCTCTCCTACGCTGCGGGCCTCAACCTACCAAGGGCCGCTTCCACGATCCCCTCGAAGACAGGCCAGTAGCCAGGCCCCATAGCCGCACGAGCGTCCGGCACCGTGACCCCCGCAGCCAGTAGATCTCGGCCGATCCGATCGATGAGACCTCGCGCCTCACTGGCGCGCACGTATTCAGAACGCACCTTTCCGGCGCCAGATTCGAGCCACCTGGCGATCTCGAGGAGTGCGCGGAACAGGCATATCCAATCCACGAAGACGGGCATCTCGTGTGGAGCGAAGTGAAGCAGGTCCAACCACCGGCGTGGGTCGGTCTTGAACACACGCTCGTTGGCACGCCAGCGAGCATTGACCACCCCCGCGTCTGCGAGCGCGACAAGCGTCTCGCTGACGTTTCTCTTGGCGAAGCCCGCGGCCCGAGCCACCTGATGCGTGTTCACCTCAGAGTCGTCGGAGACGAGCAGATACCGAACCACTTCTGATCGCGCCCCTACGCCAAGGAGAAGCCGAAGTCGGAACGCCATGTTGACCGGAGCAGTCAGGTCCGGGGGTCTGGACTTGAGGCTCGGCTCCAAGGGCGGGCGAGTGAAACCCCATGAAAGGAATCCAGCGTCGTTCTTGCGAGTGCCGGGCCTTCCCCCGCTTGTCCGAAACAGAGGCTCCCTTTCGCCTTCTTCCGTGCCGCCAGATTCGGAGGCCAGTGGACGAAGCGCCGGGTTGTGATCGGCTGCCCAGGCCAGTGAAGCGGCAGCCAGACGCCGGGCCTCCGGGTCCTGTCTCGAAAGGTTCTTGATGCGCTGGGCGCTGATCAGTCTGCCGTTCATAGCCAGCCAGTCCAGGATCTCGTCAAACAGTCTCGGGTCGCGCCGCGCTATGGGCAGAGAGAACAGCAGCAAAGCCTCCGGGTCCGCTGCCCACGGGTCCCGCCGGGTCACCTCCCCCGACACTCCCATCTGCGTCCACTGGCCCCAGCAGAACTCGACGAGTTCGGCGGCGACCTGTTCACTAAGGTCCAATGTCGGCATCGGGCACTCCCAGGTATCGGAGAGCCGCCAGCAGCTCCCCGCGGAACCCTTCTGAAGGGTCCTGGGTCCTGGCCCATCGCGCGGCCATCAGCAGTTCCTCCGCTGACGGATTCAGCGAGCGAAGGTCGGCCTCGTGCCTTCCTGCACCTTGGTCGACCATGGCGTACAGCTTGAAGTGGATCTGGTCCAGCCGACCCGCGAAGAGCACCGTCAGGGCCGGACCGTAGGCCCTTCTCTCAACTCTGCCTTCGAATCCCTCCGGCAGGCCGAACTGCAGGAGTTCGGTCGGGCCCGCGTTGAGCCAGTTGGGCGGCAAGTCGTAGTCGCGCGCGACCTGCTCGGTCGCCGACGCCAGCTCCTTAGGCAGTGGGTTGGCCAGCGTGAGGCGCCCTTGCTTAACAAGGGCCACCACGTCGACATCCGCAGTGGCGCGTTGGATCAGCCCGAGCGCTTGGAGCGCAGATCCCCCGATGACCACCAGTTCGAACTGCGCACCCCGGCTGGCGAGCTGCTCGCCAACGGCGCTCAAGATCTCGTCAATGCGACGAGAGCCAATCAGCGAATGCCGTGACATACGAGATGTATATCATCTCGACTCGCGATGGTCAACATCTCGGTCTGGGTCTCTCCGCTGTCAGTCGCCCAGGCAGCGGTCCGCCTTCGCAGAACACCGGCGATCAGGAGGACGGCCAACGCTGCGCCGGCGGGTGCGGCGCCCGTGGCGGGCAATCTCCCCCGCGGGCCTGAGGCTGCGACCGAGCCTTTGTCGGCCCCACCATTCGAGCCCCCCGCGCACTTGCCCCCGAAGCTCAACGTCCTCCACCGGCCGGCCGTGTCGGAGAGGTGAACCAGCCCGGGCTGGTCGCCGACCTCGGCCAGGGTGTCGGTGTTGGGCGCCAACGACCCTCTTCGCCTTGCCCAAGTCCGCGGTCTCCTCTCCCCGCGCGGTATCCCCACTGTGGCCGGAATCCTGATCTTCGGCAGGCGACCGACCGCGCACCTACCGCAAGCCTTCGTGAGGGTGATACGGCACCTGGGCACCGAAGCGCGCCCCGGTCGGGAGTTGGCGATCGAATCCGACCGACGTTACGAGGGCGCCCTTCCTCGCGTCATAGACGACACCTTCGAAGCTCTCGCGGCACTACTACCGAAGGTCGAGCGGCTTGGGACGAAGGGCCGCTTCGTCAAGGAGCCGCTATACCCGCCCTTCGCGCTTCGGGAGGCAATCACGAACGCCGTCATCCACCGCTCCTACAGCCTGGGCGGCGACCACATCCGCGTAGGGGTGTTCACCAGGCTTGCCGAACACCTCCAGCGGTCTGGGATGGTGACTTCCCGGGAGGCCGGCGCCATTCTCGGCCTGAGCCGCCCGACAACCCTGAAGCGCCTGAAGGTCCTGGCCGGGCAGGGACTGCTCGAGTGGAAAGCCCAGTCGACCACGGACCCCACGGGCTTCTGGCGGCTACCCGGGTAGACCCTCATCACCCGCACCAACCCCACCCTGTGACACGGGAGAGAAGTGGCCGAGGGCAAGCGACGCTATGAGGAGTTCCTCAAGGCCAACGCCCACCCGGCAGTCGACTGCCTGATCACAGCCACCAGAGAAGCGCCCACAGCCATCCTGTGCCTTGAAGAGGATGCGCGCCTCTGCCACAGGTCGGTCGTCGCGGAGTGCGCCGCCGAGCGTGCGAGCCTTCGTGTGGTCAACCTCTGAGACGCCTTTGGCGGCCAGAAGACGCGCGAGACCGTGGTTGCCCGGATCCGGCCTTCAAGGCCACCGAGTTATTCTCCGCCATCGTCTAGCCGCTGGCCGCACCTCTCCTCGCGGAGACCGAACAAGTCCGGGTTCAAGTATGGGACCAAGTTGGGACCAAGCCGGGATGCTGACCCGCGTTTCCGGCAGGCGGCCATGGCCGATCTCGCAGCGCATCCCCGATCGGCCGTCACCTGCCGTCCCTTGGGGACTACTCAAAGACCCGCAGGCGAGACTCTGCGAGAATCTGACGGATATGGGAAAGCGCCAAGTCACGTGGCGGGCGGAGCCCCACACGATCGCGAAGCACCGTATTCTCCGGGCCTACCTGGACGCGTGGATTCCCATCATGGGTTCCGCAGCCACCAGGCGTGGTGGGGGCCGCCTTGTGTTCGTAGACGGGTTCGCCGGACCCGGATCATACGAGGGGGGTGAACCAGGTTCGCCAGTTGTGGCGCTCCGCAGCTACCTGGACCACCCCCACAGGGACGCCATGAACGTCGAGTACGTCTGCTTGTTCATCGACGCCGACGCCCGCTGCATCGCCAACCTTGAGACAGTGGTCCTGCCCAGTCTCGGATCTCTTCCCACGAACGTTCATACACAATGTCGCGTCGGCAGCTTCGATGAGAACATGCGCGGCCTTCTCGACGGCATCGTTCGGGAAGGCAAGCACCTCGCCCCAACGTTCGCCTTTGTCGACCCGTTTGGATTCTCCGACACCCCCATGTCTCTGATCGCACGCCTCCTCGATCAGCCGAGGTCAGAAGTGATGATCACGTTCATGGTCGAGCCCGTGAACCGCTTCCTTGAGCACCCGGACTCCAAGATCGCCGCACGCTACGACGACCTGTTCGGCGACGCGGGATGGCGGGACCTAACCAATCAGCCCAAACGGATCAACGCGCTCAGCGAGTTCTATGGCCGTCAACTCCTGAGGCACGGCGCCAAGTTCGTGTGCTCCTTCCGGATGCTGGACGCAGGAGGCCGGCCCATCTATGACCTCTGGTTCGCTACCAAGCATCTTGAGGGCCTCAAGAAGATGAAGCGGGCCATGTGGAAAGTCGATCCGGTCTCAGGGACGCGATTCTCCGACCGCATCGCGCAGAACGAGACCTTGTTTGGCCCTGAACCTGACACTGTGGGACCCGCCAATCGACTGTGCGCGGCCCTTGCGGGCCGTACGGTGCAGATTCTCGATGTCGAGGAATGGGTCCTCACCCAGACGGGACTTCACGACGGCCACATCAGGCGTGGTTTGCTCATGCCTCTTGAGGATTCCGGGAAGATCAAGTTCGTTCCCGGGTCATCGAGCCCGCGCCACCGCGGTCAGTACCCCCAGGGCTGCCGCGTGACATTCCTCTAGGTCTTGCCCGAAACCGAGCGACCGCCCTAAGGAGCCAGCGAGGGCATCTCGGCCCAATCACGCCCTTCCAGAGAACGCCCCCCTGACGTCGGAGTACGCCCGCCCCACTGCTTGAAGAAGAAGGGAACGCCAGCCTCGACACAACGATCCCGGAGTCCTTCTACCCACGATCCCAAGACCGGCCTGTGCCCTGGCCCGGACTCCCCCCCCACAATCATCCAGTCGATGTCGACCAGAACCAGATTGGGCAACGGTCCGAGCAGCGGCTCACACGACAGAAACCGGACTGCTGCCGGCGTCTCGCGGATTCTGTCAGCACGCCACACGTATCGGTCAAGCTCGATTGAAGTGCCAAGCCAGACATTCGGCAAAGGATCCGGCAAGATCCGCGCCACCAGGCTCGCCATCCGACCTGGGCGCTTCGTAAGAACCTGAAAGGTGTGCCAGTGAGCTCGCCCCATAGCCTCAAAAACGCGGGCGATGTACTCATCGGGCACCCGCTCGTGGAAAAGGTCGCTCATCGAGTTGACGAATACCGTCCGCGGCGTGCGCCATCTGAGCGGAAGGTCAAGTTGGTCATCGTGAAGAGTGACCTCGAATCCGTTCGTGTACCTAGCATTGCGCATTGCCCGCAGGCGCACAGCCAGGCGTTCGGCATAGCAGTTGTCGCATCCTGGTGAGACCTTGCTGCAGCCGGTGACCGGATTCCAGGTAGCCTCGGTCCACTCAATGGCCGACCGCTCGCTCATGGCAGTCACCTCCTTCAGTGAAGATGTCGGTTACGAATCCAATCACGAAGTCGCCCGCCGTGCGAGGAAGCCTGCCCGGTCGGAGCCCGGGAGTCGGGTCGTTGGCCCACGTCTCCCCCTCTCCATGGCCGACGACTCCTGGACCACGGGGTACGCAGTCTGGCGACCGCAGCTTCCCGTGGGCACAAGGGAACGAGCGCGTTCTGGATGACGGCGAATCTGCACGCCGCACCCGACCCCACGCGCATCGATGGCGCCAAGCGCCACCAGCGGACGAATGAACGCACCAACGACGAACCCGATCATGACCGGGCTGGCGGCACGGCTGCTTTCAGCCACCAGACTCCGGCCCCATCCCGCCGCTTCTGTCCACCGCTCGTCCAACATCGCTACTGCCCGCCAGAGGCGACCGGTTTCAGCGTCGGCCTCGCGAATCCAAGCCTCCGCAAGAATCGCGAGCTGGTGCCCAGCGTCGAATGCCAGGAACTCCGGCAGCATCGACCCCGGCCTCAACTCCCCCGATTCGTCGAGGAGGACGCGCGCGGCTACGAGCGCCTCTTTCGCGACACGCATGGTGGTGACGTCGACGTGGAACTCGACGTCCGCCAGGTCGCGCAGGCCACACAGACATGAGACGGCCGCATGGAGATCGGAGTTCATGCGCCCCATGGTGCATGGCCGGCCCCACGGCCGGAGCGCAGAAGTCACGATCTGTGGAAAGGTCCTTGGGGGTAAGGGCTGATGAGCGCGCCAATCGAGAGGGCGGAAGGCCGGACGCAAAGCGAAGGTTGCTGAGCGCTGCTACTCGGGCAACACAACCTGGTAGCAGACAACCCCCAGGTCGTCCTCGGTGATGGGCAGCGGCAGCTTCACCTGAGGGGGAACCGGACGGAGGCCGAAGTCCGTCACCACTCCCGCAATTGCGTCGGCCGCTTCCACCAAGGAGAGCTCTCCGCTCTGCTGCCGGCGGCGGATGTCTGACAACGCTCGGCGGACAAGCTGGTCACGCCCGACGCCAAGCGCCTCGTCCGCCGCAGAGTAGCGGCCCTCGGAAGGAAGGTCGGGATTCCGAAGGATCTCCAAGGCCCACCTCTGGCTGGCCGGCAGCGCCTGCTCCGCCAGCCGCGGATCGGCGCGCGTATTGTGCTCAGCCACGATGTCCGCTGCTGCCACCTTCCACAAGCCTTCGAGATCAAACTCCGCCGGCAACGCGGCCCCCGGAGTCTCACCGGGGTCAATGCGTCGGAGGATCTCCAGGTCTTCACGGATAACCTGGTTCTCACTGGCGACCTGGTTCTCACTGGCGACCTGGCTCTCACCTGCAACCTGGCCGCCTGCGTTGCCTCCCAAGCAGACGAACCGCCAGTACCGGTCGGTCGACTTCGTGCGGCAAGCGAAGAACGCCCCGGGCGCCCCGGCCCCGCAGAAGGCCGACCCGATCCCCCAAGGAAGCTTTTGAAGCCGGTCGATCTCGCCCTCCGCAAGCAAGCGGAACAGGCGGGCTCGATACTCCTCGCCGGCGAACGACCCAGATCCGGGCCCCCCTCCCTCTTGAAGAACGCTGGGGTCCGTGCCCAGACGAGAGGCGAAGTTCTCCAGGTCCGCGTAGATCCGGGACTCAGCCTCCATCGCCTGGAGCACCTGCGACTCCATCCCCACGGCGGCATTGGCGGCGGCGATCTTCGCCCGAACCCTCGCCTCCAACTTCAGCGCCTTGTCCAGGTCGCCGGCCTTCGGGAAGAGGGTGTACAGGAAGACCTCCTTGTGCGGGCTCTTCAGGCGAATCACTCGCCCGTTCCGCTGCACAACGCGCTGCGGGTTCCACGGGAAGTCGAATGAGACGACGGCCGCCGCCTGTTGCAGGTCCTGCCCTTCCGAAAGAACATCCGTTGCGATCAACAGATCGACCTCGCCCTGCGGTGGCACGAAGCCGGGGCGCATGACGGTCTCCGGGCAGAACCTCGCGAGTTGCCGCGCTCGCTCATCGGCATCCAGCTCACTCCCGATCACAACCGCCATCTTGCGGCCGCCGAACCTCTCAGGATCCTTCTCGATCTCGGTCTTGATGTGCCGCGCCGTGTCCGCAAAGGCAGTGAAAACGGCGACCTTCCCCGCTTCAGTCGATGCCAAGACATCTGCCAGCTCAGCGATCTTCGGGTCCGGGCTTTCCATCAATCCCCGGAGATCCTCCGCTATGTGCTGAAGTCGCTCGAGATCGGTACGCACGTCCTCGATGAAGCGCGCGTCGAACTCCGCAATTGGCCGTGCCTCCCGGTCCGACTCGAGAGCCTCAGCCACCAACTCAGGCAGGGGGTCGCCTTCCTTGGCCTCTGTGGCGATCTCACGAACACTGGCCAGCGAAGGCACGACGCCTTGGTTCTCCCACGCCTCGATGAACACCTCGTGAGCTGTGATCATCCGGCCGAGGCTCACGGCCGCGGACCATGCCGAGGACTCGAAGCGTTTCAGGAGCCCGGACCGAATCAGCCCGACGAGCGCTTCTTCTCTTCCCCACGATTCGGGATCGACCAGGTCATAGGCCCGGGGGCGATACCGGGCCATCGTGAGAGCGTCGATGGTAGCGACGACGTCCTCGAAGATGCCCGGATAAACCTTGTCCAGGTCGTAACGGCGTTCGAGCAGGCGCGGTTCGGGGAATCGCACGGGCGTGCCGTCCGCGAACTGGTCGTGCGGGTAGTGGCGCTGCAGGAAGGCTCTGTCCCGCCTCACGGTGATGGCGTCCACGAGTGGAAACAGGTGCTCGCCGGAGATGGACTCGGGATCCGACGCACCGGCTTCGAAGAAGAACTTGCGCAGGCTCGCTATCCGCAACCTGGGCTTCTCGGCGAAGGCGGCATCGTGCCGTGCAAACAGGAGGATCACGTTGTACAGGTCCCACAGCGAGTTGTTCACCGGCGTGGCGGTCAACATCACCAGGTGCTTGGGCCTGCCGCCAAGAAGACGGTCGAGCGCGGCGTACCAGGTCGTGTCTGGATTCCGGAAAGCATGAGCCTCGTCGATGATCACGAGACTGTACGCATCCTTGTCGAGGTGAAGGACTCGCCTGCTGGAAGCGGCGCCCTGAACAAGCTGTCCGTCGGCGGCCAGCTCCGAGTAGGAGATCACCTGTGCCGCCAGGTTGGCCTCGTGAATCCTGGGCAACCACTTGTCGTCCCGCAACTGGGCCGGTGCGATCACCAGCGTGTACAGACCTAGCTCCTTCGCGTACTCCGTCAGGAACGCGAGTCCCATCTCGGTCTTGCCGGTACCCACTCCGTCCGCGTAGAGCACGCCCCCATACTCATCCAAGATGCGCCGGGCTCTTCGGTACCCGTCCTTCTGGAACCGCACGAGAGAGAGGCCGTGAGCCTGCGGCACGCCCTTCTCCATCTCCGCCTTGATCTCATCGCCGTAGAGGTCCAACAAGGCACGGAGGAAGACCGTCTGAGGGTCGTACGAGGCGGCCGGCGGGAAGAGCAGCTCGAGTAGATCGTCCTTGAAGTCGATCGCCCGGTCCCAGAGATCAACGAACCAGTCCAAGGCCTCAGAGACGATCCCCGGCTGATAGGACACCAGTCCCAACTCGAGGTTGTTCTGGAGTCCTCCGCAGGTGAGGTTAGCGCTCGAGATCAGCGCGGCCCCGTCGCCCGCGGTTCCTCCATCCGGTGAGGGATCACCGAATATGTAGGCTTTCCCGTGCAAGAAGCGGCCGGGCAAGCGACGTACATCGAGCCGGTCGGACCTTAGCAGAGCCTCGACCTGCTCAAGAGCCGCCATCCGGCGCGACGGCGGAAACGCGGCGAAATCGCGCTCTTGCCGGAGCGTCTCCAGGGTCTCGCGAAACAGATCCCAGACCTGCTTCTCCTCATCGCGGATCGGGCCATAGGCGCCCAGTCCCGGCTTCGGGACGGCACCCAACAGAAGACGGATTGGGCGCTCCCCACCGGGCAGCGACGCAAGCGCGACCAGGCCCCCCATCGCCACATACCCGGTGGCCACATTGAGGCGCTCCGAGTAGCGATTGGCCATGTAGGTGAGCGCCTCGCCGTGACCGTACCTCGCCGAGTTGTCGACTACCTCCGGAGGCTGAACCATTCTCTTCTCCGTCCCCCCTGTCAGCGCGACGCGTCCTTGAACGCGGCCCGCACCAGCTCTCTGTAGGTTCCCGGCACGGCCGCCTGTGTGAAGTCGGAGAAGACGACTTCGAGGTCCTCTTCGTTCAATCCATAGGCGTGTGCCACGAGCGCGTCGATCTCGGCTCGTAGCTTGTCGCGCTCGTCGGGCGGTTGAGGACCTACCTCCGCGCCCAATCCCTTCCCAAACTCCTCGAATCGCTCATCCACGCAAGACAGCCGGGCTACGCGCTTGGCTATCTCGGCGACGGGTGCAGAACTCGGATCAGGAAGATGCAGGAGGCTCAGGACGAAGAAGCTCAGGTGAGTCTCCACGAAACGCCGGGCCTGCCAGTCGAAAGGCAGGCTGTCCAGGAGACCGAGAACAAACGCCTGCTCCCGCTCTCCACCCTGCGGAAACGCCAGGTAGGGAGCCGAGTTCACGAGCATGGTGTTGGGCGGAACAAGCGCCGCGATCACCGTTCGGCTATCGGTCGACCGCGTCACGTCATGGAACGCAACCCTTGCCCGATGGACGGACAAGGTTCCGGGATCAGCCACGTACTCAGGGGAGAACCTGCGGCGGAAAGACCCCTGCGGACTCAGGCGCTTTGCCTGAAGGCGAGCCAGCGCCTCCTTGGGGTCGGCGTACCCGGCGATCTCGCCTCCGTGCGGATCGTATTCGCGGAAGCTGCTGCCCTTCCAGACGGGCCAGCCGGAGTCGTGGCGGAAGTACTTCTTGTCATTGGTCTCGTGAAACTCCGTGGCAGGGAAGGCCGACCAGACCCCCGCGTAGCCCTCGTCGAAGCGTGGGCCCTTCCGCAGCTTCTCGAACACGGCGGCTGCGTTATCAGAGGGAATGAGCGGGACCTCCAGGGTTGGCTCGCCCTTCTCGCCGGCCTTGGAGCGGGTCCGGTTGCGCAAGCTTGCCACGGGAATGGGAGCGTCCTTCTCGCCGGCCTTGGGCCGCGTCCAATGGCGCAAGCGCGCCAAGGGAATGGGAACGCCCTTCCGCGTCGCCGCGGCTGCGAACTCATCCTGCGAACTCGAGGGGCCCGTAGTGAAGAAGACGTGACCATCCTTAGGCGGCACGCGACGGGCGGCGACCAGCGCGATCGTGTAGCGCGGCTCTGCGTCGAAGGCCCACCGCCCGCTGTTTAGAAGGAAGTCGATACGCCGAACCTCCGCGCCAAGCATGAACCAGCGACGGAAACCGCGAGCACCCTCCACCAGGAAGGCCGAACGAGGCAGGACGACCCCGATGTACCCTCCCTCTCGCGCGAGCGTCCGGTAGCGCTCGCAGAACAACTGATACAGGTCGATGTCGCCTCCGCTCTGATCGCGGTAGCCTCCCTCGGGCCCGAAGAACCGCCGCTGCACGGCGAGTTCCGCCTGACGCGCCTCGAACTCGGCAGGAAGGTGCGGGAACCGTGCCACTAGAGCGTCGATCCGTTTGCGCCGCGCCTGCTCGCTGGTCAGCCCACGGAGTCCCGGGTCGTGGAGGGCGTAGAAGGCCAGTTCTTCGACCGTCACTTCCTCCCACGGCGGGTTTCCGATGACCGCGTCAAACCCTGGACGCTCGCGCGCGAAGACCTCGGGGAAAGCGGTCTCCCAATGAAAGAAGCTGTGTCGCTCCGCCTCCTGGTCAACAGCGGCGAGGAGCTTGTCCAACGCGGGCGCAGGAGCCTGCTCGAGCACCTTCTCAATGGATCCCGTGAGGAGGACAGCTCGGGCCCCCGCGATGCCAAAACACTCCGCGCACCAAAGACCGTAGGCATACTCCAAGCCTTGAACCGCCTCCTGGAGCTGTCTCGTCGCCGCGCGTGACTCATCCACCTCAGCAGGGGTACGGTCCCCGATCTCAGCCAGCCGGCGGGCTGCATTCCTCGCCCGCGCCATAGCTTTGGGTATGGATCCGCCCTCATCGGCGAAGTTGCCCAATGTGTCCTTGACAGCTTCAGGATCCGCCACGCCAACCAATGAGTTGCCTCGCCGGAGGTTGTGCCCCAAGTAGGCAAGCGACAGCCCCGGCACGAAGCCCGCCAACCACAGCGAGATCTTCGCCACCTCCACAGCCATCTGTGAGAGGTCCACCCCGTAGATGCAGCGCTTGAGCACGAGGCGACGGAGCAGGTCCCCATCCTCGACCGTTGCCCCTGCCTCGTAGTGGATCTCTCGGCGCAGTCCATCGAGCAAGTCTTTGACGGCCGGAATGGGGTTCTCGGCAAGGAAGGACTCGACGTGGTCGGAGATCACGTCGAGGGCATCAGCAAGGAAGTGGGCGCTCCCCATGGCCGGGTCAACAACCCGGAAGTCAAACAGCTTGTCCGCTGCTTTGGACGGATCGTCCTGTGCAAGCGCAGCCACCTCCGCCAGGTGCTCCTGTAGGGCGGGGACGACCGACTGGTTCACGAGGTGCCGAACGAAGATCTGCTTGGTGTAGTAGACGCCGCCGGCCTTGCGCCCGCCCGACTCGGTCTGCCAGAAAAGTTCTCCCTTCGCGACTTCAGCTTTCTGGCCGTCCCCCGGAACGAAGCGCTCCTTGGACTTGTCGTAGACCAGGTCTTCGTTGGCAAGCGACAGCTTCAGCGCCAGCAAGCCTTCGTAGATGCGGCCTATGTGGGCGATCTCCAGGTCGGCGTAGTCCACGGCGGCATCCGCGTCATCGGAGTCATAGCCGATCCCGAATAGGGCCGGGCCGAACTCCGCATCGCTGATCTGCGCGCGCTCCAGCAGTTCAGCTCCCCACACTCCACTGGGAGCGAAGAGGTCACCGTCGTAGGCAGGCACCCCCCAGGCCTTGTTGCCCGTCCGCATGGCCTTCACGAGAACGTTCATGCGGTCCCAGAGGGACGTTGCAGCCGGATCGAACTCGCCCTTTCGAGCATCGACGACGAGCGTGGAGGCCGCGTGCGGCCGGTAGGCAGCCGAGCCCAGGGGTAGGTACCCATGGCCCTCGGCGCTCAGCAGGAAGATCACTCGGAACAGCAAGGCGAAGGTGGCGCCTTCGATCTCCTTGCGGACATCGGGCTCGGCCAGGTCGGCGCCTTCGTCCGCGCGGAAGCGACCAAGCCCGCGGGCGATAGCCGGCAAGGCCTTCTCACGAAAACGCACCTCCAAGGCGTCCCGGAGGTCCTCGCCGAACCGAATCGCCTCCTCGAGGAGGGTGTCCAGCCGGCCACCGGGCTGGAGGGACTCGGGCGCAAGGAGACCAAGGAAAGGCCAGTCGTCGTTCTGGGTGGTCGTGAGGTCGAACTCGAGGTAGCGACCGGTCGCCGCGCCCACTGAGACATCTCGCGCCTTGAAGAGGCGGAAGCGATCGTCGGTGGCCAAGAGTCCCCAACGCGCACCGGCGTTGTCGCAGTCCGCGACGAGCACGCCCTCAGGGAGAGTGCCTTCTGGCGTGGTTCGGCCAAAGCCCGAAGCATCACTGAAGGGATGGATCACCGCCAGTGGGGCCCCGCCCGAACGCAGGAGGTAGCCCTTCTTGCGCTGCTCGATCTGGAAACCGAGCGCGGAGAAGTTGTCTCGCCATCCACGGGCCCGGCGAACCTTGGCTGCCAGGTCGGCAAGATGGCTCCAATCGGGGGACTGCCTGAGGCGCTTGTCCAGGACGTGGCGCGTCAGGAGGCCCCGCACCACTATTCCGGGGATGCCCGCCTCATCGATGCGTTCCAGCTCCGCGGTAAGGGTGGCCGCCGCGTCCCTCCGGCCTTTGCCCTCCAGGCGCAACAGCACCTCGGCCAGCAGAGTGGGCGAGACCTCGCGAACCGGCGCGGTGGGGTCGGTTGGACCCAAGACGGCGATCTTTCCACCGGGTCTTGGCGCGATCAGGAGGAGAGGTGTTGCGGCGCCCGCTTGGCGCGCTCGCCATACCTCGCGCAGGCGGCGGTCCGGTGCCTCGGCTGGATGAATGGCGATCTCAAGTCCCTCGTATCGCCAAGCGCGCTCGAGGATCCCGCCGGCCACGGGGAACGACGATCCCAACCGTTCGGCCACAGCGGTCTTGAACTCCTCGACTCCGTTCATGTGACCTCTCATGTGCATGTGCCCGCCATATGGATGGCCCTCAGGCCCCCGCCCAAACCCGAGGAGGACACCGCCTCACCTGCGCACCCGATCATATCCGCCGAGCGCGACAGCCGGCCGCCCCCAGTCTCGACCCACCCCGAGCGCCGCTCGCCCCAACTTGAGGGCAGGCACACCACGCGCCCGGTTGCGCGACTGTTATGCTAACATAGTTCTAGATTCTGGCCTGATCAGAACTTATTCTAGTCTCAAGCATCCGCCTATTGTGGAGGTACCATGAAGCCCACCCTAGAAAGCATCAAGGCTGCAGTCGAGGCAGGCGGCGGCATCAAGGCATTCAACATGGGAGTCCTCCGCGATGCCTACGGTGCCGGCAAGCTTGGAGTGCACGTTCGCCGAAGCATAAGTGAGGCCCTCGCGGGAGCAGGGCTGGCACACTTGCCCGGTGACCTGCCTGCCTACCAGGACGACATGGTGCGCGTCTACAAGCTTGGGACACCTGTCGCCGAGATCATTGATGCGGTGCTCCGGTCGAGCGAGTCTGGCGACGCCCGACTCAGGGAGGCGGCTGCGGGGGAAGATGCGGCCATTCTGAAGAAGATCCGGGACCTGGTCTGCGGCTAGCGCCAACGAACGCGCAGGCTGTCTTGGGCAACTCTGACTGTTCGATCGTGCGCACGCGCTCAAACGGAGGAACGGCCATGAGCACGGCTACGGCCCCAGGGCACAAGTTCGCCTGCATCGCGCTCGAGAATGTGTCGGTCACCTCATTGAACGCTCCCATCCAACTCCAAGGCGGGCTGGAGATACACTCCGACCCCCCCTTCGCAATTGGCTCACGCTGGATCAAGCGGCTCGGCACGCTTAACACCGAGCATCTCAAGGGGAGCAACTTCGCCATTCTGGCCACCGCCCCGTCGGCGAGACTCGAGGTGCTGGACAAGGAGAACGAAACCCTCGAGCAAGCCGCGCTAGGCTTCTTCTACGCCCTGCTGATGCAGGGCGTTCCACACATGGACGGGGGGCTTATCCTCAGCGGGGCCAACGTTGGCGGTGACCCAAACGTCCGCTCGGTTACGGTGCTCGGCAACTACTATCGGCCAGCTCACGTCCTGCCGCTTCGCATTGATGCCCGGACTATCGCCAGCGCAAGCACAGTCGCGGCGGGGCTCCGCTCCATCTACGAGGCCCCCGATGCATTCAGCCGTCTGAAGCGCGGAGTCCATGCCTGGTATCGCGGCGTCCGCGAGGAGCGCGCGAACGACCGGGTTCATCAGTTCGTCCGTGCCATCGAGGCGATGCTGAAACCGGCCGCAGGAAGGACCCGAAGGCAGTTCGTTCACCGCTGTCAGGTGTTTGCTGGCACGTCTCAGCAAGTCGGCGGCCTGCTGGGCGAGCTCTTCGACCTACGGAGCTGCGCGGAACACCTCCACGATTGGGACTGCGGTCTCGAGGCGATTCCCGAACAGGATCGCGAGCGACACGGTTCATTGCGCGCCTATCAGGCCGAACTGCTGGCCGGACTCGCCTACTCGCGACTGCTCTCCAACCCGTCCCTATTGGGCAACTTCCAAGATGATGCCTCAATCGAGGCGCTTTGGCGGCGTCCGTTACCAGCCATACAGACGATGTGGGGCCAGGCATCGGACCTGGACGCCTTGGCAAGCAAGCGCTTCCGATTCCGTAGGCCACAGCCATGAACCGTGCTGCACCTCCGGCCAGACGAACCCTTCGCGAACCGGGCACCAGCGCTCTCGGTCAACTGGTCCACACGGGGACCGACGCTGGCAGCCCGAATGCGCCGGGCTACCGGACCACGACGACACACTTGAACCCAGCGGCAATCCGGAGCAGATTGGCATGTGCTGAGCGGAGTCTCGAGGGCGTGATGTCTGGAGAGCTGTTCTCGATCGGGCACTCGAACCACAGCCTGGAGCGGTTTGTCGAGCTTATCTCCGTGCATGGGATCCAGGCGGTGGCGGATATTCGATCCCATCCTTCGTCAAGGCACGCGCCGCACTTTCAGAGAGCTGCCTTGGAGCGTGCGCTGCGTTCGGCTGCCCTCAAAGAGGTGGACGCCGCACTGGAGGACCCGCGGTGGGCCGCGGATGCGTCCCCAACGGAAGATAGGAAACGGACACCGTGATGTCGACCACCGGCGGGAGAGGTGCTCCCTCGTGTCAGAATCGGGGTCCGACAGGAGAGGTGGAGTGACGGCATGAGCGCCCGGGTGGAGCATGACCCCCTTCAAGCGGCAACCGACCTTAGGGACCAGCTGGCCTCAGACAAGCGTCGAGTGGCCTTCCTCTTCGGAGCCGGGACGTCGATGGCAGTCGGAATGCCTGGAATCCAAGACCTGTCGGATCAAGTCACCGCCCAGCTGAAGGGCACAGTCAGGGACCTCTACGGGCGGATAGAGGGAGAAATCAAAGACACACCACATGTGGAGCACGTCTTGAATCGAGTGCGCCTCTACCGCGAGCTGCTGGAGTCCGGTACCGGGGGACCGGGTAACGACCTGACTTTCGAGGAAATCCGGTCCTTGGACGCAGAGATATGCAGTGCCATCTCGAGAATTGTGACCTGCGATCCACCCCAAGGCAGAAAGCCACACGTCACCTTCGCGCAGTGGGTGCGCGCGCTGTACGCCGATCGGGAATACCCGATCGAGATCTTCACCACCAACTATGACCTCCTGATCGAGCACGCCCTGGAAGCCGTCAGGGCCCCGTTCTTTGACGGATTCGTGGGGTCGGTGGCGCCGTTCTTCTGCCCTGAGTCAGTGGGTGCGGACAGTCTGCCCGGTGATGAGCCCATGCGCCCGCCCAGATCGTGGACGCGTCTGTGGAAACTGCATGGCTCGGTGAACTGGAAGACGACGAGGGACACGCTTACTGGGAACTCCCGCATCAGCCGACAGCCCGGCACCGGCTCGGACTCTGGTGGTGAGCTGATGATCTTCCCGTCCAGAGACAAGTACTCGGAGTCCCGCCGACTGCCGTTCCTGACGTGCCAGGACAGGCTTCGCCGACTGATCGCGTCGGGCGAAACGCTACTCATGGTCGCGGGCTACAGCTTTTCGGACGAACACATCAACGAGATCCTGCTTCAGGGTCTCCAGTCGAACAGCAGGCTGGCAGTAACGACCCTCGCATTCGGCACACCAGGCGGGGACGGGACGAAGCGCGCTGTCGATGACAGGACCGTCCAGCTCGGACAGACCCATCGGAACCTCACCATTCTCGGTCCGGACAGGGCGTGTATAGGTGGAGTGGACGGGTGCTGGAGCGTTCCCAAGTCGACTCCGAGATCTGAATCGTTCTGGGACGCCTCCCAGAGCGCGTTCTCACTTGGGGACTTCACAGCCTTCACGGAGTACCTGGAGAGATTCATAGGGTTCTCGGAGGTAGCTGAGTCGGCTGCAACCATCCCAGCCACAGATCAGCACAAGACCGAGGACGGTGTGACGTGAGGACGGATGCCACCTTCCTGGGTCTCATAGGAGGGGTGGAGGGCGCCAGAGCACGGGTCCGGATAACTGCGGACCTTCCGTCAGCAAGTCCGATCGTCCACGGCCGGCTTTACCGCCTCGGGCAAGTCGGGTCCTTCGTGCGCATTCCGCTCGGGTTTCTCAACGTATTTGGAATCGTCTCCAAGGTCGGCGCTTCGGAAACCCCAGAACCCGCTGGCTCCCACCAGACGCTTGACGTTGGGCAGAGGTGGATCGAGGTTGAGCTCGTGGGGGAAGCGTACCGCGGTGCTAGGTTCGAGCGTGGGGTCAGCTCGTTCCCGACACTGGACGATGAGGTCCACATCGTCACGGAGGACGACCTCCGCCTCATATACGGGACGGCTGGGCCTGCATCGGTAGAGATCGGCTGGCATTCAGCCTCTGACAACCTTCGCGCCCGTGTGGATCTCGACAAGATCGTCACCCGGCATGCCGCGATCATCGGGTCGACGGGAAGCGGGAAGTCGAATGCTGTTGCCGGCTTCCTCAAGGCGCTTTCTGGTGGGGCGTTCCCCGGAGCCCACGTGGTGGTCATAGACCCTCACGGGGAGTACAGGACCGCACTCAGAGATCAAGCCCGGGTATTCCGGATCGATGACTCCGAGAGTCCGCTCGTCGTCCCGTACTGGGCTCTATCCTTCGACGAGCTGGCCTGGTTCCTCATCGGCCGAAGCACGGCCTCAGAGTCCTTGCAGGACTCGGCGCTCAGAGAACAGATCTTCGAGCAGAAACGTTGTCGCTGCACCACTCTGGCTGCAGGCTCTGTTCCGGCGGAACAGATCACGGTCGACTCGCCGGTGCCCTTCTCCATCAGGGATGTCTGGTACCACTTCGACAGGATGGAGAGAGCCACCTTTCGCGAAGTGGCCAAGGTCAATGAGGCCCTGATAGAAGAGGGAGACGCTGCCTCTCTGAAGTCAGCCAAGTTCCAACCCCACGGGCCCGGAAATACCTCTCCTTTCAAAGGCGTCTCACTTGGTATGGGTCCCTATGTGAACAAGATCCTCGGTCGTCTCAAGGACCGTCGCTTCGATTTCTTGTTATCCCCGGACCCATACGACGGAGCCAATAGAGATCTGCACGACCTTCTGCGGGGATGGGTTGATCACGACCGCCCGATTACCGTCTTGGACCTAGGGGGTGTCCCATCCGAAGTCGTCGATCTGGTAGTTGGAGTCGTTGCGAGAGTCCTCTTCGAAGGCATGTTCTGGGGTCGCGACCTCGCGGGGACGGGCAGACAGCGGCCCCTCCTGATCATCTTCGAAGAGGCGCATTCATACCTCCCACGCGGCGGCAGTCCTCAATTCGCAGCGGGCTATGCCAGCGTGGCGGTTAGACGCATATTTCGGGAGGGGCGAAAATACGGCATAGGGGGGATCGTCATCAGTCAACGGCCGTCCGAACTGGACGAGACCATTCTTGCGCAATGTGGCACCTTCGTCGCGCTGCGCCTCTCCAATAGTGACGACCAGGGACGCGTCAAGGCGGCGGTGCCCGACACGCTGGCTGGCCTCATGGAACTGCTGCCAGCTCTCAGGACCGGGGAAGCCGTTGTGCTGGGTGAAGCAGTACCGATTCCGAGCCGTATCCGACTGCCCCTCATCGAGCCCAGACCGAAGAGCGACGACCCTGAGGTCGCCTCATGCTGGGGCATGGACCGCGAGGGACCCGCCCCCTACGCGGAGGCCGTCACAGGATGGCGGCAGCAGCGGATGGCCGTGAGTTCAGCGGCCACTGAGTCTGAGGAGAGAAGCGATGCAGAGAACGCCGGTTCAGTCCAGCAATCTTAGTTCTGTGGGCTACGACCCCGATAGCTCGACGCTCGAGGTCGAGTTCCACAAAGGTGGTGTCTATCAGTACTTCGGCGTGCCTGCCCATGAGTACGAGGGATTGATGGCGGCTGGCTCGAAGGGCACGTACTTGGACCAGCACATAAAGAAGGCCGGGTACGCGTACGTCAAGGTGGGCTAGCCAGGGAAGAGGGACGACTCGCCGTGCGGTTCCTCCACACTGCCGACTGGCAGATCGGTATGAAGGCAGCCCATGTGGGTGGGGCCGCCTCGCGCGTCAGGGACGAGCGTCTTCTCGCCGCCCAGCGAGTGGTTCGCCTCGCCAAGGACAACAGCGCGGAGTTCATCCTCCTCGCGGGCGACACCTTCGAAGACAACGGCGTGGACCGCGTGCTCGTCCAGAAAGTCGCGGACACACTCGCCTCTTTCGCCAAACCCGTCTTCGTCATTCCCGGAAACCACGACCCCTTGGTTCCGGGGTCGGTTTGGGAGCACCCGGTTTGGCAGTCGGCCGGCAGCGTGCGGGTTCTGAGAGAGCCCGCGCCCGTCGAGATCCCTGGAGGGACCCTGTATCCGTGCCCCGTGATGGAGAGGCATTCGGGCAAGGATCCGACCGCTTGGATAGACCCCGCCCGGGGGCAGGGCGTCAGGATCGGCGTGGCCCACGGGACCGTGGAAGGCATACCGACTGAGGAACCTGACTACCCCCTCCCGCGCGAGGCGGCTGTGCGCAGGGGATTGGACTACTTGGCGCTCGGCCATTGGCACTCGACCACAACGTATGCCGAACCAGACGCCGCGGTGCGCATGGCCTACTCCGGCACCCATGAAACCACCAAGTTCGGCGAGCGAGACAGCGGCAATGTCCTGCTGGTGGACATCGAGGCGCCGGGGGCCAGGCCGTCCATCACCCCCCTGCCAACCGGTGGCCTTGCCTGGTCGGTGCAAGAAGCCATCCTTCGCGAAGCCGGCGACCTGGCCAGGGCAAGGGCCGCGATTGAGGCCATCGACGCCGCCTCGAAGACCCTCATGGAACTGCGCGTGACGGGACTGCTGCCCGCGGCGGATCGAGACGAACTCGACAGGATCCAGGGGATCCTCGACTCCCGATTCTTGTTTGGCCGCCTGGAGACATCAGGCCTGCGCCCGGCTCCCCAGGATGCGAACTGGTTGGCGTCTCTTCCGGTCGGGCTGATCCGTGAGACCGGCGCCAGCCTGCGGGACCTGGCCGATTCCGAGTTCGCGGGGCCCCGGCCCGAGGGGGCAACACCAGAGGTGGCCGCGCGGGCTCTGCTGGAGCTGTATGCCCGCGCTTCGGCAGGCTCCGCATGATCCTTCGGTCAATCACGCTCGAGGGCTGGCGCTGCTTCATCGAACGAGTGCGAGTGGGCCCATTCTCGGATTCCTTGAACGTCCTTCACGCGCCTAACGCCACGGGCAAGTCCACACTCTTCGATGCGCTGCTTCGCGGCCTGCTTGACAGCCATCGAGTCGCCGGACGCGACGTGGAAGCCAAGCGCCCCTGGGGACGCGATCTTGCCCCGAAGGTCACGGTTGAGTTCGCGCACGGGGGCAAGGACTATCGCCTCACGAAGGTGTTCCTGGACTCTCCATCCTCCAAGCTGGAATGCGCCGAGGACGGCCGGTTCGTGCCCCTGGCCGAGGGCGACCACGCGGATGAGAGGGCGCGGGCGATCCTCACCCGCAACCCACCGGGTCGTGGCCTGGCCCGACCGGACAACTGGGGACTTGCGCAAGTGCTGTGGGCTCCCCAGGGAGATGTGTCCCTGCCGGCGCTCTCCGGCGACGTGGTCGCCGACATCCGCTCCTTGCTGGGAGCGCAGGTCTCCGCGACCGCGGCCGGCCCAATCGAGCGGTTGATCGAGGAGGCCTATCTCAAGGAGTTCACGCCCACGGGCAGACCCAGGAGCGGTCGTGAGGCATCTGAGGTCGGGCGTCTCCGGGAGAGGCTCCTCGAGGCCACGGGCTGGAAGCGCGAGGCCCTGGAAGCTCTGGGAGCCTTCGAGAACGCGGCCCGGAGAGTCGAGGACCTGCGCTCCTGTCGCTCACAGGCGCTCCGTGATCAGGCGGAGATCACTACGGCGCTGGGGCAGGCCAGCGTCCGAGCCGAAACGTATCGAGCACTGGTGGCCGACAAGGCGAGACGCCTTGAGCAGGTCGGCAAAGCGGCGGCCCAGCACAGCGAGCTGAGGAGCCGCGTCGAGGCGATCAAAGCCGCTCAGCATGAGCTGGCGCAGGCGAATGAGGAGCTTGGCCGCCTCCGGGAGAGCTTGCCTCTCAAGCTGCGTGAGCAACAGGAGCGCGCCAAGGGATCCGGCCGGACGAAGGCAGAGCTGGAGGATGTCCGCCGGGGTCGGGAGTCCGTGGATCAAGCAGGGCGCGAGTGCGACCTGGCTCGACGCTACGTCGACGCGTTGAGGCAGGCCTCCGAGTTGGACGAGAGGCTGCGTCGCGTTCGCGAAGCCGAGGGGGAATTGGCCACGCGCAAAGAGGAGCGATCGCGCCTGGTGGCCCCCGACGAGAAGGAACTGCGCGCCATCCGCAAGGCCCTGAGGAACCGAGACGATGCCAAGACCCGCCTCGAGGCCAGCCTGGTCACGCTCGAAGTCGTTTGCGAGAGCGAGGGCTCTCTCGTCGTGATCGAGGGAGAAGAGCCGGGGTCCCATGCGCTGAGCCCTGGTCGGCCCAGCGTAGTGAGAGGCTCTCCCGTGGTGGTGGATCTGCCCGGGGTGGCCCGCATTCGGGCTCAGGGACCGGCCGGCTCCATTGAGGAGATCCGCCGTGAGCGCGACCTGGGCGCCAAGCGGGCCAAGGACCTGACGGCGGGCTTCGGGACAGACAACTTGGACCAACTGGAATCTCTCGCCGAGAAGGCCAGAGGCCTGGACGCTCGAATCGCGCAGGCGGCGACCCAGATCGAAACGCTCCTGTCCGGCGATCTCGCTGAAGACGTTGAGCAGCAGCTCGCCAGGCTTGCGACCATCACCGCGGAGATCCTCACCGAGCGTCCGGCCTGGAAGGAGGAGCCCCCCAGTGTCGAGGCACTGAGCGCCGCCGAGCAGGCAATGGTCCGATCGTTCCAGGACCGGATTGATGTTGCCGAGGCCGCTCGCGATGCGGCGGTGGTGGCGCAGAACGCGGCCGAGGTGCAGATGGCCAAGGTGTCGACGTCGCTCGAGACCCTCGAGACAGCCGCCCGGTCACTGCGGTCAAAGCTGGCCGATCTCGCAAGTGATGGCAAGACGGATGAGACCAGGGCCGGGGAGCTCGGCCAGATAGCGCTCTCATGGGACGCGGCGAGGGCGGCCCTTCAAGACATCGAGGGCAAGATCGCCGCGCTCGGCGAGGATCCCGGCGAGGAAGCCGCGAAGCTGCAGAGCCAGCTCGAAGCCATCAGGCAGGAAGCGACACGAGCGTTTGGCGAGGAGAAGACCGAAGAGGGCAAGCTGGCGGAGTTGTCGGCCAGGGGGCCGTACTCGGCCCTTGCTCTGGCGGAGGAAGAAGCGGCCTTGATCGAGGATTCACTTGGCCGCGAGGAGTTGCGCGTCGCCGCCATTCGCCTGCTTCGGGACACCTTGGCTGGATGCCGCGCTCAGGCGTTGGCGGGGGTGGTCGAGCCCGTCGAGTCGGCAGTGGCGCGCACTCTTCAGCGCATCGCGGGGCGGCGACTTGGCCGCGTCCGTCTTGGAGATGCCCTCGAGCCGGCGCAGGTGATTCCCGCGTCGATCGAGATGGGCGTGCCGGTTGAGAACGTCTCGGGTGGCGAGCAGGAGCAACTGCACCTTGCCACCCGCCTTGCTCTGGCCGAAGTCCTGGCGAAAGACGAGCGCCAGCTTGTCGTGTTGGACGACGTCTTGCTGGCCACCGATACCGGCCGCATGGCCCGGGTGCTGAGGGTCCTGGAGGACGCCGCGCAGCGTCTCCAGGTCCTGATCCTCACTTGCCATCCGGAGAGGTATCGGGCCCTGGAGGGCGCCAACTTCGTGGATCTCGAGGCCGCCGTCCGCGGGGCTACGACGGGGTAGGGGCTACATCCGAGCGCGCGATCTCGAACCTCACTCACGGCGACCCCCTGGCCGCGGAGGCCTGCCTGCTCTGGTGCATCGCCATCGCCCGCAAGATCGCACCCGTCACGCGGACTCGGTTGTCCACAGATGTCCCGCGGACCGTCGTTTGCTGTCGCATGCCGTCCCTATGCTTCACACATGAAAGCAGCACCGTATGAGGGGGTAACGCGCCGATTGACATCTGCCGAGGCGCGGGGTAGTTTGACTTTGCCATTTGCTCCCCGTCGGATCAGCCGCGAGGCCTCCGACGGGGTATTGCTTTCTCTGGCCTTTTGCGATGCCGCTTGAGCCGGGCGTCAAGCGCACCGTGGCCTTCGTGGATGGCCAGAACCTCTT